>WFYI01000023.1 GCA_015490155.1 Aquificaceae bacterium | reverse complement strand
TTAGATATTTCTTCTTTATCTCCAGGAACTAATCAACAATATTCTATAAAGGTTAGAGAAGACATAACCAATGGAGTAGCAACAGTTCAAGATATTAAAGAGTATTTATTCACAATATACAAAGATGCCCAAGCAGGATTAAATGCTTATTGTAATGATGGAAAAACAGGTAATGCATGGCAGGTTAATGATGGAGGAACATGTGTATTCACAGATCCAACACAAGGAAGTAATGCTCCTTATATTCATAGCATTAGCATAACATTTAATGATGGAACAACTGCTAATTGTAAAGTAGAGATTTATAAGAATGGCAATTTGGTTGATCAAGGAACATATTATTGTGATTCTCTAAACCATTCATATACAGTGGATAATGCAGATACTGGTAATGGTCAACAGCAGTTAGATGTTAAGATATACAAAGATTATGGAGGTAATAACGTATTGATTGACGCTAAGACATTCTATTATAGGATTAATAAGGCTCCCACTATTACGTCTTTTTTTTAAACCAAGCAACAGCCAAGGATGGAACTCAAATATATAAATTCTATGTAAATGAGAATATAATCGGATCTCTACAAGCCTATGATGCTGATGGAGATGCTTTAACTTGTTATATTGATAAAGACGGAGATGGAAATTTTGATTTAACAATAAATGATTGTCAAAACCCTACATCTTTAAATTTATCTTATAATGCTACAGGAACTTTTGATCCATTAGTTAAAGTATCTGATGGCATAGATAGTACTCAAGCCACTTTTTCTCAAATGAATGGTGGAAAAACTATCGGAATTTACAATCATCCCTCTATAGATTGTTATTGGGATCCAAACATTATTGCTACGACTGGTTCAAGTACATTAAATATAAATATAATTAATCCTGGTATTACTGATAATAATGGTGGTGGTTGTGAGATAAGGATAGATTATTTAAATGATGGATATGTTGATGAGGTATATCAAACATGTGGTTCTATAAGAATAACCGGGAACCACCTAGTTTCTGGAACTAGAACCGATAGAGTAGATTTTGAAGATTATAGAGGCACTGTAACTTCATGTTATGCAACTTTAAATGTTATTCCTACTCCTTGGTAAGCAAATGTTGAGATAAAAACCTATCATAGAACGCATCTCCTTAATGCTGTAGCTAAATTGAAAGATATAAATTAGAGATAATAACAGCGTTCTTTGACAGGACACTTAAGAGGAAAGGGCTATGCGGATAAGGTATGTCCCGGAGACAGATTCGCTTCTGATAGACTTCAAAAACGAACCCGTTGCAGACAGCGAGTTTATTGAAGAACTCGGAGTTGTAATTGACTACAACAAGCGGGGGGAGGTCGTAGGACTTGAGATACTTGACTGGAAGGAATTTCAGAGAGAAGGTAAAGAGCTAAACATAGCTTTGCCTTCCGCTACTTCTTGAAAAATATCAAGCGCAGGGTTCGGCATTCTGGTAAGTTGATACCCGTATCGGCTCAAATTCCCTCATAAAACGGGTTCACAACCCTGACCTCATTACCTGAAAAAATTATCTTATCGGTAGAGGGAACATCTTCAGAAAGCACAAGCTCCAAAGTCCCTCTCCCATCTGAACCTTGCGGGCATCAGTATATTTCCCTTCTGTGTCCTACCCTTACTATAAGTATTATCAGCTTTTCCCTTTCCATTTTGTAAACTACCCTATAATTGCCAACCCTGAGTCTATAAAGACCCCAATAATCACCCTTTAAAGGTTTGATGTTGTTCTTTAGAGCTTCGGGGTTCTTTACTAATAAATCCAGTTTTTCTTTAATAATCCTTTGAACAGGTTTATCAAGCTTCTTAAATTCTTCGTATGC
Organism: Aquificaceae bacterium; assembly: GCA_015490155.1. Classification (GTDB taxonomy): domain Bacteria; phylum Aquificota; class Aquificia; order Aquificales; family Aquificaceae; genus WFYI01. Next base: position 10,027 of record WFYI01000023.1, on the reverse strand, counting down.
TTCCTTGATGAACTCTATCTTATACATCAAATACCAAGCTCGTCATAAACCTCCTCAGCGGGTATGGTTTTTGTTTCTCCATTTTCAAGCCTTTTAAGTCTTTCCTCTGAAATCTTCAAATCAAGATAATCAAAGTAGAAAGTGAGAGCCTTTTCTATTAGCTTGCTTTTCTTCTCTCCAAGTTCCTTACTTATTAAATCCAGCTCCTCCGCTATCTCTTTATCTAAGGTTATATTCAGTCTCTTCACCATAATGTATAAATATACACACTTTTTGTGTATGTGTGCATTTCTTCTTTTCCTCCTCCCACTTCCAGTAAACGAAAACCCTAGTCTTCGGGGTTGTCTCCTTAGGTGGGAGGATGTCAACTTTTAATTCTCCGGTAATGGGAAATAAATTCAAAATATGAGTAGCTTGCGTCAAAGACATGAGGTTTATCCTTGGTAGAGTTATATACCCAAAGGATAATCCTGAGAGCGATATAGACTAAAGTTTTGCACGACTGAATAAGAGAGAACTCAAGATGTAAAAAGAACCTTGGAAAATGATGCGGAGCGTTACAAGAATAAGTAGGCGTATATTCCTCCCACGAGTATCCTGTAAACCCCGAAAGGGAGAAATCCGTGGGTTTTTAGGAAAGACAGAAGCCAGCGAACCGTGAGTGTGGATACCACAAAGGCAGTTATAAAGCCCGTGGCAAGCAAGCTCCAGTCCTCAGCTTGGAAGTTTCCTCCCGTTTTGTAGAGGTCGTAGGCGGTTGCGGAGAACATCGTGGGTATGGCAAGGAGGAAGGAAAACTCCGCCGCGGTCTTTCTTGAAAGCCCCAGCAAAAGCCCTCCGCTTATTGTAGCTCCAGACCTTGACACCCCGGGGATGACCGCAATTGCCTGAAGTGTTCCTATCAAAAGGGCTTTGTGTAGGGGGATTTTATCTATGTCGTCTATGGCGGACTTCTCTTTGTGCAGCAGGTCTATGAGTATGAGGACTACACCGCCGAGTATAAGGGACACGACCACTATAAGCTCGTTTCCTATCAGGTATCCTTTGATAAGTTTGTAAAGCAGGAATCCTATTATCCCCGTAGGGATAAATCCGATGATTATCCTTTTCCAAGTATCGGTATCTTTTCTCAGTCTCTCGGAGAACAAAAATACTACCGCAAGTATTGAACCCAGCTGTATGGTTATTTGAAAGCTCTTTGTGAACTCGTCCTGCGGTATTCCGAGTAGGTGGGCTGTCAGTATTAGGTGTCCCGTTGAGGATATGGGCAGGAACTCGGATATCCCCTCCACGACGCCCATTATAAAAGCCTGCCAGTGAGTCATGAAAAGCTATGGTACCACAGGGAATATGTGTTAAGTTAAGTTGCATGAGCGATAAGAAGTTGGAAAGGTTCTCCGAGGTCTTGAAGGAGGAAATCTCGGACATAATCATGAAAGAGCTTACAAATCCCGAGATAGGGTTTATCACTATAACGAGGGTTGAGCCTTCAAGAGACTTTAGGTATGCAACGGTATTCTTTACAGCCTATCCGGAGGACAGGGAAGAAAGGGTAAAGGAGGCTTTAGAGTCGGCTGCTGGGTTCATAAGAAATCTCTTGAGGAAGAGAATTAGGGCTAAGGCTATACCTTCTTTGAGGTTTGAGCCTGATAGGGACTTGAAGGTTTTGGAAAAGTACTGGGAGTGGCAAGAGAAAGAGAAGGAAGATGAGGTATGATGCTGTAGTTGTGGGTAGCGGGCCCGCGGGCGCTACCTCTGCGAGGAGGCTTTCCGAAGGCGGGCTGAAGGTATTAGTCCTTGAGAGGAAAAAGCTCCCCCGCGATAAGCTGTGCGCGGGCTGTCTTTCCGCAAGGATATCGGACTACCTTCCGAAAGGTTGGGAGAGTGAGGTGCTGAACCGCATAAGGGGAGGAGTTCTGGGCTTTTCGGGTAGGGAGTTCGTGGAGAAGGAGAAGGGAGAGGGCATAGCCTACATAGTGGACAGGAGGAGTTTTGATAACTTTTTAACCTCAAAGTCCCTTGAGTCCGGAGCGGAGCTTTGGGAAGAGTGTGAACTTGAGGGCTTTCAAAGGGAAGGCTCCGGGTACAGGGTTCAGACCTCAAGGGGTGTTGTGCACGCGGACTTCGTAGTCGGGGCGGACGGTTTTCACAGTAAAACCGCGAAGCGGTTGGGTTTTAAAAAGAAAAAATTCTTTAGGTCTGTGGAGCTTGTAGCAGAGGGGAATTTGGTTGATAGGGTGGTTATAGATACGGGGGTCGTAAGGAGAGGCTACGCATGGATATTTCCCAAGGGTGATAGGGTGAGCGTGGGCGTTGCCTCTACGGGAGATGAGAATTTAAGGAAGGTGCTTGATGGGTACATGGCGGAACACGGGTACTTGAGGGTGAAGCCCATCTCACCTTTGAAGGGCTGGCACATACCCTTTGCGGAAAGACCGGAAGACCTGCACTTGGGCAGGGATAGGGTTCTTCTGGTAGGGGACGCGGCAAACATGGTTGACCCTCTTTTAGGAGAGGGTATTTACTACGGAGTTGTCGGGGGGCATCTACTTGCTGAGTCCGTGTTGGAGGTACCCTCCGAGGCTTTAGAGAGATACAAGGAAAGGGTGTTTTCGGAGATACTTCCGGAGCTGGTTTACGCGGGCAGGATTGCAAAGGTGGGCTACAGGTTTCAGAGGATAGCTTTCAGGATGGGAAGGGGTGTTTCCCTTGAGAGATTCATGGAGCTTTTGAAGGGTAATACGAGCTACAAGCGTTTGTACCTAAAGGGTTGGTTGGAGTTCGTAAAGTCTGCGGTCGGGCTTACGGGTTAGTCTCAACCCTGTTTCTTCCGAGCCTTTTAGCCTTGTACAGGGCTTTATCTGCTCTTGATATCAGTTCCCTGTAGGATTCTTGCCCGAAGAGTTGAGCTACGCCTATGCTTACGGTTACGCAAATATTTGAGTGGCAAACGGCTCCGACGCGGGAGTTTATCCTCTGGGCGAGGGCTTTAGCCTCATCTATGTCCGTTTTTGGACAGGATATAAGGAACTCCTCTCCTCCCCATCTGTAAAGCCTGTCCGACTCCCGGATTAAGTTCTGTAAGGTGTTGGCTATTTCCATCAATACCTCGTCCCCCGTGGCGTGTCCGTAAGTATCGTTAATCCTCTTGAAGAAGTCAATGTCTATAAAGAGAACCGATAGGGGTGTGGAGTACCTGCGGGCTACGTATATCTCCCGCTTGAGAGACTCCTCTGCTTTAGCCCTGTTCATCAAGCCCGTTAGGTTATCTATTGTTGCCATAGTGGTGAGCTTGTCCTCCAGCTTTTTCCTTTCGGTTACGTTGCGGGATACCCACATTCGGAGGTCTTGCATACCTTGAACCTCTATGGGCTTAAACATTCGCTCAAACACGCTCCCGTCCTTCATGTGCAGGATGTCTCTGTACACGTCAGAGGGATTTTTATACACGCGCTCAAGCCTGTCCACGAACTCTATGTAGTTATCAACCTTATCTCTTGCAATCTCCATTAGTTCCTCTCTGTTAAAAGTGGGGATACTTTCTATGCCCCACATTCTTAGGAATGCTTTGTTGTAAAAGACAATCTTGTTCTTATTGGAGACCACGAGTATGGCTTCTTCCAAGGAGTTCAGTATCCCGGTAAGTAAAGGCTCTGGGTTTATCCCTTTCAGAAGCAGGACTATGACCTTCTTACCTTTCAGATTACCCACGAAGCCGTGAACGTGAACCTCAACGCCCTTTGCCTCTGATGTAAAGGTAGCTTCCCAAATCCTACCGGAGTCTTTCAGAGTGCTAAGTCCCCTTGATACGGACTTTCTGTTGGTAGTGCTGACAAGCTCCGAAAACCTACGGTTGATTATTCCATCTCCGAGGAGTTCTATTGCCCCTGTATTTGCCTTTGATATTCTGTCTTTTTCTAAGATTACCACCGCCGCCTCGGTGTCCAGCAGGGTATCCGGGTCGAGTTCTGTCATTTTTATTTTTTTACCTCTTCCTTAAATATAGTAGGTTTGTTGCAAAATGTTCCACGGAGTTGCACAAAGGGCTTTACAAGCCCATAATTATCTTTTGCCATGTCTGAGGAGAAGAAGTACGGAGAGATAGCGATAGAGGAAGCCGAGCTTGAACCTTGGGAGAATCCATCTCCCGAGAGGGACTACGTTATAGAGATAAGCTTCCCCGAGTTTTCCTGTCTCTGTCCCCGCTCGGGCTATCCGGATTACGCCACCATCAAGATTAAGTATGTACCCGACAGATACATAGTGGAGCTAAAATCCCTAAAGCTGTGGCTCAACAAGTTCAGAAACAGGTACATATCCCACGAGCAGGCAACGAACGAGATTTACGCGGCTCTGCAAAAGGCGTTAAAGCCCAAGTTCCTTGAGGTAATCGGAGACTTCAATCCGAGGGGGAACGTCCACACGGTTATAAAGGTGAGGAGCGACGGTAAATACGAATGAGGTGCAGGATTTGTAAAGGCAAACCCGTTATATACATGCCCCACCACAGGCTCGCCCTGTGCGGGGAACACTTTACCGGTTGGTTTGAAAGGTACGTTGACAGAACCGTAAAAGAGTTCAATATGTTTTCCGAGGAAAGTAAAGTTCTCGTGGCGGTATCGGGGGGAAAGGACAGCCTTGCCCTATGGTACGTTTTGAGAAAGCTGGGTTATACAGCCGACGGGTTTTACATAGATTTGGGTATAGGTGATTACTCGGAGAAATCTACGGAGAAGGTCCGTGAGTTCGCGGACAGGATTGGAGCAAAGCTAATAGTGGAAAAGCTCTCCGAGAGCGTGGCTACCCTGCCCGAGATTGAGAGGTTTACCTCGCGGGAAGCCTGCTCCGTGTGCGGTCTCGTAAAGAGGTACAACTTCAACAAAGTTGCAAAGGAGTACGGGTACGATGTCCTCGCCACGGGACACAACCTTGACGACGAGGCTTCGTCCCTGCTATCTAACGTTATTAACTGGAACACCAAGTATCTGGGTAGGAAGTATCCAGTCCTTGAGGCTGAAGAGGGCTTTGTGAAGAAGGTAAAACCCTTATGCAAGCTGACGGAGAAGGAGACGGCTCTGTACAGCGTTCTGAACGGCATAGACTTCCTTGAGGAGGAATGCCCTTACTCCGAAGATGCGAATACTATTTTTTACAAGCAGGTACTTAACCAGATAGAGGAGAAGTTCCCGGGAACGAAGTTGAGGTTTTACCTCGAGTACCTAAGAAAGGTTTATCCCGTGTTTAAGGAGGACAAGGAGGGCAAGATAACGAGCTGTAAGGTGTGCGGTGAGCCGAGTCCGACCGAGGTCTGTCCTCTTTGCAGGCTTAGGGAGAGGGTGTTAAACTTAAATCTTAACGGGGCGTAGCTCAACTGGATAGAGCGCGGGACTACGGATCCCGAGGTTGTGGGTTCGACTCCCACCGCCCTGGCTCAATACCTCTCTATTATCCCACCACCCAATAGAACTTCCCCGTCGTAGAAGGCGGCTACCTGACCGGGGGCTACTCCCTTTACCTTCTCCCTTAGGAGGATTTTGTACCTGCCTCCGTGTTTTTCTATATCTTTAACTTCAACGGGAACGTGCCTGTACCTTATCTGCACGCTTACCCTGTCCCATCTCTCTTGAGGGACGTGTAAATTCAATTCCTTGACCCATATATCTTCCCTGTAAAGCTCCTCTTCCTCTCCCACTATGACCGTGTTGCTTTTTGCGTCTATATCTATCACGTAAAGGGGCTTACCGTAGGAAATTCCAAGCCCTCTCCTCTGTCCCACGGTGAAGTTAAATATACCCTTGTGCTTTCCTAAAATCTCTCCGCTGACGTGTCTTATGTCTCCCTCTGAAGCGCCCACATTTTGTAATAGGTACTCTCCCGGTGACTTGCCCATAAGAAAACAAACCTCTTGAGAGTCCCTTTTTTGCGCTACCTCAAGCCCGTACCTTTGGGCTATATTTCTAACTTCTTCCTTGGTCATGTCACCGAGGGGCAAGCTCAGGAGGTTTATGTCCTCTTTTCTCACCAGTGCGAGGAAGTAGGACTGGTCTCTTTTTTTGTCTTTACCCCTGCCTATAACCCTGCCGTACCTTTCGTCCTCAATCACCCTTGCGTAATGCCCGGTTGCGAGGAAGTCTATGTCAGCCACCTCCTTCAGGTACCTTGCGAAGAAGCCGGTTTTAACCTCTCTGTTGCAAACCGCACAGGGATTTGGGGTGTTTCCCGATAGATACTCCTTTACGAAGTAGTCTATCACCTTGCTTTTGAATACATCTTCCCAGCTAAAGGTCAGGTGGGGTATGCCCAACCTCTTTGATACCTTTGCCGCATCTTGCACATCTTTTGGTGAACAGCATACGTTTTTCCCTCCCTCGGTCTCGCAGGCTTCTACGGTGTGAAATCTGAGGGTCACCCCTAAAACGTCGTAGCCCTTTTCCTTCAGCAGGAGTGCGGTAACACTGCTGTCAACACCCCCGCTCATACCTACCGCAACTCGCATTAGAATAAAGATATACACACAAAGGGGGTTTGTGATGGTAAAAATAATCCTAACTCTTCTACTCTTTTTATCCGTAGGTGGCTTCGGGGTTAGCAAGATAGACCCTTTGCTTAAACTAAATAAGTTGGGGCTAAACTACTACGGTAGTGGCTTCCAGAAAGACCAAAGAATATACAGACCTGTTTTTATAAAACTCCGTTCGGGAGACATAGACGGGCGTGAGCTTGTAGAAAGTTACGGCGGAAAGTTTATAACCCAAAAGGGTGATATTCTCCTTGCGGAGATAGATAGCAGGTTTTTATCCCCAATAGCGGACGACAGCAGGGTTGTGTTTATCGGAGCCTCCAAAAAGCTGGAGTACAATTTGGACAGCGTGGCGTCCCTTACGAGGCTCGATATAGTTCGGAGCGGAGGGGCTTCAAAGTATACGGGCAAGGGAGTTATAGTGGGGATTATAGATTCGGGAATAGACTTCAAACACCCGGCATTCGAGAATAGAATCCTGTATGTCTACGATGTTAGAACAGGAGAGGTTTGTGATAAGGAAAAGATAGCATCGATGAAGTGCCTCCAGCGGGACAGAGCGGGACACGGAACCCACGTTGCGGGAATAGCGGCGGGCAACGGTAAGTCCTACATAGGCGAGCAGACACCTTACATAGGTATTGCCCCGGAAGCCGAGATAATAATGGTTAACGTTGGTAGCGAAGGGATTCTTGAAGATGACGTAGTAGAGGGAATTGAGTTCGTGAAGAACAAAGCCAGAGAACTCGGTAGACCCTTCGTTATAAACTTGAGCTTGGGTACAGACTTGGGTCCCCACGACGGTACAGACCTGTTTTCCCAAACGCTAAAAAGTTTCATAGAAGAGGGCGTGATAATTGTTAAGTCCGCAGGTAACAGTGCGGATTACAACTCACACCTATCGGATGTTGTAAGTGCAGGAGAAGAAAAGGAATACGAACTTTACATGATGGGAACCTTTGCCCTGATAGATATATGGTATCCGGGGGGCGATGAACTGGAGATAAAAGTTTCAACTCCCTGCGGTCCTACGGAGTTTCACGGTGTAGGTTCTGGGGTTGCTTACAGTGGGAGCTGTGCCTACGTTGAGATTGTCTCCGAAGATACCAATCCCTTAAACGGAGATAGAGAGATACTAATTGCGGTTGCAACACTGCCCGATTACCTGCAGTACAGATGGTCTATAACTCTTAGGGGTTCTGCGGTTAGTACGGGCGGGTTTCACGCTTGGGGAATAGGTGCCGGTTTTGTAGACGGTGATAATAGCTACTCTGTGTCTTCGGATTCAGCTTTAAAAGAGCTTATAGTTGTAGGTTCGTTCACAAACAAAATTATTGAAACGGAAAACCCCTACGCTACCCTCTACGACATATCGATTTTCAGCGGTAGGGGTCCCACAAGGGGATGTTCCTTGGGTTGTGAAAGCGTGGTGAAACCTGACATCGTTGCCCCCGGAGATACGGTATGCTCTTCTGTATCAAACTTGGCCTTTGTAGGGAAAAAAGACCTGTTGACATGCGGATTTAACGGTTACCTACCCATATCCGGAACGAGTATGTCCGCACCCGTCGTGACCGGAACGGTAGCTCTCATGCTCAGTAAAAATCCGAATCTGACACCTGCTCAGGTAAAAGATATACTTCAATCAGCCACTTATACCGATGAATTCGTAAACGGCTTTTCTTCTGTATCTTTAAATGCTTCAAACTTGCCTAACAACACTTGGGGATACGGAAAGTTAGATATAGCCAAAGCTCTTGAATTAACCCCTGACCCGAATGCGGCAAGAGAGTCGGAGACACCCTCTAAGGAGCCTGCACCTGCTCCGGGAGATAATCAGGAGCCTGTTCCTCAACCCGTCTCTTCCGGCGGAGGTGGCGGATGTTCTACTTTCCCCTACGCTTACATTTTGCTTTTCTTTTCTGCACTATTTTCAAGGCGAGTTCTTAGGTTAGGTATGAAGTATATCTCTACTCAGGAAAAGTTTTGACTAAGTACAAAGTTATTGCAAAGCCACGCTACTTTCCTTGAGCTTGCGAAATATCCTCAGCCTTAAAGGTAGAGCATTTGTTGGCTCAGACCTTTCCGCCATCTTTGGCGTAAGCATTCTTGCCTGCGTTGAGCAAACAGAGTGAATTTTTTGAAGAGTCCCCCCTTTATTCTTGCTTCAGGAATCAGGTTTTATCTCTACGAACAGCAGGATTTAAAAGCCTTTAGGCGAATTAAGGATTAGGTTTGTCATAGAAATAAAAAAAGGGGGCTGTTCAGCCCCCTTGAGATTTGAAAGTTTACCCGTTATCTCCTGAGCCTTCTCAGGAACGGAACAGCGAACACGAGCAGAGAAAGGAGTATTGACATTCCACCCGTATTACAACCACCTCCGCCGCCATTACCACCTGCAGAAGGAGTAGTGGTAGGAGGTGTGTTAGGTTGCTCTTCCTCTTGCCCGCTCTCGGGCTGTTCGGGTTGCTGTTCTTCAGGCTGTCCCACTGTATTATCAACTACCAAAGCAAAGGGGTCTCTTACGTACCCATCAACCCTGCCGTCGTAGTCAAACTCTCCTCCGTCCTCTACAAAGAACCTTATCTCGTTTCCGTTAATCTCCACATTTTCAAGGAGTTTGAAGCCTTCCCTCGTACACTTTCCTATCTTTGCTCCCGCAGGAATGGGTTGTGTAAGTTCAAGCTCTATCCACACTCCCTTTTTGCCGGCATCTACTTTGGCAACAAATCTGAGCCATAGGGACATTACGCTTACATTTGAAGGAACCTGACAGTCGTAAGGAGAGCTGCTTAGTTCGGTAATGCTGTTAAATACTCCTTCCTCAACACTTATCGTACTCCCATCCGAAAGCTTACGACTTTTAAACTCTGGTGCTTGAGCTTCCGGAATGGGAAAATAAAACCTTGCCACAAATCCATCTCTACTACCACCACCGAATGTAGTTTGATAAGCACCCGTTGTAGTAGGGAAGTCGTTTGAATCTGCACGCCCGGCTATGTATACGTCACCTCTATTATTTGCAGCTATAGCATAAGCTCTATCATCGTCTTGGCTTCCACCAAGGTAAGTAGAGTACAGTAGGTACCTGAGGTCTGAAGAAAACATGCTTAAAAACGCGTCATCATCCGTACCGGCAAGTGAGGACTGATAAGCATCAGAAGTTGTAGGAAAGTTCGGAGAATCTGTTTCACCCGCAACTAATATGTTTCCTGTGGGGGCTATGGTAATTGCTCTGGCATCATCGTCATTGCTACCTCCTATGTAGGTGGAGGCTAAGAGGGAGTCAAGATTGGGGCTGAGTATGCTCACAAAGGCATCGACGGATCCTCCAAAGGTAGTATCGTAGGCTCCGGCTGTTGTGGGAAAGTTATTTGAAGATGTGTCTCCCACGACTGCAACATTACCCATGGGAGTTGTAGCAATCCCATATATCCTATCTGAATCGCTGCCGCCCAGGTAAGTAGATGCGAGAAATGGGTCAATTATCAATGGCTTGTCTTTGTC
>WFYI01000022.1 GCA_015490155.1 Aquificaceae bacterium | reverse complement strand
CGAGGGTATATCGGACTTTTTGGGGGAAGGGCTTAACTTCGTTTACGTAGTGTACCCAGACCACGGCAAATCCTCTGAGGAGCTTTTAAAAGCCCTTGCCTCCCTCGCCGAGAAGAAGCTGGGCATACACGCTGATATTTAATGAGGTATAGAGAACTCTGGGTAATCCTTGCCTTTTCCATAGTTCTCGGTGCGATAGTTCTGCCCATTCCCGCTTTTCTATTAGATTTACTCCTTACTCTCAGTATTACCTTTGCTATATCCGTTCTCCTTTTAACCTTCTTCGTTAAATCTCCCCTTGAGCTGTCCTCGTTCCCCACGATACTGCTCATGGGAACGCTTCTAAGGCTTTCCCTGAACATAGCGGCGGCGAGGAGGATACTCCTCTATGGACACGAAGGAACCGATGCGGCGGGACACATAATTGAGGGTTTCGGTAAGTTCGTCGTGGGAGGAGACGTGGTAGTGGGACTCATCATATTCTTGATTTTCATAGTTATAAACTTCATCGTAATAACTAAGGGAGCGGAGAGAATTTCCGAGGTTGCGGCGAGGTTCACCTTGGACGCCATGCCCGGTAAACAGATGAGCATAGACGCAGACCTGAACGCCGGCATAATCACAGAGGAGGAGGCAAAGCAGAGGAGGGCTGAGCTTGAGAGGGAAGCCTCCTTTTACGGAGCTATGGACGGAGCGAGCAAGTTCATTAGGGGAGATGCCATAGCGGCTCTCTTAATCCTCTTTCTCAGCCTCGTGGGAGGGCTTCTGGTGGGAATTGTCTTTAAGGGTATGGACTTTACGGACGCCTTGAACACCTACACGCTCCTCACTGTGGGTGAGGGCTTGGCTTCTCAGATACCTTCTTTGATACTCTCCACCGCGGCGGGGATAATTACCACGAAAAGCTCCTCAAAGGGGGAAGTTGGGAGTGTCATAGCGGAGGAGTTTACTAAAGAGCCGAAGGCTCTTTTATTTTCCGCAGGGCTTTTGCTGTTCATAGGTCTTATTCCGGGTTTTCCCACGCTTCCCTTTCTTTTTATGGCCGGTACACTGGGGGGCGTTTATTACCTCATGGTCAGAGCCTTAAAAGAAAAGCAGTTGAAGGAGCTGGAAAAACTCGTTGAGGAGAGGAAACAGCAGGAGCAAAAAGGTAAAGAGGCGGAGGAGGAGCTTTTACCCCAGCCCGACCCTATAACCTTGGAAGTGGGCTACGGCTTGATACCCTATGTGGACGAGTCGCAGGGGGGAGACATACCCCAAAGGATAAAAACCACGAGGAGGCAGTTGGCTCAGGAGTACGGGCTTATAATCCCCTTGGTACACATAAGGGACAACCTGAAGCTCAAGCCGAACCAGTACAGAATCTTAATAAAGGGCATAGAGGTTGACCAGTACGAGATAGTACCTGACCACTACCTTGCAGTTGACTTGGGCAACACGAGGGGTAGGATAGAGGGAACGGAAACGGTAGAACCTGCTTTTAAACTAAAAGCCTTCTGGATAACTGAGGATAAAAAGGACGAAGCCCAGAGGCTCGGCTACATGGTGGTGGACGTAAGCACGGTGATAATAACGCACATATCGGAGGTTATAAAGAAGAACCTGCACGAGCTTTTGGGAAGAAACGAGGTTATAGAGCTGGTGGAAGCTCTCTCAAAGCGTTTTCCCAAGGTGGTGAAGGACATAGTCCCGGAGCAGGTACCTATCTCCGTTCTCCATAGAGTTTTACAGAACCTTCTCAAGGAGGGAATACCCATAAACGACATGCTCACCATACTTGAGACCCTTGCAGACCACATAGAGCAGACGAAAGACCCGGACACTCTTACCGAGTACGTTAGGCAGTCCCTTTCAAAGCTGATAACGAGGCTTTACATGACAGACGGGACTCTGTACGCCATGGCTCTGTCTCCCAAAGTTGAGGCGAGGCTATTGCAGTATTTGAACGAGAACAGGGAGGACGAGTTCCTTGACATGCTAGTTAACCAACTGCAACCCAAGATAGCCAAGGAGATAGAGAAATTCGTACCTCTGCAGGCTACTCCAGTTCTGCTCACCTCCGCAAATCTGCGGAGGTATGTAAAGAGAACCTTAGAGCCGTATATTCCACAACTGATTGTATTGTCTTATAATGAACTTGAAAAGCAGATAAATATGAAGATATTAGGAATGATAGATGAGGGTTGATAAGATAATAGTTGACTCTTTGCAGGAGGCAGTGGAGGAGCTAAAAAGCACTTATGGAGACAACGCGCAAATTATATCTTCAAGGGTAGTTAAAACTCCCAGATGGTCTTTCCTACCTTTCTTGAAGAAGACACAGCTTGAGGTCACCGTAGGCATACCAGAACCGGAGGACTTCAAGGAGGAGGTAAACCGCAACTCCGTACTTTACGAGGAGATAGAAAGGCTCAAGAAGACCCTTCAGGAAGTTATGGAGGTGGTGAGACTTGAAGACGTGGAGGGGGTAAAGAAAGAGCCTGAGTTCTCCGAAGACGTTTCCAACAGAGTGCTTGAGGTGTACAAGAGGCTAACCTACAAGGGTGTTAGAAGGGAGATAGCCAAGAGATTTGTGGAGGATGCCTGCGGCTACGATATGGAGCTTAGGAAGTTAGACTTCAAAGAGGGTATCTACGAATCCCTTAAAGAGAGCGTGGAGAAGAACATAAGGATAGAAGAGGATGTACTCTCTACGACGCCGAGGATTATAACCCTTATAGGGCCCACGGGGGTAGGGAAAACCACCACCATAGCCAAGCTGGCTTACCTGTTCAAGAGGAAGGGAAAAAGCGTAGGGGTCATAACCTTAGACAGCTACAGGGTGGGTGCGGTTGAACAGCTTAGGAGCTTCGTAAAGGTTCTTGAACTACCTTTGAAGATTGCGGAAACACCCTCCGCTTTCGGTGAAGCTCTCAGGGAGTTCTCGGGCAGGGACATAATCCTCGTGGATACCGCAGGGAGAAGTCAGCACGACAAACTCCGCCTTAACGAGCTAAAGATGTTCTTTGACAGGCTTGATACGAACATATACCTAACCCTCAGCACGAACCTATCGGAGCTTGTCATGTACGAGACGATTCTCCAGTACGGCATACTTCCGGTAAGGGGGCTTATCTTCTCTAAACTCGATGAGACGAGCTATCCCGGTAGCTTCTTGAACGTGGCTTACAGAACACAGCTTCCCGTCCTGTGCTTCACGACGGGGCAGACGGTTCCGGACGACATCGTGATTGCTAACTACGATTTCATAACGAGATTGTTATTAGAGGGAAAGCATGAGTTTAGACCAGCAGGCGGTAGCCCTTAAGCACAAAGAGGGACAAGACTCAAAGACCCGTTACCTCGCGGTGGCGAGCGGTAAGGGCGGTGTGGGCAAAACTCTGCTCTCTATAAACATGGGCAAGTGTCTGTCGGACGGTGGGAGTAAAGTCCTGATAATAGATGCCGACTTTGGCTTGAGCAATATACACCTTATGTTGGGATTAAATCCGGAAAAAACTCTCAGCGACTTTTTCTACGGCAGGGCGGAGTTTAAAGACATACTCGTAAAAGTGAACGACAACCTTTACTTCATATCCAGCGGTAGCGGTATATACGAACTGGCAAGGCTTCCCGGAGACCAGATACTAAACCTCGTCAGGAGACTTCAGGAGCTTTCGGAGGATAACTACGACTGGGTGATATTTGACACGCCTCCGGGCATACACGAGGACACGCTCATGGTGACCTCTGCTGTGGACATACCGGTTATACTCACCACGCCCGAACCTACCGCGGTAGCGGACGCGTATGCACTTATAAAGATACTCAACAGGGAAAGCGGCGTAGAGAGTTTTTACCTCTTGGTAAACAAAGCTGAGAATTACAGGGAGGCGGAGAAGGTTTACGAGAGCATACAGCTTCTTGCGGAGAAGTTCACGACCGCGAAGATAAACTTCGCGGGTAGCATAAAGTACAGAAAAAACATAATAAGGAGGATTATCAACCAGAATCCCTTTGACAGCTCTCTTATGGAGGAAGTTTACGGGGTTCTGAAGAACATGCCTCTGAACCTCAAGCTCAGGGAGGAGAGCTTCTGGCAGAGAATACTGACTAAGATATTTAAGAGATGAAGAGTCCTTACACTCTGAGCGATAAAGAGAGAGAGGAGCTTATACTCAAGTATCTACCTCTGGTGAAGTCTATAGCCTTCAGGATAAAGAGGCACGTTCCAGACTCTGTGGACGTGAGAGACTTGATAGGCTACGGGATAATAGGGCTTATAAACGCCATAGACAGGCTTAACAGGGACAAGAACTTTGAGGGGTATTTAAAGATAAGGATAAAGGGAGCCATATACGACTACCTGAGGAGCCTTGACTTCGGGAGCAGGAACGTAAGGGAGAAGGAGAAGAAGATTAAGAAGGCTCTTGAGGAGCTGTCCAAAAAACTCGGCAGAGAGCCTACGGACGAGGAGATAGCCCGATACCTCGGTGAGGACGCGGAGCAGCTCAGAAGGGACATTTATAAAATCTCCTTTTCTTACCTTTTAAACCTTGACGAGGTGTTCAGTGGAGAGGAGAGCAGAGGTTACGAGGAGGTGATAAGCTCCGATGGAGAGAGTGTTGAGGAGAGGGTGATAAAAAAAGACCTCTGGGAAAGGCTTAGGAAGGCTATAGACTCCCTTTCTGAAAGGGAAAAGCTCGTTATACAGCTGATATTCTACGAGGAGCTGTCCCTGAAGGAGGTGGCACAGGTTCTTAACTGTTCCGTATCAAGGGTCTCCCAGATAAAGGGCGAAGCTATAGAGAAATTGAGAAAGAAGCTCAAGCTCTGAGCATCTCCTCCAAAGTTATAGAGCCACACTCCCTAAGTGCCTGAAGGTCGTATCCACCCTCAAGGGTAAAGAGGGAGGGTATTCCGAGGCTCTTTGAGGTCTCAAGTAGGCTTCTGACTATGCTCCTAATCCCATCGCTGGATACGTCAAGGTGGGTTAGCGGGTCTCTCTCGTGCAGATCGTAGCCCGCGGACACGAGAAGGATGTCGGGCCTGAAGCCCTCTATCACCTTGGGCAGGGTATAACCGTAAACCTTTCGGTACGCATCGTCGTCCGCACCGGCGGGCATGGGAACGTTTAGCGTGTAGCCCTCGCCTGCGCCCGTTCCCCTTTCCTGCGGGCTTCCCGTCCCGGGATAGAAGGGGTATTGGTGTGTGGAAAAGTAGAAGACCGTGCCGTCTTCGTAGAAGCTCCTCTGGGTTCCATTCCCGTGGTGGGCGTCAAAGTCCACTATGAATATCCTCTCCATGCCCATCATGTCTCTTAGGTATCTGGCGGCTACCGCTACGTTGTTAAATATGCAAAAGCCCATAGCTTTTGCGTGTTCCGCGTGGTGTCCGGGAGGACGAACCGCGCAGAAAGCTGTATCTATCTCGTTGTTCACTATCATGTCGCAGGCGTTCAGTAGTCCCCCTACCGCGTAGAGGGAAACCTCGTAGGTGTACTCGCTGGCGTAGGTGTCGGGGTCAAGGTAGCCCCCTCCCGCACCGCAAAAGTCGTGAACTTCCTGTATGTAGGCTGGGTCGTGGTTAAGGGCAACCTCCTCCGCTGTAGCCCTGCGGGGTTCTATCCGAACTG
>WFYI01000021.1 GCA_015490155.1 Aquificaceae bacterium | reverse complement strand
GCTATAAACAGGGGCATAAGTGTTATGGATCACACCGCTCTTACACTCTGCAGTGAAAACTCCATACCTATAATTGTTTTTAACATCAAGAAAAGGGGGAACTTAAGCGAAGTGGTGAAAGGTAAAGAGATAGGCTCCGTGGTAAAGTAATGTCCGACATACTCAAGCATATATTCTTAGATGAAGAGCTAGTAAAGAGAATAAGGGGAAAATTACCATGTATGTTTAAAATAGCTGAGATGGATATATCCAGAGGTAGAAGGGTAGGAATGGAAGTCGGAGTGTTAAGGGAGCAGATTATAGTGGCTATGCTTATATACAAGTTTGGGGAAGATAAAGTTATAACTGATATACCGACTAACGAACTCCAAACGGATGTGATATTAAAGGCTCATGATAACCCTATATCGATTAAAACCAAAACTGGGTCTGGCTTTTCGGGTATAAAGCTCGTCTGGACGGTTGATTGGAAAATGGTTGAATCATTTTGTAGGAACTACTATCCGACGCATGATACACTGTTTGTAAATGTGAATTGGAACAAAAGAGGAGTATTTGCGTACATTCCCTTAAATGTTCATCGTGAAATTTTTAGACATTTGGGGATAGATTCTTATGTAAAACGACCTAAAAAAGGCACTAATCCACGTGGGGTTGAGATTAGCTCTAAGGCTTTAAAGCTTTGTTTGGAGCATACTAATACCAGAAAAATAAATATAGAATGGGAATGTAATAATTTAAAAAAGTATACTCCCTACATTAGGTGGGTCAAGCTATGGGCGGAATAAGGAAAAAAAGTACACAAACAAGCGAATTCGGCACCAAAGGTAAAATAGCTCATGACTCTTCAAAGTTTTACAGCAGGAAAATGATGACCTCTATGAAGCTCAATGGGGAAGAGACTACTGTAGAAAACCCCCTGCCTACAAACTTGCGCAACACTATACTTTGCAAAAGCTCTGAACGTATGACAGAGCTACCGGATAACTGCATACACCTTATGATTACCTCTCCACCTTATAATGTAGGTAAGGAATATGACAAGGATATGGATATACACGAATATAGGAATTTTTTGCTCAGGGTTTGGAGAGAGACCTACAGGGTCTTAGCTCCCGGGGGAAGGGCTTGCATAAATGTAGCAAATTTGGGTAGGAAACCTTATATACCGCTTCATGCATTTGTAATAGAAGACATGCTGAGCGTAGGGTTCATTATTAGGGGTGAAATTATTTGGGTAAAAAAGGGAGGTGGTGCACCCTCAACGGCATGGGGGACATGGATGTCTGCTAAGAATCCCGTATTGAGGGACGAACACGAATATATACTTGTATTCTCCAAAGGTAAACTGGATAGAGATGCTAAGGGTAAAAGGAGTACTATAGCCAAAGAGGAGTTTTTAGAGTTTACCAAAAGTGTGTGGTATATAAAACCGGAATCTGCAAAGAAAATAGGACACCCGGCTCCATTTCCAGAGGAACTACCCTACAGGCTAATTCAGCTTTATACATTCAAGGAAGATGTAGTATTAGACCCTTTTATGGGAAGCGGACAAACTGCTATTGCTTGCTTAAAAACAGATAGAATTTTTATAGGATATGAAGTAGATAGTAATTATGTAAAACTCGCTAATAAGCGAATCGGTGTTCTCAAAGGGAGGCTTTTTGATTAAGGAGGTTTGCGTGATGATACAGGAAATTGAGGACATACTCAGCGAGACGGAGAAGGATATGAAGAAAAGCCTTAACTACTTTAAGTCCGAGATAGCGGGTATAAGAACCTCAAGGGCTTCAACCGCACTCGTTGAGGAGCTTAAGGTTGAGTACTTCGGCTCTAAGGTTCCCGTAAAACAGCTGGGAAGTATCTCCGTTCCCGAGCACAACCAGATTTTGATTCAAGTGTGGGACAACAACGCAGTTCCCCTGATAGAAAAGGTTATCAGGGAAGAGCTGAACTTGAATCCGAACACACAGGGGAACACTCTTAGGATTACCCTACCCCCGCTCACGGAGGAGAGAAGGAAAGAGCTGGTTAAGATGCTACATAAGATGACCGAGGAGGCGAGGGTGGCTGTTAGGAACCTGAGAAGGGACGCTAAGGAGATGATAGAGGAGCTTGAGGGCATATCTGAAGACGACAAGAAGAGGTCTTTAGAGAGACTTCAGAAACTAACCGATAGGTACATAAACGAAATAAATGAGGTTGCGCAGGCTAAGGAAAAGGAGATAATGACGGTATGATAGAGAAGGCTGACATAATAAAGTTAGGTTTGGGCGTGGCACTACTCATGGGAGTTGCCGCTGGGATAGATTACTGGAAAGAGCTTGAGTACAAAAAGAAAAACGAAAGGGCTTACAGGGTTTACAAGCTGGAACAAGATATTGAGAATAGTCCCGATAAAGAGAAACTTCAGGAGCTTGCAAACTTAGCCGAAGACTCCCTTTATGCGCTCGCAATCCTTTCCGAATTCGGGGATATAAGCTACCTTGATAAGCTGATTGGTAAGTTGGAAGACGACTCTTTAAAGAGCCTTTTTATAGAGAAAAAAGCTTTCTTACTTTATAAAAATGGGAAGTTTAAAGAAGCTTTAGATGTTCTATCTAATATAAAGGATAAGGATTTCAACTATCCCTCTGCTATTACGTTAAAGGCTGTTATCTACGAAAAGATGGGAGATATAGAAAAAGCTGAAGGATTTTATAACACTATAATGACTAAGTACCCGGGAACCTACTTCGGTAAATTTGCCACCGCGAGGTTAATCATACTGGAAAGCCTTCAGAAAAAAGGATAGGCTTTAGAGTATGCCCACAATCCTCGTGACCAACGACGATGGCTATTTCTCCGATGGCTTAAAGGCTTTGAGAGATTCTTTAAAGTCCCTCGGCAGGGTTGTGGTGGTGGCACCTGATAGAAATCTGAGCGGGGTTGGACACTCCCTTACCTTTACCGAGCCTTTGAGAATGCGTAGGATTGAAGAGGACTTCTATGCGGTTATAGGGGGAACGCCTGCCGACTGTATACATTTGGGATACAGGGTAATCCTCGGTGAGGTTAAACCTGATATAGTTTGTTCCGGTATCAACCAGGGACCCAACCTTGCAGAGGATATAACCTACTCGGGTACGGTCTCCGGAGCAATGGAGGGTAGGATAATAGGCGTTCCTTCTGTGGCTTTCTCTGCTTTCGGCAGAGAGGATTTTCTCTTCGAGGACATGGCTAAGGTGTGTAGAGACATAGTGGATAAACTCCTCTTAAGGGGTTTGCCCGAGGATACCTACCTTAACGTTAATATTCCTAACCTTCGGTACGAGGAAATTAAGGGTGTAAAGATTACAAGGCAGGGAAAGAGGGCTTACAAGGAGAAGGTATTTAAGTACTTAGACCCACACGGCAAACCCCTCTACTGGATAGCGGCGGAGGAGTTCGGCTGGCAGGCGGAGGAGGGGACGGATTACTGGGCGGTTATGAACGGGTACGTTTCTATCACGCCCCTGCACCTTGATATGACCAATTACAGAGCTACGGAGGACATTAGATACCTTGAGTATTAATCTGGACGCAGAAAGGGTTAAGAAAGCAGTCGGAGGGAAGCTAATAGGGGAAAACCGTCCCGTAGAAGGCGTAAGTATAGACAGCAGAACCGTTAAGGAAGGTGATTTATTCGTAGCGATTAAGGGAAGTAAGTTTGATGCTCACGACTTTGTGATAGATGCCTTTGAGAAGGGAGCTATAGGAGCTTTGGTCGGCAAAGAGATAAAACCCCCCGAGGGCAAGTTTTGCGTGGTGGTTGAGGACACTTTTGAGGCTCTATGGAACTTGGGCAAATTTCAAAGAGATAGGTTTAAAGGAACTGTCGTAGGAATTGCAGGTTCCGCGGGTAAAACCACCACGAAGGAGCTTGTGTACCATCTCCTATCCTCGGTAGCTAAGGCTTACAGAAGTCCGGGGAACCTGAACTCTAAAATAGGGCTTCCCCTTGTATTGGCGAACCTACCCCTTGAGGTAGAGTTTGCGGTGGTAGAGCTGGGGGCAAGCCAACTGGGAGACGTAAAGAGATTGACAAAACTTTCAAAGCCGAGGGTGAGGGTGATAACAGCCGTAGGAGAGGAGCATTTGGAGACTTTTGGCAATCTTGAAAACGTAATAAAAGGAAACGGAGAGATTTTTGAGGGCTTCGGAGAAAAGGATTACGCCGTTATACCTGCGGAGCTTAAGGGCAGGTACTCTCTTCCTAAAGAAATGGTGATAACCTTTGGAAACGGCGGGGATATTTACGCAGAGGACGTGAGTTTGAGCCTTGAGGGTGTGAGATTTACCTACAACGGAGTAAGGTTTACGGCTCCGGTTTTGAGTAGGGCTATAGTAAAGAATGTTATTGCGAGTTTCGGAGTTCTTAAGGCACTGGGCTACAAGCCTGAGAACTTTAAGGAATCGCTGGCTAACTTCAAGGGTGTTGAGGGCAGAATGCAGGTGAAACGTAAGGGAAGAGTCATCTTTATAGACGACACCTACAACGCAAACCCCCTATCGGTGAAAAATGCACTTAAAACTTTGTCAGAGCTAGATACAAAGGGTAAAAAGATAGCTGTCCTCGGTGATATGCTCGAGCTTGGAGATTACAGCCGGAAGCTCCATGAGGAGGTTGGCAGATTTTTGAAAAGTCTTAATTTAGATTTAACAGTGTTTTACGGTAAAGAAATGGAGTACGCTTACAAAGAGAGTTTGAAATTTAACGTGAAATCTGTTTTTGTTAAAAACAAGCGAGACCTGATTAAATTTCTCTTGAAAGAGCGTAGGGCAGGTAATATAATCCTATTTAAAGGTTCAAGGGGGATGAGGATGGAAAAACTACTTCTTGAAGTAATGGAGAGGGGACATGGTAATGCTTGATATAGAAATATACATAGTTGAGAACGAGGGGATAATGTTCCACACGGCAACGGGCAAGGTAAGCTTTGAGGAGGATAGGATAACAGTAAAGTCTACGAGGCTTCTAAACAAATTCGCCATAATAGGAAACAAAGCTTACCTATCTTATAAAACCTTCGTTCTGCCTGTGAGGGTGGTGGGAAAGAGCGAGGACAGGGTGATATTCTCCCTACCTAACCTGAACGTGGAAAGACCTATCGGAGAGAGGAAACACGCAAGGGTCCTGAACTCAAAAAAGAAACCCGTTAAGCTGTTCTTATCGCTCCCAGATGGGGAAAGGGAGTTTATTCCCCACGATGTATCTGAAGGCGGGTTGTCTGTAGAGGTAGAAGACACGTCGGAAGTTGATTCCTTCCTTAAAGGAAAGGAGTTCCCCTTCAGGCTTGAGATGCCCATACAGGAGACTCCGGAAGTAGCGGGGACTTTAAAGCTTACCAACATTCTTGAGATGCAAGACAGGGTAAGGCTCGGCTTTGAACTTTTTATGGAAGATGCAGATATGGTTAAACTCAGGTTTTACATATACAACAGAATCAAAGAAATGTTAAGTGAGGAATAATTTAGAGCTTCGCAGGAAACTTTTTCATATATTCTCTCTACTGCTATGGATACCACCCGTTTTATACCTGTCTAAACCTTTAGTAGTATTAGTCTTCTTCGTAGTTATCTCCCTAAACCTTGCGGTTGTTCTGAAAATAGAACCTATCAGCGGTGCTTTTAAGGTCTTCATAGACCTCTTTGAACGAGAGAGAAACCTCAGCAAGCCCGGAATACAGGCTCTATTTGCAAACGTAGGTATATTCCTATCCTTTATCCTGTTCGGAAAGGAGGCCACGGTTGTGGGCGTCTTAGTTCTTGCAGTTGGGGACGGTTTCTCAGGGCTTGTGGGTTACCATCTTGGCAGGAGAAGGCTATTTTACAATCCTTCAAAGAGCGTAGAAGGCTCTTTCGCATTTCTTATAGGCTCTCTGCTCACCCTTTACCCACTTACGGATTTCCAAACCGCTCTAAAGGTATCCGTTCTCGGAACTATAGTGGAGAGCTTGCCTGTAAAGGTAGACGATAACCTGATTATCCCACTCGTATCGGCGGGTGTCTTTTACTTCGTGTGATAATCTATGTAAGCCTCCAGCAGTCTGTCAGCCTCTTTGAACAGACTCTTATCAATTTTTATACTCGATAGGTCTTTCCTTGTAGAGCGGTTTATCCTCTGTAAAAGCCTTATAGTAGGTACCTTGACCTTTACATCTCCACTACGGGACAAATCACCGTTTGATAAATCTATCCTCAAACTACCTCTCATGGGAACTTCTTTTGAAAGGAACTTCGGCTGTATACCGTATAAGTTTATAAACCGGAGTTTGAAGTCCAAGATATGTACGCCTAAAGACCTTACCTTCCTGAGCATACTTGACTCTACAAAGTTATATATCCTTTCATCGTAGAAGCTTAAGTGTTTAAGTACAAAGGAAGCTATCGCCGACATCCACCTAAAACGGGTATAACTACGGGCTAAATAAGAGTATCTTTGCACATACCTAACATCTAAGGGTACTGTGACGTTTCCCCTTTGTAGGAACTCTAAGCCCACCACGTTGAAGGGTTCAAAGGTTCCCAGAAAAGGGCTTGAAGGAAGAAGCCCCTCCTTAACGAATAGGGTTATGAGACCGGAGGTGCCGTAAAGGGTACAAACGAGGTCGTAATCTCCTCCCACAACACGCTTAAGGACTATGAAACGCTTTGTTTTCACGGTAAAATATAATACTTTACTCTCTTTCAGGAGGAGATATATGCCGCTTTTGTTTAAAGGCGTTAAAGAACTACGCAATCACATAAACTCTATCCGTAAACAGGAAAAAGCCTCAGTAGGATTTGTCCCTACCATGGGTTTCCTGCACGATGGGCATAAGGAATTAATAAGGACTTCTAAATTACAAAACGACCTCACGGTCGTAAGTATATTTGTCAATCCCATGCAGTTCGGTGAAGGCGAGGACTACGACCGTTACCCGCGAGACCTTGACAGGGATTTAGCTATATGTGAGGAGGAGGGTGTGGACATAGTTTTTGCTCCTCCGGTGGAAAAGATGTATCCGGAAGGCTTTAGAACCGAAGTGGTAGTTAAAGGTATAGAGGATATACTCGAGGGGAAGTTCAGGCAGGGACACTTCAGAGGTGTTGCCACGGTAGTTTTAAAGTTGCTGAACATAGTTAATCCGAACAGGGCTTACTTCGGAGAGAAGGACTACCAACAACTGAAGATAATAGAAAGAATGGTTACAGACCTTAACCTACCGGTGGAGGTAGTCTCCGTTCCGATAGTAAGGGAAGAGGACGGACTTGCTTACAGCTCAAGGAATACCTACCTTTCGGAGGAAGAGAGGGAATCTGCTCTCTCCATATACAGGTCTTTCCTGCTCGCTCAGAAACTCATAAAGAATGGAAACCTGGAAGCGGAAAATATAAAGGTTGCTATCAGGGAGTTTATCCTTTCTCACCCCAACGTGAAGAAAATAGATTACGTGGAGATAACTGACGAAAACCTCAATAGGAAAGATATTATAGAGAGTGGTGATAGAATTCTTGTAGCTGTGTGGGTCGGAAATACGAGGCTCATAGACAACTGGAAGGTGGAGGTTTGATATGGAGGCTAAGATTATAGAGGGTGCGCTTTTAGCGGAAGGCTTGAAGGTGGGTATAGTTGCTTCACGGTTCAACCACGCCATAGTGGATAGGCTCGTTGAGGGAGCGGTGGATTGCTTTAAGAGACACGGTGGCGAGGAAAAAGACCTCGTAATCGTGAGGGTTCCCGGTTCATGGGAAATTCCCATGGGAGCCAAGAAGCTCTTGAGCGAGACAAGTGAGCTTGATGCGGTGGTCTCCCTCGGGGTACTGATAAGAGGCTCCACTCCTCACTTTGACTACATAGCGGCAGAGGTGTCCAAGGGACTTGCAAACCTTTCCATGGAGGTGGGTAAGCCCGTAGCTTTCGGTGTTATAACCGCGGACACGATAGAGCAGGCGGTTGAAAGAGCGGGAACCAAGATGGGGAACAAAGGCTGGGAGGCTATGCTCTCCGCCATAGAGATGGCTAACCTATGGAAGCAGTTTTAGTATGGTAGAGTGGCACAGATTAAAAGCTCGCGAGTCCGCCTTTTTGGTTCTTTACAGATGGGATTTGAGGGGTGAGAAAATAAACACTTTGGTAAAGGAGTTCCTTGACGAGAGGAATACTAAAAGTGAAAAGACGATTAGCTACATGCGCACTCTCCTGAACACTACGTTGGAGAAGCTCTCCGAGATTGACAAGGTCATAGCGGAACACCTTGAGGACTGGAGCTTTGACAGGCTCGGATACATAGAGAGAAACCTTCTAAGGCTCGGAGTTGCAGAAATCCTTTTCATTGAAAATAGAAACCCGAAGGAGGCTCTTGTGAGCTATGTCATCCTTGCGAGGAAATACGCGGACGAGAAGGCACGGCGGTTTGTGAACGGAATTTTAAGCAGTATATATAAGGAAAGCCTTACTACCTTTTCCAAGTGAGTATAAGGTTGAGGATAAGGGTAAGGAGTATGCTCAGGAGTATGGAGGTGGCGAGGGGAAAGTAGAAGGTGAAGTTATCCCTCTTTATTGTTATGTCTCCGGGAAGCTTTCCCAAACCCAGAGGTAGCTTTTCTGCAAAGGTCAGCAGGAGACCGAGTACCACCAGAATAACCCCTGCAAAGACCAGAAACTTACCCACTTCCGACATGTTAGTATCATATTTTATGCAAAGAAGTAAGGTAGTAAAGCTTGATGTCAGGGAGCTTGAGCCTCCCATGCCGATGGTTGTGATTTTAAAGGCGTTAGAGAGTTTGGAGGAGGGGCAAGAGCTTGAGGTTATAGGACTTAAACCCTTCAAACACCTCTTGCCTAAGCTTGAGGCGGCGGGCTACAAGTATAGCCTTAAAGAGGTGGAAGGGGGTTATCTACTACGGATATGGCTGTAATTCTATGAAGGTAAGGGATTTACTAATAATCACCTTAGCGTCTCTGTACTTTTTTATATTCGGAAACTGGGTTCTCTCCATAACTTCCTTAGACGAGGGCAGAAATCTTGATGCAACGCTCAGGATGTTGGAAGGGGGGAATTTTCTCGTACCCTTCTATAACTGTGATTACAGGTTTGAGAAACCTCCGCTCCTGTACTGGCTAACTTCTATATCTTTCTTCATTTTCGGTGTAAGCGAGTTCTCTGCCCGTCTTGTCTCGGGTTTGTCCGCCTTCCTGACGGCCCTGCTGACCTATAAGATAGCTTACGACTTCTTTGACAGGGAGAAAGCTCTTTACAGCGCCCTGATTTTCTCTACGCTCGTACATCTGTGGGTTGAGTCAAGGGCTGCTGTTCCCGAGATGCTCCTCACGGGAATGATGACGCTCTCTTTGTATCTATTTCTCAAGGAAAGGTTTACATTGGGTTGGTTCTTCGTAGCTCTGGCGTTTCTTACAAAGGGTCCCGTTGGTGTCGTGCTTCCCACAGCCGTTTACCTCCTCTGGAAGAGGAGGTTAGATTTTATAAATGTCAAGGGCTTAATTCTTTTTATCCTCGTTGGGTTTTCCTGGTATTTCCTAATGCTTATAAATTTTGGCTACGAGTACTTTTACAAGTTCTTTATATACGAGAACCTCGTCAGGTACACCGGAGCTGTCAATCTCCACCCCAGACCTATTTACTTTTATCCGTTGGTAGTCCTTGCCAGCGCCATGCTTTACCTACCCCTTGTCCTCAAGCTCCTTTACAGACGCTACACCTCTCCGCTCCTTCTGTGGTTCGGCTTCGTTCTCCTGTTCTTCTCTCTGTCTCAGAACAGACTCCACCATTACATACTCTTTTTATACCCACCTTTGGCGATAATGCTCTCGCAGGTTGCCGGCAGGAGGTACATGCAGGTATCCATGCCGTTGGCTTTCCTCCTCGTGGGCTTGATCTACTTCAAGGCTGAGAGCTTTGAGGGGGAGAGGTTCGTTCCGAAGGCTGTTCAGAGGTTGAAGGAAACCCAGGAGGAGGTTTACTTTTACAAGTACGAGAACTCAGCGGTAGTCTTTTATACAAGAAGGTGCATAGATAGGAAGGAGGGCTTTACCGCGGGAGACCTGATAATAACTTCGGAAAAGAGACTCAAAGAACTTGGCAATTACGAGGTTCTGACCTGCGGTAAGGAGTTTGAGGGTAACGTGTGCCTCGTCAGGAAGTTATAGCTTCAGCGTAGGCTTTTGCAAGTTCAAAGAGCTTTGAAGCCTTATCCTGAGCTTTTTCTCTTTCTGCTTCGGAAATGTGGGGGTCGTCAAGCAAAAAGCTTGTCACCTTGCCCCGTACGTAGGCTCGGTAGCACTTGAAAAAGGGAAGGAACAGCTCAAACTCCTCGTCTTCGCTGAGCTTTCTGTACTCTTCCTCGTAAGCCCTTGATAGGTTATCTTTACCAACGAAATCAAGCTCCATAGATAGAAAGCACATGTCGTTTAGAACGTCCCCGTACCTGAACCTGTCGTTGAACTCTATGCAGTCAAATATGCATACACCTTCCTTTAGGAAAGCCACATGCTCAAGCCTTATGTCCCCGTGACCGTCCCTGATTTTTTCTTCTTTTACCCTTTTCTCAAATAACTCTCCGTGCGCTTCGTAAAAGCCGTTGGTTTTCTCCTTTATGAACTCGTAGTCCTGCGGGGATATGGTTACTCCCACGTACTTTTGAGTTTGCTCAAAGTTCTCGTCGGTGTTGAACTTCATAACCTCCATTTTGCCGAATTCGTCCACCCTTTTGGAACCGGAATGAAACTCCCAAACTACGCAGGCTACGCTTCTCAAGTCTTCTTCAGATACGCTGTCCAGCCTATTTAAAAGAAGGCTATCCTCGGGAATGCGCCTCATCTTTACCGCATACTCAACGACCTTTGATGAGTCTTCAATAACAGGTTCTCCGTTCACTTCGCTTATGGGAACTACACCCAAGTAAACGTTTTCGCAGAGCCTTCTGTTTAGTAAGACTTCCTTCTCACAGTTCTCCTTCCTCTTTTCTAAGGTTGAGTAGTCCAAGAAACCGAAGTTTACCGGCTTCTTAATCTTATATACGACATCTTCAAGAAGTATTACCCAAGAGGTATGGGTCTGAACCAGCTCTCCGCCGAGTTTTTTTACGAGCTTCTCTACCATGGCTCTATAATTTTACCTGAACGCCATGGAAGGACTGGAAAAGCTCAACCCTGCCCAGAAAAAGGTCGTTCTTCATTACGGCAGTCCAATGCTCGTTGTGGCAGGTGCAGGCTCGGGTAAAACGAGAACGCTGACCTACAAGGTGGGTTATACGATAAAAGAACTCGGAACGGAGGAGGATAGAATTCTCTGCATAACCTTTACCAACAAAGCCGCACGGGAGATAAAAGATAGGGTTAAAGACTTTGTAGGTAGAGAGCTTCCTTGGGCTGGGACATTTCACTCCATAGCTTACAGGATACTCAAAGAGGAGGGTGGTCGTCTCGGGATAGAGTCTTCCTTTACGGTAGCAGATGAAAGGGACACAGGCAAGCTTATAAAATTCCTTTTCCTTAAAGAAGACACCGCTTACGTAAAGAGCGTTATCCAAAAAGCCAAGGAAGACCTCGCACCGCTGAGCGGTGAGGAAAGGGACATATTTGAGGTCTATCAAAGAACTCTCCTTGAGAACGGACTCCTTGACTTTTCAGACCTGATGTACTACTTGTACAAGCTGTTTAGTGAGTATCCCGATGTTAGAGACAAGTGGAGGGAGAGGTTTAAGCTCATTCTCGTTGACGAGTATCAAGACACAAATACCGTTCAGTACGAAATTCTAAAGCTCTTAGCGGGCAAAGATATATGCGCCGTCGGAGACCCCAACCAGTGCATATACGAGTGGAGATACGCCAAGCCGCAGAACATACTGAGGTTTATAGAGGACTTCAGCCCGCAGGTGGTAAAGCTGGAGCTAAATTATAGGTCAAAGTCTCCCATAATAAAGGTAGCGAACGCCATACTCAACTCCTCCCAAGCCCACTGGAAGGAGCTAATCCCCACCTTGAGAACTACAAAGGGAGAGGGAGGAAAGCCCACGGTGAGAAGGTTCCAGAACGAGTTTCAAGAGGCTCTCTGGCTTGTGGAAGAGATAAAGAAGCTCTCTAACGCATACGAGTATAAGGACATAGGAATACTCGTAAGGGTCTCCTTTATAACTGACGTTATAGAAAACACCCTCTTTAAGGCTAACGTACCTTACAAGCTCGTGGGAGCGATGAGGTTCTATGAGAGAGCGGAGATAAAAGCTCTCGTGGACTTTATGAGAATAGTGCATAACCCTTCCGACGAGGTGGCTTTCAGGAGGCTCGTGGACAACTTTTGCAGGGGGTTGGGAGACAAAACGGTGGACGAGATTAAAAAGCTCTCTCGGGGGAATCTGCTTTCCGCTTCAAAGGAAGCCCTGAAGGTGCTTTCCCCCAATAAAGCCACAGTTCTTTACAATCTCTTGAAGGTGGTTTCACTACTTTACAAAAACAGGCAGAAGTACGCGGAAGCTATGCAGGACATAGTTGACTCTCTTGCATACGAGGAATTTTTAAGGTCTAAATTCCCAAAGGACTACACGGAGAGGATAGAAAATACGAACGAGTTTTTAAGAACGCTCACGGAGTTTCAAAAGGAGGGAGTTAGCCTTGAGGAGCTTTTACAGGAGGTAGCTTTGCAGAGTCAGGAAGAGGAAGAGGACAACTCCGTTAAGCTCTTGACCATACACTCCGCCAAGGGGCTTGAGTTTCCTGTTGTGTTTATACCGAGGTTAGAGGAGGGGATACTCCCTTACAGGGACTCAGATAAGGACTTGAACGAGCTTGAGGAGGAAAGGAGGCTGTTCTACGTTGCGGTTACGCGAGCTATGGAGGTTCTATACCTTTCTTACACGAGCAATAAAAGGGACAGGAAGCCCAGCAGGTTTCTTTCTGACATACCCAAGAAATACCTTAACCTTGAACACTTCAAGAAGGAAAAAACCGGTTATGCCTCTGAATTTGAGAGAAAAAGCTACGGTGTGTCTTTAAAGCCTAAGTCTGGTATAGAGGAGGGGGCAATGGTCAGTCACAGGATATTCGGTTTAGGTAGGGTTATAAGTGTAGAAGGGGAAAAGGCACGGGTAGACTTCAGAGGTAAGGTAAAGAGTATCCACACCGCTTTTTTAGAACCCGTATCTTAGGACACTCTCAGCAGAGCCTTAACCTTATCCTCCCAGCTCTCGTTCACGAGCGTTGCTTTCCTCAGCTGTCTCTTCCTTTTCTGCGTCTTTTTGGTGTTGTAGTGAGAGCCTCCGGCTTTCCATCTCTTTATCTTGCCCTTTGCGGTAACCTTAAACCTTTTCTTTGCAGACCTGTTAGTCTTCATCTTCGCCTTTGCCATTTT
>WFYI01000020.1 GCA_015490155.1 Aquificaceae bacterium | reverse complement strand
ACCTACGACGAGATTAACGAGATGCTCGAGGAAGACTTTGAAGACTCTGAGGGCTTCGACGAGCTTTTAGACCTTCTATCGAGCATGAATATACAGGTTGTAGGCCACGAGGAGGAGTACGTAGAAAAGGACGAGAGACACGGGGAGGAGATTGTAGTCTCTACAGACCACTTTACCCTTTCGGGGAGCGACGGAGACCCCGTAAAGCTCTATCTCAGGGAGATGGGGAAAATACCTCTCCTCAAAAGAGAGGAAGAAATACATTACGCCAAGCAGATAGAAATAGGAAGAAAAATCATGAGAAGAGGGCTTCTCAGAACCTCTTTTCTGGTAGATAGACTCCTGAACGACTGGGCTAAACTTTGCGACGGTAAGATGAAAATCCACGACATAATGGACTTGATAGACGAAGACCCCAACGACAAAGAGTACGAAGAACACTGCTCCCAACACGAGAGATTCTTCATGGATAAAGGGCTTGAGCTTGCCAAGGTCTACAAGGAGCTTTTGGAAACCAGGGCAAAGTACGTGGAAACTCCAACGCCTGAAAACAAGAGGGAATACCTGAACGTTCACGCAAAGATGAACAGAATTGTCAGGGAAATGAAGGTCAAGTACTCCAAGTTTGAGAGAATAGCAGATGAACTTCTCTCTATATACCAGAAGTACATAAAGAAGAACAGGGATTTAAGTTCAAGGCGTAGAAAGTTAAAGCAGATTCACCAGGATGTAGAGGAGCTTATAAAGGACTATCTAAACAACAAAGGACTACAGGAGAAGATAAGAAATGCAGGTTATACCTTCGATAGGTTTGAAACCCTGAGAAGCGAATACCTGTCCTTGAAAGAAGATGTACAGAGGTACAAGGAAGAGATAGGCATACTGCCCGAAGAGATAACCCAAGTCATGTCCATAATAGAGCAGGGAAGAAAAAAGGTAATAAAAGCTAAACAAGTCATGATACAGTCCAACCTGAGATTGGTCGTTTCCATAGCTAAGAAATACGTGAATAGAGGACTACACTTCCTCGACCTCATACAGGAAGGGAACATAGGGCTTATGAAAGCCGTAGATAAGTACGATTACAGGAAAGGGTATAAGTTCTCAACCTACGCTACATGGTGGATAAGACAGGCTATAACGAGGGCCATAGCCGACCAAGCGAGAACGATAAGGATACCTGTACACATGATAGAAACGATAAACAAGATAATAAAAGCTTCTAAGAAGCTATTCCAAGAGTACGGCAGAGACCCGACACCTGAAGAAATCGCTAAGTTTCTCGGTATATCCGTCGATAAGGTAAGAAAGGTTCTAAGAACAGCTCAGGAGCCTATATCACTTGAGACTCCGATAGGAGACGACGACGATACCTTTTTAAAGGATTTTATAGAGGACAAGTCCATACCTAATCCGGAGGAGTACGTTTCCAGAAAGCTTCTTAGGGAGCAACTTGAAAGAGTTCTTGATACTCTCTCTGACAAAGAAAGGGAGATACTCAGGTACAGGTACGGACTGGTGGACGGCACCGAATACACACTTGAGCAAGTCGGTAAGATGTTCAACGTTACAAGGGAAAGGATAAGGCAGATAGAATCAAAGGCAATAAGAAAGCTCAGGCACCCCTCAAGGGCTAAGTACCTGAAAGATTTTGAACTTTAATGTCCCTTGAGAACTTCTGGCTGAACATATACCTTTTCAGGGTGGTTAATTCCTTAGACCACCCTTTCCTTAACAGCTTCTTCTATTACTTCTCATTTTTAGGCTCAGGCTTCGTTCTTATACCCATAGCGGTCTTTTTGTGGTTTAAAAGTAAAAGAAAACTGAAAGCCTTGGCAGTTGCAATTCTCATAGAGAGCGCCATAGTTATCCTCCTCAAGGTAACTTTAAACCAGCCGAGACCTGCGAGCCTTCTCGAGGATGTAAAACTGCTCGTGCCTCTATATCACAGGTCTTTCCCCTCGGGAGATACTGCAATGGCTTTCGTGATAGCGGGTGTCCTTTCCTACGGAGAGAAAGTATGGCTCGCTCTTTTTCTATACTCCTACGCTCTATTGATAGGTATCGGCAGAATTTATCTCGGGGTTCATTTTCCCTTAGACGTGTTAGTCGGTGCGGTCATCGGTATGGGTAGCGCGATTTTTGCGGTTAAACAGTTTATTAGGGACTAAGTCTTAAGGGTCTGCTCAGCGTTATACGGATTGAGCCATCTGCGTCTAACAATTATTTTAAATTCTTAATGGAGGTATAAATAATAATTATTATCTGCGTTAAGGTAGGTGTTATATGCTAAGTGTGCTAAAGTGAAACTAAATACCAAAGGAGGTCCAAGGCATGGCGCATGAAGCTGTCCATCACGGGGAGCATGAGGTTAGCGTATGGCCGCTCCCAGTAGGAATAGGTGTTCTTTTAGTCCCCCTTGCAATCACAGCGTTTTTCGCGTGGAAGGCGCCACTTGTAGCTCTTATCATGGGAGGAGTCGCTCTCGCTCTGATAATAGTTGGTGCTACCGGCTGGGCTTATGAGTTCTTTACGAAGGGACACGACGAAGGACACGGTTGGCTATCTATATTCTTCTTCATAATCTCCGAGGTAATCATATTCGGAACTATGTTCGTAGCCTTCTGGATGGCTCGGGTTAACCACGCGGACGTATGGGTAAGTCAGTGGATTCCCGAAGGTTTAGCCCTAAGTATCCCCGCGTTCCTAACTCTTGTCCTCTGGGCGTCGAGCTTTACTATATGGAGGGCAGAGGTAGCTCTCGAACATGGAAACAGGGGAAAGTCGATTGTCTACATATTGCTTACCATGGCTCTGGGAATACTCTTTACCGTAGTTCACGTAAAAGAGTGGCTACACCTGTGGCATGAAGGGTTTACACTCACATCGAATATGTACGGAACGGGTTTCTACGCGTTGACAGGGATACACACATCTCACGTCATAGTCGGTCTAATACTTCAAGCTTACGCACTCCTGTTTATACTCTCGGGTAAGATGAACGAGAAGAAAATGACCATGTTCAGTGCAACGGTTGCTTACTGGCACTTCGTTGATATAATGTGGCTTCTCGTCGCAAGCACCGCTTACATAGTAGGTGGGCTAAAGGTATAATGCGTTTCCTACTCGTACTTCTTTCTTTCCTAACTGTGGCTATGTCCACTCCTTCTTCTTATCAGACAACTCAAAAGGACTTTTTTGACGCAGGGTACCTAAAAATAGAGGAAAGCAAGTATCTCGGTAAGGAGATAGAGGACATTAACCTAATTCTTCCCGAAGGAAAGAAGAAGTTAAGCGATTTTGTAGGAAATAGCCCTCTAATATTAATACCCGCCTACTATACCTGTGGAGGCTCGTGTCCGGTTCTCATAGGTAGGCTCGTAAACAAGCTCTCAGGTATTCAAGAGGATTACAGAGTTCTCGTAGTTTCCTTTGATAAGAGAGATACCCTTGAAACTCTTCAGGATTTTGTAAACAGACTGCCCGGTGAAAAGCTCTCAAAGTGGAAATTTGCCTTAATAGAAGCTGCAGACATAAACAAGTTCAAAGAATCTACGGGCTTTAACTTCTTTTACTCGGAAAGGGATAAGAGTTTCGTACACCCGACGGTGTCTATATTCCTGTCTCCGGACGGAATAATCACGAGGTACCTCTACGGCGTAAACCCCTCGGAAACAGACCTTAGGCTATCAATCTTAGATGCTAAAAGGGAGTTCATAAAACCCAACGAGGTGGTTAAGCTTGCGCTGTTGGCTTGCTACACTTACGACCCTAACAGGAGTAAGTACGTAATTAACCCTCTCCTCATATTTGGAGGTTTGGGGTTTGCCCTTGTGGGAACGGTGGGCTTTATAGTTTTCTCTTACGGAAGAACAAGCAGAGGAGGTGTTTAAGCATGACGCGTTTTATGCTGGGAATTTTAGGTTTTGCTGCCCTGTCCCTTGCGGAGGAAGCTTCCGCATCTGCTAAGAACATGCCGGCAGCTTTGTGGGACCAGCTGAACGTTATATGGCTGGCTTTATCGGTGGTCATATACCTGATAGTAGCTGTCCCATCTTTGATATTCATGATTAAGTACAGGTACAAACAAGGAGAAAGGGAGTTCGGAGACCAAGAACACGAAGGACACTGGGGGCTTGAAGCTCTATGGACTATAGTCCCCCTGATTATAGTTATATACCTTGCAACGCACGGGTTTGCGATATTCAAAGAGATGAGAACCGTTCCCAAGGATGCCTTAGAGATTAAGGTCACAGCTTTCATGTGGGGCTGGGAGTTCGAGTATCCGAACGGGAAGAAAGTTTACGCTTTCTTCAAGCAGGACAAAGACCCTATAAAGGGTTACACAGCCCAAGAGTTTGAGAAGCCGGTTCTACCGGTAGGTAAACCTATAAAAGTTAGTCTAACTTCCAAAGATGTTATCCACGCCTTTTACCTTAGACCGGCCAAGGTAACTCAAGACGCCGTTCCCGGAAGGATAACCTACGTATGGTTTCAGGTAAACGAAGAAGGAGAGTACTGGGTGTTCTGTAGGGAGTACTGCGGAACCTGGCACTCGAGGATGTTTGCGAAAATCAAGTTCGTACCGGAAGCGGAGTTTAACCAATGGCTCGGGGGACAAGCCGAACTTGATAAATCTCATAGAACTTCGCAGTTAGAACATACTAACATATACGCAACTAAAGGAGGTGCGCTACAATGAGGGAAGCTATCCACGTAGAAAAGCCTTGGTTCGCCGCTTCTCTTAAAGAGTGGATATTCACCACAGACCACAAGAAGATAGGTATACTTTACGGTGTTACCTCGCTAATCTTTTTCCTTGTAGGCGGAATTATGGCTCTCGGCATGAGGGTTGAGCTTTTCAACCCCGGAACTCAGCACGTTTCTCCGGACACTTACAACTACTTCCTAACAGTTCACGGTGCGTTGATGCTCTTGTGGTGGGCTATAGGTATATGGGGAGCATTTGCAAACTTTCTAATACCGCTAATGATAGGTGCAAGGGACGTAGCCTTCCCGAGGTTAAACGCTCTCGGATACTGGACTTTCTTCGCAGCGAGCGTTATAGCTCTAATAACACTTATTCCGGGTAACCACATAATGCAGATGTGGACTGGGTACCCGCCCTACTCTGCAAACCCCAACTCAGGCGTTACGGCTCTGTTCGTATTTATCTGGCACCTAACAGGTGCAGCCTCCATAATGGGTGCCATTAACTTCCTAACCACGGTCGTCAGGATGAGAGCGCCCGGTATAGGATTCTTCAACATGAACCTTTTCTTACACGGTATATCCTCTATGAACCTGATACAGCTCTTGGGTGTTCCCTCGATAGCTGGTGCTGTTACGATGCTGTTCCTTGATACATACCTTGGAACGAACTTCTTTAACCCTGCAAAGGGTGGAGACCCGGTTCTCTACCAGAACCTATTCTGGTTCTACTCCCACCCGGCGGTGTACGTTATGGTTCTACCCGCCTTCGGTGTAATATCTGAGATAGTTTCCACTTTTGCAAGAAAGCCCATATTCGGTTACAAGTCTATGGTGATAGCTATATGGGCTATAGCCCTCGTGGGCTTTATAGTCTGGACTCACCACATGTTCGTCTCGGGTATACCCGACTGGGTGAAGATATTCATGTCCTACACCACGGTTCTAATAGGTGTTCCGACCGGTATAAAGATATTTAACTGGGTAGGTACCCTTTACAGAGGGGCTGTGCTTTACAAAACACCGATGCTTTACGCTCTTGGGGCTATACTCATGTTCCTGATAGGTGGTCTCACCGGTATTCCCCTCGGACTACCTGCTTTTGACGTAGCTGTTCACGACTCTTACTTCGTTGTCGGACACTTCCACTACGTCTTGGGAATGGCAGTAACCTTAGCCGCTTTCGGAGGCTTCTTCTATTGGTGGCCCAAGGTCACGGGCAGGATGTATCCGGAAGGTCTCGGGAAGCTGAGCTTTTGGGTAATCATAATAGGCTCCAACGTTCTCTACTTCCCTCAGCTTATAGTCGGCTTGAGCGGTATGCCCAGAAGGTACTACGACTACCCAGTCTTGGGAGATTGGGTAACAATGCACCAGATACAAACTGTAGGAGCCTTTATACTTGCCTTCGGTGTTCTGCTCGGGATAATAGCCCTCATAAAGGGTGCCATTAGCGGGGAGAAAGCCCCTGCAAACCCATGGATGGGTAACTCCCTCGAGTGGAGACTTCCCTCACCACCACCTCCCCACAACTTTGACGAAACCCCCAAGGTTGAAAAGGACTACTGCCCTCACGGGTACTGTAAGTTCTAAAATCCTGATTAAAGCCCCCTCTGGGGGCTTTTCTTTGATATACTTTTAGAGGTCTAAGCATCATGAAGGTTAAGGATTTTAAAACTCTGATTGTTGGAGTAATATTCAGTGGGCTGGCTCTTGCTTCCTTTTTGACCACAATTTACATGTACGCTTCCCGCCCGGAAAATAGAGAGTACTTTATAAAAAAACTTGAAAACATAAGAAATGAACCGGTATTCCCAAAAATAGGAGATTAAAGTATGGTAAGAACTGTGCTTCTCCTCACCGTAGCTATAACCTATGTCCTTATGGTATTCGGTGGTATAGTAACCTCAACCGGCTCGGGACTCGGTTGTCCAGATTGGCCCCTGTGTCACGGGCAGCTCCTACCATTTCAGATGAAAGAGGAAATACCTACACCCCCGGCACCGATGGTAGTTGAAACTAAGCTCCAGCCGTGGATAGAGCAGACGCACAGGATACTTGGTGGGCTTGCGGGCATCCTTATGATAGCTTCCCTTGTGCTTGTATGGAACCGAGCCGGATTTCCCAGAAAGGCTATGGTCTGGGTGTTCGTAATGCTGATACTCGAGGCACTGCTCGGCATGAGGGTGGTAATTACGGAATCCCCGCTGCTAAAGGAGTTTCTACACTACGTATACACTACCTCACACCTAATTCTTTCTGTGGTAATTCTATCGGGTATAACCCTAACACATTACGCAGTTTCAAATAAGGAGTTCAAAGTAAAAATACCCTTT
>WFYI01000019.1 GCA_015490155.1 Aquificaceae bacterium | reverse complement strand
TCCCCGTATCTCGGGAAAAGGTCTTCCTTTGTGAGAAGTTTAATACCGTCCGCGAGGGGCTGCAGGAGCCCGTGCCATCCGACTACCATAGGTCCGGGTCTTCTCTGAATGTGAGCCGCTACCTTTCTCTCAACCCAGGTCAGGAAAGCCCCTATTCCGAGTGCTATTCCCAAAATTACGAGAATCTTGATAATAGCAACAAGAAGGTCTATCCAAAAGCTATGCATCTACTCTGCCCCCGCCTTCTAAAAGTTTACCAAAGAAAAAACTCAAAGCTTAATAAAAAGCCTTATAAAGAAGACTTATAAACCTTCCTCGGTTTTTGCCACCTCTATCTGCCTTAACACCTCTTCCTTCGCGGTTCCGCCGTAGACCTTCTTTCTGTCTGCGGACACTTCGGGCTTTAGGATTTTAAAAACGTCCTCCTCAAAGTGTTCAGAAAACTGCTTTAGCTCCTCTAAGGTAATTTCCTCTAATAGCTTCCCTTTCTCTATAAGGTAAGCGACTATGCTTCCCGCTATGTGGTGGGCGGTTCTGAAGGGGACTCCTTTTTCCACGAGGTAGTTGGCAAGGTCCGTGATTAGCAGGAAGTTGCCGGAGGCTTCCTTCAATCTGTGCTCGCGAATGCTCAATCCCTCTAAAACCTTAATCATTCCCTCTAAGCTACTTACAATGGTATCTAAGCTATCAAACAAGGGCTCTTTATCCTCCTGGAGGTCTCTGTTGTAAGCCATAGGAAGTGCTTTCAATGTAGTAAGGAGGCTGACTAAGTTTCCGTAGAGTCTTCCCGTTTTCCCGCGAATTAGCTCCAACACGTCGGGATTCTTCTTCTGGGGCATTATTGAGCTTCCGGTGCATAGCTTGTCGGGAAGGTCTACGAATCCGAACTCCTCGGTATTCCAGATGATGAGGTCCTCCGCAAGCCTAGAAAGGTGCTGTCCTATCAAAGCTAAAACGAACAATGTCTCTGCTATGAAGTCTCTTTCCGCGGTTGCGTAAATGGAGTTCTTTGTAAGCCTGTTAAAGTTTAGCTCCCTCGCGGTAAAGAACCTGTCCAAGGGAAAATCTACTCCCGCGACTGCTCCGCTTCCGAGGGGAAGTTCATCCAGTCTTCTGTAAAGGTCTGAGATACGCTCTGCGTCCTTTAAAAAAATCTCTCTGTAAGCCAAGAAGTAGTGGGCTACTCTTACGGGCTGTGCCCTCTGGAGGTGCGTGTAGGCGGGCATAACGAAGTCAACCGTTTTCTCAGCAAGGTTTACAAGTGTAACTCTTAGTCTCTTCAGGAGGGATTGAACTTCCCTTAGCTTTTTCTTAAGGAAAAGTTTTTCGTCGGTAGCCACCTGGTCGTTTCTTGAGCGGGCGGTGTGGAGTTTTCTTCCAAGGTTCCCGAGCCTGTTTATCAGCTCCGCCTCTATGTTCATATGAACATCTTCAAGCTCCTTTTTCCACTCAAATTTTCCTGAAATTATCTCTTTCCTTAAATTTTCAAGCTCTTTTATGAGCTTTTCGGCTTCTTCCCGAGTTAAAACTCCGGCTTTCTGAAGAGTCTTTACGTGGGCTATGTCCCCTTCTATGTCTTCTAAGGCGAGCCTCCTGTCAAAGCTTACGCTTTCTGTGAACTCCTCTACGAACTTGTCCGTTTCTTCCTTAAATCTTCCACTCCAGGGCTTTTCCATAACTGAGAATTTTAAAAGGTTCTTATTATGTCCGCTATGAACTGGTCGTAGAGCTTTTTTTGGGTTTCATAAGACAAACACTCTAAGGGGACAACTATAACTTCTCCCACACCTCTCCTTACGAGACCAAGTTTTTTCGCCGCAGCGTAGGAAAGGTCTATTATTCTCCCTTTTACGTAGGGTCCTCTGTCGTTTATTCGGACAACAACCTTTCTTCCCGTGTCCGGTGATATAACCAATACGTAGCTTCCGAGCGGTAAATCCTTTGATGCGGCTGTGAGCATAAACATGTTATACCTTTCACCATTCGCCGTCTTCTTGCCGTGGAATTTGGGACCATACCACGAGGCGTATCCCTGCTGGACTTTACATCCCCTCTTTACCTTTATACGACCGTATATCCTTTTGTAATCCCTTTGCTCCTTAGCGAGAAGCTGGAATTTATGGTAATCACTTATGACGTCAGGCTTTATTAAATCCTTCCCGAATAGAAGTCCTGAGATAATTCCGACAAAAACAAGTAGTCTGCTCATGCCTCCAAGGGATACCAGT
>WFYI01000018.1 GCA_015490155.1 Aquificaceae bacterium | reverse complement strand
GAGGGAAAAACCCACTTTGACCTCCGTCCCTTTGTGGATATAGATTACGAGGCTACGACCTTTTCGGAGCTGTGCTTTTGTATCCTAACGGCTAATTCTTCCGCGGTGATGGGAATAAAAATACAAGCTGCCCTCGGGGAAAAGGGTTTTACGGAACTGCCGGTAGAACTGTTAGCCCGGAAAATTCAAAGCTTTGGGCATAGGTTTGCGTACCAGAGGGCGGAGAGGATAGCTCTTGTTAGAGACAGGTGGAGTAGCCTCGAGGGAATTATCAAGCAAGCCGATAGTGGTAAGGCTCTTAGGGAGCTTATAGCTGACGCAAAGTCTCCCTACAAAATAAAGGGCTTCGGCTTCAAAGAGGCGTCTCACTTTCTAAGAAATATCGGTTTTCACGATGTCGCCATAATAGATAGACACATATACAGGTTTTTGGTGGAGAACGGACTTATAGAGGAGGTTAAAACTTTGACACCGAAGGTGTACATCAAAGCGGAAGAAAAGCTTCAGCAGGTTTGTGATAGCATAGGACTAAGGCAGTCTGAATTAGACCTCTACATCTTTTATATAAAAACAAAGAAGGTTCTAAAGTAATTTGACAGAACTCATAAAGGGGATTACCCGTCAGGTGATAAAATTCTCTAACTTAGAAATTCTTGCGGAGGAGAAGAGATGAGCTTTAGACACGTGTTCATTTGTGTGAACCAGAGACCGCCCGGACATCCACAAGGTTCCTGTGCGGATAAAGGAAGTAGAGAGATTTACCAGTCCTTTATGGAAAAGCTACAGATGGACCCTGAGCTTTTTATGAGCGTGGCGGTTACCCCTACAGGGTGCTTAGGACCGTGTATGATGGGACCCACGATGGTCGTGTATCCTGAGGGCGTGTGGTACGGAAACCTGAAGCCCGAGGACATCGACGAAATTGTGGACAAACACCTTAAAGGTGGTGAGCCTGTAGAAAGACTGGTTGTATCTAAGGGCAAGCCCCCCGGGATGCTTTAAGCCTGTCCCGGGACCCCTTCCTCTTCAAATTCTATATCTACATGCTCGTGGGGTATTATGGTCGTAACGGCGTGCTTATATATAAGGGTCTGTTGTCTCCCGTCCTCAAGCAGTATCGTGTAAAGGTCAAAAGACCTTATCCTTCCCTGAAGTCTAACTCCGTTGACTATGTAGATTGAGACCTTTACCCTTCTCTTCCTTACGGTGTTAAGGAAGCTTTCCTGTAATTTGTATGGCATCCTCTTTACCTCCTTATTATCGTATTTTGAGTTATATCGTAAAGCTTGTCTGCAAGTTCTATATAATACTCTGATTTTTCCAATTCTTCAATTAGATGTTGGGGGAACACTTCCACACCTGCGTAAGCCCCCACTAATGCTCCCGTGATAAAACCTATGGAGTCCGTATCCCCTCCAAAGGAACCGTAAGAGTTTACAGCCTGCCACAAGGCTTCAATAGGAGCGTGTGTATTTGAGAGGAATATATACAGAGACAGAGGTAGAGCCTCAAGAACGTAAGAGCCGTTACCGAGAGTTTCTATCGCTCTATCAAGGGGCTGGCTTTCTATAAGTAAGTTCTCAATCCTTTCAAACACTCTCCTGAACCTGTCAACGTGAACTAAATTCTCCAAAGCCTCTAAAAACCTTAGCTTTTCTCGGAACTCCTCCAACTCAAACTCTTCTGAGAGCAAAAGTGCGATAGCACCTCCCAGAACCGCTGAGCCTTCCGAAACCTCGTCGCTCCTATGTGTCAGCAATGACACGAGTCTGCTCCCCTCCGCGGCAAGTTCTGTATTGTAGTAATGAAACATTCCTACCGCCACACTTCTTAAAATTCCTTCAACCGAAGAGGACTTTATATCGTGTACGGCGGGACTGCTTCCGCTGGCAAACAGGTCTATGGAGGTTATCAGGGCAGGGTCGGGGTAACGGTGGGATGCCTCGTCCTCGTACCATAAAATCAACCTGTTCAAAAAGTCTCTGACGTCCAGCTCTTTACGGTAAGTTAGGCTTTCCAACAGTATCCTGAAGACCGTAGTTTCGTCCGAGGTTTCCTCCGGAAGCTGTCCGTACGCCGGACTTAGAGGATGAGGGGGAACAAAGCCCTCTATTCTCTTCCCGTAA
Source organism: Aquificaceae bacterium (assembly GCA_015490155.1). Taxonomy (GTDB): domain Bacteria; phylum Aquificota; class Aquificia; order Aquificales; family Aquificaceae; genus WFYI01. Next base: position 31,961 of record WFYI01000018.1, on the reverse strand, counting down.
AACTCAAAAACGTCGTCATCGGTTATATCTTCAACAGCTTTGCCTATAGCATCTCCCAAAGAAGCTCCTATGACCGTACCCCTGAACCGTTCCCTTAGCTCTTCCATAATTTAAAGATATGTTAATCTCAAATAATGTGGACTATAACCTCTGCAGGCTTTCCGTAAGGCATCGGAGCATGGAGGGTATATCTTTAAAATTTAACTTGAAGATGAGGTGAGAATGAATTGGCAGACGTCGTGATGATGTGGGGGGAGCTTGAACAAGAAAGGTTCTTACCCGACAAAGTTCTGTGGCTCGTGTACACGCCCCATCCCCATTGGATAGAAACCCAAAAGGATAATCTAAAGATGGATATGAAAGAAACCGGCTTTCGCCAGTTCGTAAGCGTATCATCAAAATACCTTATAACAGATGCTATGCTCATGTTCGGGCTTGAACATGTTAGGGACAAACAGGAAGTTATAGAAAACTTAAACCCCATAAGGCTTATGGTAAAAAACCAGCCCGGGAGCTACCTCGGTATTAGTCACCATTTTCTCGGAGCGCCCTTTGAGGTCGAAGCGGACGATGTTCTGAGGGAGTTCCTGAACTCCGCAAGGGCTGCTATGGAAAAGTCCGGATTTGCCAGAGATGTGGTAGTTATATCCTTTAATCCGTTTCTCGAGGACTTGATAATCTCTAACCTTGAGAGAATAAACTCTCTGAGATATAAATTCCTAAGCGCTACATCATGAAGAAGAAGCGGAAGCTAAGAAGGTTAAAGATTGGAAAGAGGGAGGAAAACCAATTACTGGATTTGTATCAACGAAAGCTCATAGAGGCTTTAAAAGAGCTGAGGCTACCCGTTTTAATGCTCCACTTTGCCCTTACGGTAGGAACATTAGGGTACATGGTGCTTTCCGGAGGAGACTTTATAAACTCCTTTTACATGACCGTCATAACCATAGGAACCATAGGGTTTGGGGAGATAGTCGAGGGTAGCGATACCCTTGTAGGTAGGATTTTTACCTCTTTCCTCGCACTTTCGGGTATAGGTATATTCACCACCAGCGTTACCATAACCGTAAGGTTAATCTTTAAGGAAGATATAATTAATCTTTACAGGGCTATAAGGATGCTCAAGGAGATAGAGAACCTATCGAACCACTTTATAGTTTGTGGATACAACGAGATAACCGCAAGGTTAATTAAGCTTTTAAGGAAAAGGAAGATAGAGTTCGTGGTCATAGACGGAAGAAGCGAAGTAGCGGTACGACTCCAAGAGGATAACGTTAAGTACTTTGTACTCGAAGAGCCTTTTAAGCGCTCGGTACTTATATCCGCAGGCATAATGAAGGCTAAGGGTTTGATAGTCAATCTCGAGGACGATGCAAGGAATATAGCGGTTATAGTGACTGCAAGACTGCTTAGACCTGAAAGAGATAACTTCCTTATATACTCCTTTGCTCCCACTGAGGAAACTGCCCAGAAACTTGAGGAATTAGGGGCAAACAGGGCTATAGTCCCGGCACGGCTCTTGGCAACGCGGATATCCGCCTACATATTCCACATAGGCTCTGCTTTCATATCCGACCTATTTGACAGGATAGCCTTCGGTGAGGAGAGCGACATAGACATACTTGAGTTCGGGGTTAGCGGAGGCTCACCTCTCGTGGGTAAGATGTTGAAAGAGATAGACTTTAGGAGAAAGTTAAGCGTTACCATAATTGCCATAAGGAGAACTACCGGGGAGCTTGACATAAACATCACCGGGGATACGCAAATAGAAGAGGGAGATACCCTTATACTCTTCGGTTCACCTAAGAACCTGCGCAGGGCGCAGAGGATTTTAGGAAACTTTGAAAGGGTTGAAAGGCTCTTGGGAGGAAAGGTTGAGGTTTAAGAAGATTTTTACGGACTTCTTTATACTTATGGCTCTTACCACAAACATAAGCTTTATAGTTACACCTAATCCCTACGAACTCGTGATAACGGTTGCGGCCAACCTTGCAGCAACTATACTAAAGATAGGAGAGGGTAGGATTCTCTCTACCGAACTCATGGCGGCCAGCTTGGTGGCAGATTTACATCTTGTTCCTGCACTGTTCCTATTTTTCCTCGGAGACCCGCAGGAAGCCATCAGCCTATCGGTAGGCGCCCTTGCGGCGAACGTAATATCGGTTCTGCTCTCGATAATAGAGACAATTCTGAGCGTGTTTACCGTTGAGGAGGATTAGCCTTGCGGCTCTTGATGATAGATAACTACGACTCCTTCACCTATAACCTCGTTCAGTACTTCGGGGTTCTCGGGTGTGAGGTAATCGTAAAAAGAAACGATAAGCTCAATACGGAAGATGTTAGGGATATTGAGCCGGACTGTATAGTTATATCACCGGGACCTTGTACTCCCAACGAGGCGGGAGTATCCGTTGAGGTCATAAGGGAGTTCTATAGAGAGCTTCCGATTCTCGGTGTGTGCTTAGGTCACCAGTCCATAGGTGTGGCTTTCGGTGGAAAGATTGTAAAGGCTAAGAGGCTTATGCACGGTAAAACCTCACAGATTTACCACACGGGGAAAGGTGTGTTTAAGGAGCTGCCGAGTCCTTTTACCGCTGTAAGGTATCACTCGCTCGTGATTGATAAACAGAGCCTTCCCGATGTTTTGGAAATTACGGCGTGGGCTGAGGACGAGGATATAATGGGTGTCCAGCACAGGGATTACCCCGTATTCGGGATACAGTTTCACCCTGAGTCCGTTCTATCGGAATGCGGTATGGACATACTCAAGAACTTCCTTGACATAAGTGTCTCCCTGCGGACTTGATGCTTGAAATTTACATATCCGTAGTATTTTTTATATCGCTATCGTTTTTCCTTTGGTATTCCCACAGAGGTAACGAGCTTTGGAGCGCTACGGTTACTCCCCTTGCTTCCATAATAGGCAGCGGTTTCCTGGTGGTAGCTCCGCTTCTCCACGCTATAGGTGGCAGCCTCGCGGTTCCGTATATGTTTCTCATAATCGTGGTGGCTTACGCTATCGGTTACGCGGTACGCTTCAACATAAAGTACGAGGAGGATACGACTTCCAACGAAACCGTTGCCCAGCTCGAGAGGTTCTCGAACCTTGTTCTCTCATTTGCTTACATAATTTCGGTTGCCTTTTACCTCAGACTGCTCTCCTCCTTCCTGATGTCCGGGATTGGATACAGAAACGAGGCAATTGAAAATCTCCTAACGAGCTTGGTTTTGGGTTGGATAGGGCTGTCCGGCTACTTGAAAGGTCTAAAGCAGTTGGAGTGGTTGGAGAAGTACTCTGTATCCGTAAAGCTTGCGGTGATACTATCCCTTCTCGTGGGCTTACTTTTACACGATATAACCTCTAAAGGTTTTCCTTTGGAAAGTAAAGAGGTATCCTTTGAAACCTTCAGGTATTTGGCGGGCATTCTCTTAATAGTGCAGGGCTTCGAAACCTCTAAGTACCTGAAAGGTGCTTACAGCCGAGAAATCAGGATAAAGAGCATGAAGGTAGCTCAGTTGTTATCCGGAGCGATATACATAGGCTTTATCCTCCTAATTCTGCCCGTACTCGGAGGCTCCACTTACGGTGTAGATGAAACGGAGATAATAAGGGTGTCCAGGGAGATATCTTTGCTACTTCCTTACATGCTCGTATTCGGTGCGGTGATGAGTCAGTTCAGTGCATCCGTTGCGGACACCATAGGTTCTGGAGGGCTTCTTCAGGTAGAAACGAGGGGAAGGGTATCCGCAAGAACCGGGTACCTGATGACCGCTGTTCTGGGTATAATTCTCGTGTGGAGTGCCAACATATTTGAGATTATAAGCTACGCATCGAGGGCTTTCGCATTTTATTACTTGCTCCAGACACTTATCGCTATGCTTTTAGCGAGAAGATATGACCGTAGGGGCTTATTTATATTTCTCCTTATGATTCCTGTGCTTGCGTTCGTGGTTATCTTCGGTGAGCCTGTGGAGGGCAATGGGTAAGGGTATGCTTAAAAAGTCCTTCGGACAGCATATACTCGTATCAAGGGGGGTTATCACTAAAATAGTTGAGCTTTTAGATATAAGGAAGGGAGAGGAGGTTGTGGAGATAGGAGGCGGTACGGGAAACCTTACAAAGGCGCTACTGGAAAGCAATTTAAAGAGGCTTTACGTGATTGAGCTTGACAGGGAGATGGTAGATACCTTGAAGGGTATACGGGACAGCAGGCTGAAGATACTTCACGGGGACGCAAGGAAGTTCAATCTCTGTGAGTTGGGAAGCGAGCTTAAACTTGTGGGGAACCTGCCGTACAATGTGGGTTCTCTGATACTTGAGAACATAATTCACCACCATCGGTGTGTACCCTACGCTATTTTGATGTTTCAGAAGGAAGTCGCCCAGAGGCTTGAGGGGAAAGGAGATGTCAGCTGGTTATCCGTGTTCCTGAGAACTTTTTACGAGGTAAGCTACGAGATGAGTGTTCCGTCGAGGTTCTTCAGACCACCGCCGAGAGTTCAATCTGCGGTAATAAGCATTCGTAGAAAAGGGACTACCGTCGTCAAAAACCTTGAGGACTATAAAACCTTCTTAACTACACTCTTTGCCAACAGGCGCAAAAAACTGGGTAATAAACTCCCCCCAGAGGTTCTAAAGGCTGTAGGCGTGGAGGAAGGTCGTAGGGTCGAGAGTCTTTCCCTTGAGGAATTTTTGAAGCTCTACGAGATGTTAAAATTAATGGCATGAGAGACATATTCTTCTTAGAAAGAGACCCGTACGCACCTATAAGGCACTGTTACCCTATAACGAAGGTTCTCTACGAGAGCAAAAGCGAGTATCAGGAGATACTCGTGGCTGAATCTCCGGAGTTCGGGAGACTGCTCGTGTTGGACGGTGTTGTACAGCTCGACGAGAAGTACGAGTTTACCTATCACGAGTTTTTGGCTCATGTTCCCCTACACGCCCACCCTAACCCGGAAAATGTCTTGATAATCGGGGGTGGAGACGGGGGAACTTTAAGGGAGGTTCTGAAGCACAGCTCTGTCAAACGGGCAGTTTTGGTGGATATAGATAAAGAGGTGGTAGAGGTATCTAAGAAGTTCTTTCCCACTCTATCCTCGGGTTTTAAAGACCCGAGGGCTATAGTAGTTCACGAGGACGGTTACAAGTACGTACAAGACTACACGGACGAATTCGATGTGATAATAGTGGACTCTACAGACCCCGTAGGCTTTGCCCATGTTCTTACGACGGAAGAGTTTTTCAGGTATGTCCACAAGGCTCTAAAGGAGGACGGCATATTCACTGCCCAGACGGAATCCATATACTACCACCTTGATATGATAAAGAGGATTCAAAAAGACCTATCGAGGGTGTTCCCGATAGTTGATTTATTCGTATCCAACATACCTATATACGCAGGCTACTGGTGGACTTTCTCCATAGGTAGTAAGAAGCACCCGGTAAGACAGCCCTGTAGAAAAGTGTCCGTTCAAACGAAGCTCTACTCCGAGGACATGCATAGGTACTCGTTCCTGCCGGAGAGTTTCTACAAGAGCCTGCTCGATGGAAGTTTTAAGCTCTGAACTATCAGTTATGCCCCTTCTACGCGGTCTGCACATCGGGTTAAAATATATGTTTCGCAGGAGGGGTGGCCGAGTGGACGAAGGCGGGTGATTTGAAATCACTTGTGGGTTCACAGCCCACCGGGGGTTCGAATCCCTCCCCCTCCGTATAACAACCTAAAGGCACTTACCGCAGAACTCCTCTATAGGACATACATGGCACTGCGGCTTTTGGGGTTTACATATCCTCTGCCCGAAGGCAACGAGCAGACGGTTTATCTCTATCCAGTACTTTTTAGGGAGTATCCTCATAAGTTCTTTTTCAGTCTGGTTGGGTTCTTTAGTTTTCACCAAGCACCACCTATTGGTTATCCTGTGAACGTGTATGTCTACGCATATAGCTGGTATACCAAAACCGTCCGCAAGGACTAGGTTTGCGACCTTACGACCCACTCCCGGAAGTCTTAGAAGCTCCTCTAAAGAGTTGGGAACCCTACCTCCGTAATCCTCTTCAAGTATGCGGGCTAATTCCTTTAACTGCCTTGCTTTGTTTCTATAAAACCCCACCGGGTATATGAGTTTTTCAAGTTCCTCCTGAGTTAGCTCGAGTATATCCTTTGTAGATTTAACTCTGCTAAAGAGCCTTTTGCAAACCTCGGCGGTAGTCTCGTCACGGGTTCTCGTGGAAAGGAAGGCGCATACGAGAACCTTAAAAGGGTCGTTCGTGTGCTGGGCAACGAGCGTAACTACGGGAGCTTCCCACTTGTCATAGTTCTCGCGAAGAATGCTTATAACTTTCTCGATATCCGATTTTTCCATAGGCTTGTGGGCTTTAAAACTTACTAAAAATTATAACTCCAAACCGATTTAAAATATAAACCCATGAACTACAAGCTGAAGTGCAGCATATTAGAAAAGATTGAGGAAGGGGAAGAGCTAACCGAAGGGGACGAGAGGAGGATAAAAGAGATACTCCGAAAGGAGTTAGAGTTTATAATCCGTAAGAATATTTTGCCTACTCCAAGAAACTTCGAGAGGTGGTTTTATATATTTTGTCACATAGTCGAGCTTAACATAGAACCCTCCGACGACGAGATTTTAGACCTTTACATAAAGAGTTTCTCTGAAGACTCTAACTCGAGTACTAAGCTTATTACACTTCATAATATATTTTCAGAGGTAATAGGCAGCTTAAACATTACCGTCAGCAATATAAAGGACTTTGATAAGTCTATAGAGGAGGAGGGTAAAAAGTTAGAAGGGTATCAAGATATAAAAACAGACCTCAAGGGAATCCTCGACACGCTTAACGGGTTACGGGAGCAAAACAAATCCCTCGTTGACAAGCTTGAGAAACAAACACAAGAGCTTAAAGCTTTGCGGCGGTTGTTGGGAGAGAAGGAAAAGGAATCGAGCTACGACCTGCTGACGGGCTTGAGGAACCGCCGTTCTTTTGAGAGGTCTCTTAAGGAGCTGTTCAGGTACTCAAAGGAGAATAAGTTTCCCTTGAGCTTGATAATCATGGACATAGACAACTTCAAAGATGTGAATGATACCTACGGACACCTTGAGGGGGACAAAGTTCTCATAAAGGTGGGTTCTATACTCAGGAACTACCTAAGAGCGAGGGACATAGTGGCAAGATGGGGCGGTGAGGAGTTTGCCATACTCCTGCCGGGAACCACGAGAGAAGAGGCTATACGCGTTGCGGAGAAGTTGAGGACTATTTTAGAGAACCAGAGCTTTACATCGGACGACGGTAAGACTTACGGTATAACCGCGAGCTTCGGAGTTGCGGAAGTGGACAGCTCTATAGATTCTCCAGAAGAGTTGTTCAAAGCGGCCGATAGAAATCTGTACAAAGCCAAAAAGCTTGGTAAAAATAGGGTTGTAGGTTGACAAAATCTAATTGAGAATTATTTTCAATTAAACGGGTTTTCGGAGGAAAGCTATGGAAGACGGCAAGAGGGTTTACATATTTGATACCACTTTAAGGGACGGCGAGCAGGCACCGGGATTCTCTATGACCACCGAGGAAAAGCTCCAGATGGCTCACCAGCTTGCCAACTTGGGTGTTGACGTCATAGAGGCGGGTTTTGCCGCGGCGTCCAAGGGAGACTTTGAGGCTATAAAGAGAATTGCCCAAGAGGTTAAGGGTCCCGTGATATGCTCCCTCTCAAGGGCTAACCACGGGGACATTGAGGCTGCGGCGCAGGCGATAGAGCCGGCAGAAAGGAAGAGGATACACACCTTCATAGCCACATCTCCCATACACATGGAATACAAGCTAAAGAAAAAGCCCGAAGAGGTTCTTGAGATAGCAAAAAGTGCTGTAGCCTTTGCGAGAAACTTCACCGATGACGTGGAATTCTCCTGCGAGGACGCTACCAGAAGCGAGAGAGAGTTTCTATACAAGATAATAGAAGAGGTAATAAAGGCTGGAGCTAAGGTTATAAACATTCCTGACACCGTGGGCTACGCCATACCGGAGGAGTTCGGCAGGCTCATAAGGGACATAATGGAGAACGTTCCCAACATAGACAAGGCAATCCTGAGCGTTCACTGCCACGACGATTTGGGTCTCGCGGTAGCCAACTCCCTTGCGGGAGTTAAGAACGGAGTCCGGCAGGTGGAGTGCACCATAAACGGCATAGGTGAGAGGGCGGGAAACGCCGCTCTTGAGGAAATCGTGATGGCTCTGAGGGTAAGGCACGATTACTTCGGAGAGCTGTATACAAACGTAAATACGAAGGAAATCTATAAGACATCAAGGCTCCTGTGCAGGATTACCGGCTCCTTTGTGCCGCCCAATAAAGCTATCGTAGGGGATAACGCCTTCGCCCACGAGTCGGGTATCCACCAGCACGGGGTTCTCAGTCACAGGCTCACCTACGAGATAATGAGCGCGGAGGACGTGGGCTTTCCTAAGAGCAGGAACATAGTATTAGGTAAACATTCCGGAAGGCATGCCCTAAAGCTAAAGCTGAACGAGTACGGTATAAACTACACCGAAGAGGACGTTGAAAGGATATTCGCAAAGCTAAAGGAGCTGGCGGACAAGAAGAAGGAAATCTACGACGAGGACATAGAGGCTCTGATTTATCAGGAGTTTATGAAGTTAGAAGACCAAGAGCCTATAGAGGTTGAACACTTTCAGGTTCAGAGCGGGGACAATCTCGTTCCCACGGCGACGGTAAAACTCTACTTCAAGGGAGAGGAGAGAACTGCTACCTCTACGGGCAACGGTCCCGTGGACGCTACCATAAAGGCTATCCAGAAGGCTCTGAACATAAATTCCAGCTTAGTTGATTATTCCATAAAGGCTTTAACTCCAAACACGGACGCGCAGGCGGAAGCGCGCATGGTGTTAGAGCTTGACGGGGTTAGAGCCTCCGGCAGGGGCGTAGATACCGACATAATAAAGGCGAGTGTAAAAGCCTTCGTAGATGCGCTGAACAGGGCTATCCTAAGAAAGGACTACATTCTGCAAAAGTCAAACGTGAGGAGAGAGGGAACGGTTTAACCCTTTAGCCTTTCTGCCGTTTCCCTTGCCTTATCCCTTGCCCATTCTATACTTTCCAGTATCTCCTCTACACTTTTTGGGTCTTTTATGTCTACACTGCCTAAGACTTCCTCTATTATGTCCGCTATGTCTAAGAATCCTATCCTACCGCTGAGGAAGAGATTTACAGCCTCCTCGTCCGCGCCCACCAAAACTGCCGGGTAAACACCACCCATCTCACCAGCCCACCTTGCGAGGTATAAGCTCTTGAATCGTTCTGTATCCACTTCCTCAAACTCTATGGGAGAGAAGTCAGTTATCTTCGGCTTTCCGAAGGGGTACTTCTGCCTCTTTGGATAAAAGAGGGCGTGGAGTATGGGAACTCTCATGTCCGTGGGGGACAAATGCATTATAAAGCTCCCGTCTATCAGTTCCACCGCACCGTGAACAAGACTCTGAGGGTGCACCACTACCTTTATGTTGTCAAGGGGAACCCCAAAGAGGTGCTTTGCTTCTAATATCTCAAAGCCTTTGTTCATGAGTGTAGCGGAGTCTATCGTTATCTTCTTTCCCATAGACCATCTGGGGTGGTTCAGGGCTTCCTCAACTGTGGCGGATTTCATCTCCTCAAGGGATTTATTTCTAAAGGGACCGCCGGAGGCGGTTAGATATATATTCTTCAAGTAATCTCTCTTTAAGAGATTTATAAGCTGGAATAGGGCGTTGTGTTCGCTGTCAACGGGGATTATCCTTTCTCTGTTTTCTATTACCTCTTTTTCCAAGCATATTATAGATTCCTTGTTGGAGGCAAGTAAGACCTTTCCCAGCTTGAGGGTGAGAAAGGCGGGCTTTATACCGTAAATTCCCGATACGGAGTTCATAACTCTGTCTGCCAGTTCTACCGCCGCAGTAAGCCCCTCATCTCCCTGCAGGTACTCCGTTCCCTCGGGAAGTTTACTTAGCCAATCTTTACTCGGTTCTTCGTAAGAAACTACGAGCTTGGGCTTGAACTCTAAAGCCTGATTTAAAAGCGTATCAGATGCCCTGCGTGCCAGTAGGGCGGATACCTGAAACTTATCTCTGAACTCCTTTATGACCTCGAGGGTTTGTTTTCCTACGGAACCTGTGGAACCGAGTACGGAGATTTTTTCCATGCTGGGAATATTTTAGGATAGTTTTTGTGGTTAGTCCCTGATATATGACCGAGAAAGGGAAAAAGAGGGAGGGAGCGATAGTCCCTCCTCCGTATTACTTGACCGGTTCGAGTGTAACCTTTAGCGGGTTTGGGTTAAAGCACTTCGTAGCTCCCGTTGCTACGTCCACACCGGCTCCTATAATCCCACCCACTATAACGTTTCCTGCCATTCCTGCGGCACCGGCTCCGCAAACAGCGGAAACTACGGTTGTGTCAACCGTTTTGTATCCTTCTTTTTCTATCTTTACCCGGACGCTGTGTTTTCTCGGTAGCAGAACGCTGCAAGGTGTTGTGCAGAATCTTGAACTTCCCTCACCCTCTACATTCAGAGTTACGCTGGCTCCTGAGGGTTCGGTTTCTATTACCAGCGCCTCCTTTGTGCCTCGCGTAACAGTAGCGCAGCTTGATAGAAAAGTCAGGATAGAGAGTGCGACGGCGACCTTTCCCAGAGAAGCTTTGTTCATTGTAAGTCCCTCCTTTGAAAGTGCTACATAACAATCTAAGGGATATAAAATGTCGGTGAAGAGGAAATTTTGGAAAAACCGAGATTTTGGCGAGATTTTATTCCCTATCCCTACTCAAAGGGACCTATCTTCTTTATGTTCTTAAGCCTGTACTTAAAGTACTCCCTGTCTTTCTCGTTGGTTATGTACTTGTAAAGGGTGAAACTGAAGGAAGCCAAGGCTATAAGCCCCAGAAGGAGCCCCACTATAAGTACCGAAAGGTCTCTTTTTTTCTTCTCTCTCTCCATAGCTCTAATTTTAAAAAATTTTCGGGAAGCCCGAAGGCTCCCCGGTTTTTGGAGTCCCGTTAGAAAGCGGGAGGTGCGCCGTACTTGTAGGGGTGGTAGTCAGGCTCTACTTTGGGGGGCTTGTCACCGAAGTTGTGTGCCGGTGCGGGGGAATCTATCCTCCACTCAAGGGAAGGGGACTGCCACGGGTTTGCGGGGGCTTTTTCACCCTTAAGCCCTTTTATCATAGCTATTGTAAACACGAGTATTCCAAGACCGAGGATTATACCTCCTACAGTCTGTATCTGGTGGAGCATTACCCACTCGGGTATGGCAGGGTAGTCCGGGTACCTTCTGGGATTTCCGAGCATACCAACTACCATCTGGAAGAAGAAGAGGAGGTTCGCTCCTATGAATGTGAGCCAGAAGCTAAGCTTACCTAAACCTTCTGGGAACATCCTTCCGGTAGCTTTCGGATACCAGTAGGTTATCGCAGCGAGTATTCCGAGCGTGACAGCCATAGCGAGAACGTAATGGAAGTGACCGACTATAAATAGGGAATCGGATATACCGAGGTCTATAGCGACCATAGCGTTGGGTATTCCCGTAAGACCACCTATGAGAAACATAAATATTCCCCCCAGTGCGTACAGCATGGGTGTTCTGAGTATTATGGCACCTCCGTGGAGGGTGGCAATCCAGTTAAAAATCTTTATCCCTGTGGGAACTGCTATAAGAATGGTTGTGTAAGACATTATCACCCTTGCCCAATCGGGAACACCGGAGACAAACATGTGGTGTATCCAAACCTCAAAGCTCAAGATAACTATTCCCCAAACGGCGAAAACCATAGAGACGTATCCAAAGAGCGGCCTTCTTGCGAAGGTAGGGAGTATTTCAGAGAAAAAGCCGAATATAGGAAGAACCTGAACGTAGACAACCGGGTGGGAGTAGAACCAGAAGACGTTCTGGTAAAGGAGGGGGTCTCCACCCTTTGCAGGGTTGTAGAAGTTCGTTCCGAGGTACTTGTCCAGCAGTAGCATCGTAACCGCACCCGCAAGAGAAGGAACACCTATGAGCTGGATAACGTTTGCCCCTATTAGACAGTGGACGAACATGTTGGTATTCCAGAAACCTATGCCGGGTGCTCTCATCTTTATATAAGTGGTGATGAAGTTCACCGCACCCGCTATGGATGATATACCTATCAGGTGAATTATGAATACGTAAAGAGCCGTAGGACCTGCATCACCGGTAGCGGAGTAAGGAGGGTACCCAGTCCACATCATCTTTATGTGGTTCCCGGGTATAAGGGTTAAAAGAACGAGCAAGCTGGCACCGAAGAAAGACCAAAAGCTAAAGGCGTTAAGTCTGGGAAATGCAACGTCTCTTGCCCCTATCATCAGAGGGAGCAGGAAGTTACCGAACCCACCTATGTGGGCAGCTATAGCCCACCACAGAAGCATCACAGCTCCGTGTCCCGTAAGCAGATAGTTGTAAAACTCGGGACTTACGAATTGGAACCCGGGTTGGGTTTGCTCTGCCCTTATTACGAGTCCGAATACTCCTGCTACGAGGAAGAATATGTAGGAAGTAACGAAGTACATAATACCGATCTTTTTATGATCGGTAGTAAAAATCCACTCTCTCAGAGAAGCTAAGAAATAGGGCTTCTCTGCCGGAATAGCTTCTCTCATACTACCACCTCCTTACAAGCTTTCTTTTGTTTCAGTGTTTTTTTCTGCCAGACCCTTGTTATCTCCTTTAAGCCAAGCGGTGAACTCCTCTGGCGGAACCACCTTGAGCTTTGCGAACATGTGGGAGTGTCCTGTTCCGCAGAACTCCCTACAGAATATCCAGTACTCGCCCGGCTTGTTTATCTGGAACCACAGGTGGGTAATCCTACCGGGAACCATGTCCTCTGTGATTCTGGCAGGCATGACGTAGAAGGAATGTATTACGTCCTTAGAGGTTAGAAGTGCCTTTACAGGTTTACCTGCGGGGACGACTATCTTCTCGTTTTCCCCCGCATCGTAGTTGTCGGGCTTGTAGAAGGAGTAAACCGTTTTAATTACCTTACCGTTATCGTCGAGGTAGTCCGTTTGGAAGCCCCACATGAAACCGTAGACCTTTATGGTCATAGCGTCCTTTGGGGGTGTTCTTTGGAGCTTGAAGATTGTAAAGGAGTAAGTTGCCAAGAATAGAACTATTATTGTGGGGATAATAGTCCAAGCTGCCTCCAAGCCCCAGTGTCCTTCCCTTTCGTGGTCGCCCATTTCTCTTTCCCCGGGCTTGTAGCGGTACTTCATGATGAAGTAAACACCCGGTATAGCGGTCACTATGTAAATGACCACCGCAACTACCAACCACACCTTGACCGCATCAAACCACCATGCGGCTGGCAGAGCAAACACCTGTTCCATCACTTACACCTCCCTTTTGGCGAGTTTCTTACTTACAAGCAGGTAGAGCATCAAAGCTCCGAAGGAGGCAAAACCTATGCCTCCCAGAAAAACTACAGGGTTTACAACGTAGGTACTCCTTGAGGGGTCGTACTTGAAGCACACGAGGAGCGCAGTGTCTATAATTGAGCTGAGCGTAACCTTGTTGGTTTCTGTTTCTGCAAGGGCTATCCGAAGGTCTTGTGTCTTGGGGTTCACGCCGTATATGTATCTCGTTAGCCTACCGTCCGGAGATACAAATACATAAACGTTGGGGTGGACGAACATATCGTCGGCCTCCGAGTAAAAGAACCTAAATCCCACAGCTTCCGTAAACCTCTGTATGTCGTCTTTCTCTATAAGAGCAAATATCCAGTTACCCGGGTACTTGCCGTACCTATTCTTGTATTCTTTAAGGGTTTCGAGTGTATCCTTCTCGTCAAAGGATAGTACCAAGACATTAAAGTCCCTCTTTTTAAGAGGCTCAAGAGCCTTTATGAGGTTTGTGGTTCTGATAGGGCAGGAGGCATTACACGTGAAGTAGGCGAGAAATATTATGTTGGGCCTTTGGGAGATAACATCGTAAAGCTTTACCTTGCTACCATTTTCCAAAATCAGGTTTACGTCAGGTACGAAAGTACCCAGATGCTTAGTCTCGTCTATCTTAAGGTAATCTTGGTCAAAGTAGGTTGCCTTAGGTTTGTAAAAAGAAAAAGAAGGAAGGGCAAAGGCCCAAAGCATGACGCTTATAAGAAGCAATCTGTGCATGTTTATACCCCTAAGGTTCCCACAACGTAGGCTGTTCCGGCAACGAGCATCCACATTACATCAACGAAGTGCCAGTAAGCGGATACCGCTTTCATCATGGTGGGCTTTTCTTTGGTCATCTTTCCGGAAGCCAGGAGCCATATGGCATAAAGCTGAGACAGAAGCCCGACTATAACGTGAGATGTGTGGAGACCTGTAAGTGCGTAAAAGCCGGTTCCGTACATGTTGGACATCAGAGTGAACCCTTCGTTCCATAGGTGAACCCACTCGCTTACGTGCAGGACTACGAACAGTCCACCGAGTATGAGGGTTATAAAAGTCCAAGTCATAGCCTTTCCGTTATTTCCCTCTTCTTCAAGGGCTACCTCAGCCTTCCAAATCGTAAAGCTCGAAGCCCAGAGTATCAAGGTGAGTATCCCTGCCATCCCGAGGTTTATACCCTCCGGAATCCAACTTGCCCATTCGCTGGCGTGCGTTGTCCGTGCCATCCAAAACCCGGCAAAGAGCGTTCCGAATATAACTATCTCGGACACTATGAAGGCGAATATCCCTATCCACCCGAAGCCCTCTTCCTTTTCAGTTGAAAAATGCTCGTTAGCCCAGCCTGCGGCGGATATAAGAAGTAGGACAAGGGAAACACCTCCGAGAACGAGACCGGCCATTTGAGCGTTCCATGCGAAGTAAGCTGTGAAGGCTAAAGGTGCTAAAAATGTACCTATACCGGCTATCACCGGCCAGGTACTTACCTCCTCGTGATGAGCAGCCTCATGTGCCATCTTTCACCTCCCGGTAGAAAAATGATAAATAACATACAACTTGACCTATATCATGATTTTAAGTGTTTACTCTCATAAGCGTTAGCAGGTGTAATTATAATAGAATAAGTAGAGCTTATAATACTATGTATTTATTCTTATCAGCATATATCATATTATTTACTTAATCATCACTTACTTAATTTAACTCAAAACGCAAGCCTTGGATTTGTGATATTATTAAGAGGTGTAATTTGGTTAGGAAGTGAAAACTTACCGGAGGTGAAAGGAATGAGCAAAAGGGTAGTGATAATAGGTGGTGGCGTAGGAGGTTTAGCCACAGCCTACAATCTGAGAAAACTGGACAAGAATGTAAGAATAACTGTGGTGTCCAACAGACCCTACTTCGGGTTTACGCCCTCCTTTCCCCATTTGGCTCTGGGCTGGAGAAAATTTGAGAAAATTAGCGTCCCCCTTGCACCGCTCCTACCTAAGTTCGACATAGAGTTCGTAAACGAGGCGGCGGAAAGTATAGAGCCGGAAGAGAACAGGTTAAAGCTTAAGTCCGGCAATAAAATCGATTACGACTATCTGGTAATAGCAACGGGTCCTAAGCTGGTGTTCGGTGCAGAAGGGCAGGAGGAGTACTCAAGCTCAGTATGTACTGCGGAGCATGCCGTAGAGCTTAATAAAAAGCTTGAAAGTTTTTACCAAAATCCGGGAGCGGTCGTAGTTGGAGCGATACCGGGCGTTAGCTGTTTCGGTCCCGCTTACGAATTCGCCTTTATGCTTAACCACGAGCTTGTAAAGAGAGGAATAAGACACAAGGTTCCCATAACCTACATAACCTCTGAGCCTTACTTGGGACACCTCGGACTGGGAGGTGTAGGACCTTCCCGTAGGCTTATGGAAGACCTGTTCGCAGAAAAGGACATAAAGTATGTAACGAATGTAAAGATAACCAAGGTTGAAGCGGACAAAGTCGTTTACGAAGACCTAGACGGCAATACCTTTGAGTCGCCATCTTCTTTGTCTATGTTGATGCCGAGGTTCATGGGTCCCGATGTGGTTGCCTCTGCGGGGGACAAGGTCGCAAATCCAATGAACAAGATGGTTATAGTGGATAGGTGTTTCCGAAACCCCACTTATAAGAACATATACGGTGTCGGCGTCGTGACGGCTATCCCTCCGGTGGAAAAAACACCTGTACCTACTGGCGCTCCCAAGACGGGGCAGATGATAGAGGGTATGGCCATGGCGGTAGCCCACAACATAATAGGCGATATGAGAAACTCAACTGACAGGTACGCACCCACACTTGCGGCTATATGTATAGCTGACATGGGAAATGAGGCGGCGGGCTTTATAGCCAACCCTGTGATACCCCCACGGGCATGGGTTAAAACTAACAAATCGAGGTGGATGCACCTGTTGAAAAGTGGCTTTGAGAAATACTTCCTGTGGAAGGTGAAGAGGGGCGATATGTCTCCCGCCTTTGAAGAAAAGGCTTTAGAGGTCTTTTTACATCTTCGCCTCATAGAGCCGTGCTCGGACTGTAACGGTTCTCCAGGTTCCAGGTGTTAGAGAAGTTTACGGGCGGTTTACCGCCCGTTACAATTTATAATTAAAGTTCCGCTAGGTAGGAGTTGTATTTTCATGAAAACGAGAGAGAAGCTGATAGAGGTAGGAGCGCAGGTTATAGCCTTAGAGGGGCTTAGGAATTTCACTGCTAAGAATCTCGGGAACAAGCTTAACATATCGGACGCGGCTGTATTCAAGCACTTCCCCACCATGGAACACCTTGCCATAGAGATAATAGACAGGTACACGTTGGAGTGTATGTACAACATAGATAAGGCGATAGAGGAAGGAGGAAACGCTATAGAAAAATTGGCAAGGGTTATAGACACACATATACAGCTCCTCGAGGACACGAGGGGAGTTATACCTATACTCTGTTTCGAGTTTTCCAGAAGCAGTAACGAGGAGATAAAGACGAGGATTTTTTCATTTCTGAACGAGTACGCGGAGAAAATATCGGGCATACTCGTGGAAGGTATGGAGGAGGGGCTTATACGCAAAGATATTGATATATCCGAGGTTTCTCTGTCCTTTATAGGTTTTATGCAATCAAGGGTGGTCATGTGGTTCCTTAGGGATAGGAAGGGACCCATAATAAGAGACCCGGAAACAGTAAAGAAAGTGTTTTTAGAGGGTTTGTCAGAAAAGTGCAAGTAAACCCCGTAGGTCTTCATGAGGCTAAAGTTCAGAATTTTCTTATACGTAGGAGACCGCAGGCTAAGGAAAAAGGAGCTTTTGGACAGGAAAGAACCTCTGTGGATAGGTATCAGGTACATAACAGAGTTTAAGTATCTTGAGGCTACAAAGTGGCTTTTACTTGCGGAAGACTCTTACGAAAAGTACTTGCTACTTGCCCTTATACACCTATCTCTCGGGCAAGCCGGCACCGCGCAGGAGTTCATCTCCGAGGGTATGGATAAGGAGAAGGGATTAAACTTAAAGGTTATAGTGAACGAACCTGAAAAGGGGCTGTCCTTTGAGATTGATAGTTTTTCAGACCTGAAAAAAATAACGGGGGAAATTGCATGAAAAGTATATCTACCACAATACTTGCCGTACGGAAAGACGGTGTGACTGTAATAGGTGGTGACGGGCAGGTTACGCTCGGCAATACGGTTATCAAGCACTCGGCTAAGAAGATAAGGAGAATATACAAAGAGCAGGTCGTAGTGGGTTTTGCCGGTAGTGCTGCCGATGGGCTTGCTCTTATGGAAAGGTTGGAAAGTAAACTGGAAGAGTTCAGAGGGAACTTTTTGAGGGCTTGTGTTGAGCTTGCCAAGGACTGGAGAACGGATAAGTATCTCAGAAGGTTGGAGGCTTTGCTACTTGCCGTGGACAGAGAAAATATGCTCCTTATATCCGGGAACGGGGACATAATAGAGCCTGAAGAACCCATATTAGCCATCGGCTCGGGGGGTGAATACGCGAGAGCATCTGCGCTTGCACTTTATAGGAACACGGATATGGACGCGGAAAGTATAGTTAGAAAGTCTTTAGAGATAGCCGCGGAGATATGCATATATACGAACTCCAATATTATTATTGAAAAAGTTTATTAAAGGTGTATAATAATGGTTGGACATAAGTTTTACGAATGGGGAGAGGGCGCCCTTTAAACCCATCGTAAGCTTTAGTCCGCAGAAGTAATTTATGGAGGTTTTAGCAACATGTCGGTCACAGGCACAGTAAAATGGTTCAGCAAAGACAAGGGTTACGGGTTTATTACCCGTGATGACAACGAAGGGGACGTTTTCGTCCACTTTACAGCCATTCAAAAAAGAGGCTTCAGAACTCTTGAGGCAGGTCAAAAGGTATCCTTTGAGATAGACGAAGACACAAAGGGACCCAGAGCTAAGAACGTAGTCGTATTAGGCGAAGAGGGCTAACTCTCTTAAAAGCAGCCTTCTGTGGGGTTCCCCCGTTCCCGGGGGAATTTCCCTACCATTGAGTTCCAAACCAACGGGTATTCCCCTTTTTTCCAACTCTATCACGAGATAGGTGAGTCTTCCGAGCTTTTCTTCAATATTACCCTTAACAGAATCGAGGCTTAATATAACAGGTGCCTGTTCCTCAGCCACCATATCCTTTACAAGTAGTGTGTCCCTTTTTGCGGATAGTTTCCAGTGTATCAATTTCATAGGTTCACCGCTGTACTCTTTGATGCTCTTTATATCTTCGTAACCCTCTCGGATAGTTGTGGATTTGGACTCACCTTGTTCCTCTTGGGCATGTAACACAGAACTCAGGCGTGTCGGAATGGGCTTAGGAAATACGAGCAGGTTAAGTTTAACTTCCTTTTTGTAGCTTCTTACGAACAGCCCGAAGGGAAAGGAAGAGGAAATTTCTACCTCTACGCTTTCGTACAGCCCCCTACGGGGGAAGTTTATGGAAATAGTCGATATGGAGTCCTTCGAAGATACCATAGTGAAAAGCGAATAGCTATCTCCGCAAGAGACTTTTATAAGGAACGACGGTATGGGAGAGATTTTCCTCAATAAAACTTTGAACTTATTTTCCCTACCGGCAAACACCTCCGAAGGAGGTACGAGTGATATATATATACCTCTAAGGTTAAGTATAGAAAATGTTCCGGAAAAAAACATGAAGGAAAGTAGGGCAGAAACCACCATGTAGAGAAGGTTATTACCGGTGTTAACCGCCGCAGCTCCTAAGAATATGGTTAGCCCTATGAATAGGGTTCCCGATTTTTTTATCTTTACTTTCATCTCTTTTTCAGAAGATTATCCCCCAGGAGGTTGAAGGCAAGTATTATCAAAAATATAGCTATTCCCGGGGACAAAGTCCACGGGTAATTACTGAGGACGTTTATGTTCCTAACCTCGGAGAGCATATTCCCCCAGGAGGGGAAAGGTTCCTGTATGCCGAGCCCGAGCAGGCTCAGTGCCGCTTCCCCGAGTATGTAAGCGGGTATAGAGAGTGTGGCAGACACCACGAGATAGTGGTAGGTGTTTGGTAGTATATGTTTTCTGAGAATTCTCAGCGTCGGACTTCCGTAGGTTTTAGCGGCAAGGACGAACTCCTTTTCCCTTATGGATAGAACCATTCCCCTAACCACGCGTGCGAGACCTGCCCAGCCTAAGAAAGAAAGGATAAAGATTATCATTAGAAAAATCTCAAGGCTCGTCATGTCAAGAGGAAATACTGCTCTTAGGGAGAGCATCAGGTAAAAGGTTGGGATAGCCATCAGAACCTCTACGAGTCTCATGGTGAGGTTGTCTACCTTGCCCCCGAAGTATCCAGACACACCACCCACGACGGCCCCTATTAGGAAAGTTATGAGAGTTCCTAGTACACCTATACTCAAGGATATGCGCGCCCCGTATATAAGCCTTGACATTATATCTCTGCCGAGTTTATCACCGCCCAGCAGGTAAAGTCTGCAGGGCTTTTCGACGGCTATGAACCTGAACCCGTAGTCGGTCATGGCAAAGAACTTTAACCTGCACCTTACAGCTTTGTTTTCTTCATAAACCTTGAATAAAGGGTCTTTAAGCTCATAGAGGTTTATGTAAGGAAGCGTGAGCTTTCCTTCGTGGAATATGTGAACCTTTGTAGGCGGGTGATAGGGCTTTTTCCTGTTCTGTAAATCGTAAGGATAGGGGGCAAAGAAGTCCGCAAATGCAGCTAAAAGAACAAAGATACTTACTATGGCAAGGGGTAAATAGGCTCCAGACCTCATGTGCTATAATCATTCTAAACCCAAAAGATAAGTGTTAGGAGGTGAATAATGAAGATTACCCTGAGCGTGATAAAGGCTGATATAGGAGGTTATGTTGGTCACTCTGCAACCCACCCGGAAGTTGTTGCCGAAGTTGAAAATTACGTAAGAAAAGAGGTAGATAAAGGAACATTGATGGACTTGAAAATGCTCACTTGTGGAGACGATATAGCTATGGTGGTTACCCACACCCACGGAACGGACAGTGAAATTGTTCACAGAATAGCGTGGGAAGCCTTTGAAGCCGGTACGGAAGTTGCCAAAAAGCTCAAACTCTACGGGGCTGGTCAGGACTTGCTGACAGATGCCTTTAGCGGAAATATAAAGGGCATGGGTCCCGGCGTGGCTGAGATGGAGTTCGAAGAGAGACCCTCGGAGCCGGTTATAGTGTTCTTTGCAGACAAAACATCTCCCAGTGCTTGGAACCTTCCCCTCTATGAGATGTTCGCAGACCCGATGACTACAGCAGGCTTGGTTATAGACCCAAAGATGCACGACGGATTCTCCTTTGAGGTATTAGACCTCTTTTCCGGTAAAGCCGTTAAGCTAACGACCCCTGCAGAGCTTTACGACCTCTTGGCTTTAATAGGCTCCGTGGAAAAGTACGTGGTAAAAAGTGTTTACAGGAACTTCGACGGTGAAATAGCTGCTACCGCATCTACGCAGAGGCTTTCTCTGATAGCAGGACAGTACGTAGGCAAGGACGACCCCGTTATGATAGTTAGGGCGCAAAGCGGTTTCCCTGCGGTCGGGGAAATACTCGAGCCTTTCGCAAAACCTTGGATAGTTGAAGGGTGGATGAGAGGTTCTCACAACGGACCCTTGATGCCCGTGTCTTTTAAAGATGCAAGACCCTCACGCTTTGACGGTCCCCCAAGGGTTATAGCTGCGGGCTTCCAAATAGCGGAAGGTAAACTCATAGGACCCGCAGACCTGTTCTACGACCCTGCGTTCGACAGCGCGAGGAGAAAGGCTCAAAGAATGGCAGATACGCTGAGGAGACAAGGTATATTTGAACCTCACAGGCTCCCTACCGAGGAGATGGAGTATACCACGCTTCCGAAAATCCTTAAAAAACTCGAGAATAGGTTCTACGACATAGAAGAGCATAAGTTAGACCAGGATAAGATTATGGAAAAAGAGGATATGGACTAAATTCTTTTCTTAAGCTTGCCGTGGAGTAAGGAAACTATCCGGGCAAGTTTCCTGTCCCTCTTTGAGTCCTCCATTATTCTCTTTATAGAATTAATCACGGTGGAGTGGTCTTTGCGGTTGAACGCCTTGGCTATCTCCGACATAGATGCATCCGTCAACTCCCTACAGAGATATATGGCTATGTGTCTTACCATGTTCACCTTCTTTGTAGTTTTCTTTTTTGAAAGCTCTTCCACATCAATATTAAAGTAAGAGGCTACATGCCTCTTTATCCTTTCTATTTGGTTCGCAGGAGTTTGGGAGGGCTTAACCCTCTCTTTTTCAAAACCCTTTATCTTGAACCTCTTTATCCTTCCCTCTATTTCTCTTACGTTCGATGCGGTGTTGTTGTATATGTAGTTTACGACCGTTTCCGTAGGCTCTACACCCAACTCCTTTAACTTGTACTCTATTATCTTTATCTTAGTTTCTTCATCAAGTCCCAGCTCTATTACGAGCCCGCCCTCGAACCTGCTTACCAGCCTATCTGACACATCGCTAAGCTCGTCCGGGGGTCTATCACCGGCAAGGATTATCTGCTTGTCCTTTAAATATAGATGGTTAAATATGTTGAAGAACTCTATCTGAGTCCTGTTCTTGCCGGATAGAAACTGAACGTCGTCTATAAGTATAAAGTCTAAGGACTTGTACTTAATTCTGAACTCCTTGAGTTTTCCGGAGCGTAGGAACTCTACCATCTCTTCGGAAAAGTCGCTCGCAGACATGTAGCACACACGAAATCCCTGTGAAATAGCCTCGTTGCCTACCGCATGAAGGAGGTGTGTTTTTCCAAGACCTACCTTGCCGTAAAGGAAAAGCGGGTTGTAGCCACTTCCCGGAGCTTGAACTACCTGACGGCAAACCTCGTAAGCTATTCGGTTGCCCTCTCCCACTATGAAGTTTGAGAACTTATATCTCTTGTTTACGTTGTGACTTCCCTCCGAGGTAATACACTGCAAGGGGTCTGTAGTCTCCTCTTGCGGCACCTCAATAGAAATCTCTACGAGACCCTTATCCAATAGGTACTTAAAGTTTGAGCTTAGGAATTTAGTTATCCACTGCCTATACTCCTCGGTAGGAGCGACTATAACCATTCCGCCGGGAGTTTCTATAAACTCAAAGTTCTGCAACACCCCGAGGGCAAATTTATCTACCTTCTCTACAAGGCTGAAAAGCTCTGCTTTGCTTACTCCCCCCATCAGCAGTTTTCTATATTACACGACCGCCGACAGGATACTTCTCCGAATTAAATCGGAGAATTGATAAACTTACGAAACTCGAAAGAAAGTTATTTAAATAGCGATAAAAACGCCTGCGGCGTTGGAGGAGTAGAATTTAACAACTTAAGGTTCTCTTCAAGATGTTCCTCCCTACCAGTTCCTATTAGATAGGTGCCTATTTTTGGGGTGCTTCTTACAAACTGTATAGCTACGTGAATGTCAAGCTCAAGACCGAAAGCGGTCTTTATCTCCTGAGGTATTCTCCCCACTACGTTCCCCTGATATAGAGTTGCGCTTGTGTAAGGGTAAAGTTCCAGTTCTTCGCAGGCTTCCAGAGGAGAGAGTAACCTACCTTTCACCTCTTGGTTTTTAAGGGTATAAGCCTCGTGCATTCCCATGTTGTAGGGGAGTTGAATGACTCTAAAACGGTGTTCTTTCCCTGCTACACCCTCCGCTAAGTTCACGAGCTCCTCGAGAGATATGTACTGTCTGGCTCCCTTTGATATCCTAAAGGCGTTCCACGTGGCTACTCCGTAATACCTGAGCTTCCCACTCTCGGCAAGACTTTCCATAAGTTCAAAGGCTTTCGAAAGCCTTTGGAAAACCACCTCCCGTTCGAAGAAGAGGAACTGTTCCTCCGGATTGTGTATAAAGTAAATGTCTACGTAATCGCTTTCTAAGTTCTCTAAGCTCTTGTTGAAGCACCACTTCAGGAACTCCTTACCTATGCAGTGTCCCTGTGGTGTCATCTCCTCTTGTTTTAGCACACCCGTCTCTACAAAGTTCTTAATAAAGTAATCCTTTGGGTCTTCGCCGGAGTCAGCGTCAAAGGGAACGTAACCTCCCTTCGTGGAAATCACGGCATCTTTTCTGTCAAAATTCTTTAGAGCCTTTGCCACCGCCTTCTCACTCTTCATAAATCTGTAGTTGATTGCCGTGTCCACCACATTGATTCCCGAGCGTAAAGCTCTTTCAATTACGCGTGCGTAACTGCTGTCAACCTCGTCCGTTGGGTCTCCTAAGTAAGTCCCTATACCCATCTCCGAGAGCCTTAAGCCCTCAAAATCCTTGTATGTAATCATCTAATCTTCCTCCACTTTTTTTATAGACTTCTCTTTCTTCTTTCTTGCGCTCTTTCCGAGCAGTATGGAAATCTCATAGAGTATCAAAAGGGGTATAGCCATAAGCACCTGCGTAGCAACGTCCGGCGCAATCACAGCTCCCACGAGGAAAGCCACAACTATGAAGTACCTTCTGAACTTCTTAAGTTGCTCTTCCGTAACTATACCGGCTCTTTGGAGCATGTAAAGAACTATGGGGATTTGGAAAGCTATGCCGAAGGCTACAATCATTTTGAGGACAAAGGTTATGTACATATTGACCGATAGGTACGGTGTGGCTGCAAGTTGGGAGTAGCCCAGCCCGAGCAGGAACTTCAACGCCAAAGGTAGAACCGCAAAGTATGCAAAGACCCCGCCTAAAAGGAACAGAAATATCGATGATAGTAGTAGGGGGATAAAGAGCTTCTTTTCATGGGGATACAGGGCAGGCTCTACGAACCTCCAGAGCTGGAAGAGTATCACCGGAGAGGCAAGTATAAGCCCCACCGTGAGAGAAATTTTTATCAGTATAAAAAGAGGCTCCGTTGGAGACAGGGTAATCAGCTCAACATCGGGGTAGGATTGTTTTACAGGCTCTTGTAGAATTTCAAAGACGTACTTGGCAAAGTAAAAGGATGCTCCGGAGCTTATCAGAAAGGCAATTATTGACTTAATCAGCCTGCTTCGGAGCTCCCTCAGATGCTCCGTTAGGGGCATCGCTTGAAGTTGGTCGCTCTTCTCGCTCATCTTCTTTAATTTCCTCCTCGGATGTGCCTTCCTCTAAACTTTCTTCAGTTTCAAAGTCCTCATCAAAGCCGTCGTCTAAAAGCTCCTCGTCCAGCTCCTCCGGAACTGATTCGTAGTCCTCCTCCTTTCCCTCTAACTCCTTCTGTTCCCCCTCCATGATGCTTTTATTTATGTTTTCTACGTAAGCTTGCATTCTTATCTCGTCCCATACTTCCCTGACCTTTTTCAGAGCCTCCCCCATTTTGAAAGCCAAGTCCATCATCCGCTCGGGACCCAGAATTATGAAAGCTATGATTAAAACTAAGATTAATTGAAACTCCATGGTTTAAATATCTTACTGAATTTCAACCGTAGGTATATAAATGAAAGTGCTAAGTAAATACCTGTAGAGAATTTTTGCATTTGGAGTAAATTATTCAAGCTATGAAAGTTGCAGTGAAAACTCTCGGTTGCAGAATGAACCAGTTTGATACCAGCCTCATAACGGAGCAGTTTGTAAAAAATGGTTACACGAGGGTTAGTTTCGAAGAGCTTGCGGACATATACATAGTTAATACATGTACGGTTACCTCCGGCGGGGACAGAGCCTCAAGGCAGGCTATATATCAGGCTAAGAGGAAAAATCCCAACGCTGTGGTGGTGGCAACCGGTTGTTACGCTCAGGTAAAACCCAAAGACCTCGTCGAGCTTGACGAGGTGGATTTGGTCGTAGGAAACACACACAGGGGAGAGATACTCAAGATAGTTGAGGAGTTTCTGGAAAAAAGAGAAAAACGCTCCGTGGTGGGGGAAATATTCAGGGAGAAGGAGGTAAAGGACTTCGATACTGTTCTGTACTTCGAGAACTCAAGACCCTTTCTGAAGATACAGGAGGGATGTAATAAGTTCTGTTCCTTCTGTGTGATACCCTTTGCAAGGGGGAAGGTAAGGAGCGTTCCTGAGGATAAAGTTCTTGAACAGGTAAGAAGTCTCGCTGAAGCGGGTTTCAAGGAGGTAGTCCTTTCCGGAACTCAGCTTTCACAGTACGGGTGGGATTTGGGAAGCTCACTTTACAAACTCCTTAACAGGCTCCTGAGCGTGAAAGGGATAGAGCTTTTCAGGCTTTCTTCTATGCACATAAAGGAAATAGGCCGGGAGCTTTTAGGGCTAATGGTTTCCGAAGAAAGGATAGCTCCTCACTTTCACCTCTCACTCCAAAGTGGTTCAGACAAGATACTTTCCCTTATGGAAAGGGGGTACACAAAGGAAGAATTTTTGAGAGTGGTGGAGTTCATTCTCTCAAAGAGGGGTATTACAGCTATAGGTACCGATGTTATAGTAGGCTTTCCTTCTGAAAGCGATAGGGATTTTGAGGAAAGTTATAAATTTCTGGAGGAGACTCCCTTTGCATACCTGCACGTGTTTCCCTATTCGGATAGGCCGCTCACAAAGGCGTCAAAGATGGGAGATAAGGTAAAGGAGAGTGTCAAGAGGGAAAGGGTAAGATTGCTTAGGGAGCTGGACGCGGAAAAGAGAGAGAAATTTCTGAAGGCGAACCGGGGCAAAAGGCTACGGGCTGTGGCTTTATCTTCAGAAAGATTACTTACCGAGAACTATATAGACTTACACCGCAGAGGCAATTGGAAGTCCGGTGATTTGGTAGAGGTTATCATTTAATTTACATGAAGAGATTTCTTTTACTCTGTATATTGCTCGTTATCGTGGGGCTTTCTGTGTTTGAGTTTCTAAACCTGGAAAGAGAAAAAAAGCCCTGTTTCGTTCAGGAGAGAGAAGTTGTAAAGGCGGTGTATGGCTCCGGGAACGTACGGAGTAAGAAACAGGTTCTCGTTAAATCCCCGGTATCCGGATACGTAAGGGAAATTTACGCCGATGAGGGAGATAGAGTTAGGGAAGGTAGCTTGCTTGCTCTTATTGAAAGCTCAGGGCTAAGTTCAAAGATAGAGGCCTTGAGCAGAAAAATAGAGCTTTTGGAGAAGAGGCTCAGGGAAGGCTCGGACTTTAGAAAGAGGCTGGAAGCTGAGCTTGAGGTAAAAAGGGTAAACCTAATAAACCTTCAGAGAAAGTACACGAGGAGAAAGGAGCTTTTTAAGAAGGGCGTTATACCAGAAGAAACCCTTGAGGAGTACGAACGTTTACTAAAATTGG
Organism: Aquificaceae bacterium; assembly: GCA_015490155.1. GTDB lineage: Bacteria > Aquificota > Aquificia > Aquificales > Aquificaceae > WFYI01. Next base: position 5,297 of record WFYI01000018.1, on the reverse strand, counting down.
CTCACAAGGAGCTGGACGCTACGGAAACAAAGGTTAGGGACACACTTCTGGGTATGGAAAAGGAATTGGAAGCCCTCGAGAGGGAGAAAGAGGCTCTTGAGAAGGAATTGGACAGGTATAAAATCCGAAGCCCCGTCGAGGGAATTGTTTTGAAAAGGTTCGTGGAGGAAGGGGACTACATGAACCACCTGAGCGTGAAAAACGTTATGTTCTCCGTAGGTTCTGAGGATAGAGAAGTGGTACTGAAGGTGGACGAGGAGTTCTCGCCGTTAATAGAGGTGGGTCAGGAGGTTCTTCTGAGGAGCGATGCCTTTCCCGACAGGACATTTAAGGGTTTTGTATCGTCGGTGTCCCTTGAAAGCGATACATCGAAGAGGCTCGTAGAAGTTAAGGTAGATGCTCAAATTCCCAGTGAGATACCCGTAAACTCCCTCGTGGAAGGGAACGTGATTGTGGAAAAGCGCAAGGCGAAGGTTATTCCAGTAGAGGCGGTTCGGGAAGGATACGCAGAGGTAAGAGACGGAGACAGGTGGAAAAGGCTCAAAGTCAGGAAGGTATACGGCAACTATGCGGAAGTGTTAAGGGTTCCCGTAGGTAGCGAATGCCTAATCGAGGAAAAGTAAGCCGTGTTTCACGTACTTTTTATAAGTTTTAAGCTGCTCTTTGAGAGAAAGAGGCAGAGCGTAGTCTCAGTGGCAGGTGTCTCCATAGGTGTTGCCGCCTTTGTGGTTATGAGTTCCCTTATGCTCGGCTTTCAGAAACACTTTATAAAACAGGTTATAGACCTCGACGCTCACATATCCGTAAAGCCGAAAGGTGTTTACGAAGAAGATAGAATCTTGAGGGATTACTATAAAGACTCTCTCTTTGAAGTTCTCGGCTCCAAACCAAAAGTCGTAAGAGAGAACATAAGGGACTATCGTGGCTTCATAGAGAGGTTCACAGGTAGGTACGGGATACTCGGAGTATCTCCCCATCTGAACGGGAACGCTATAGTTAGGTACGGAAACCGGGAAGTGCCCGTAAAACTCTTTGGTATAGAACCAGAATTGGAAAGAGCAGCCACGAGTATACAGAGGTACGTTGAAGGGAACGGGCTTGAAAAACTAAAGACCAATAGAAGGGGCATTATTCTCGGGAAGCTCGTAGCAAGGGACTTGGGCATCAAGGAAGCAGGGCAGAAAGTTCTCTTGGTCAGCTCGAAGGGTGTGTCCGAAGTATTTGAGGTTTTAGACTTCTTTAACTCCAATATTACCACCATAGACGAGACGAGGGCATATATACACATAAAAACGATGCAGAAAATAACGGAGAACCCCGACGGAGTGAACGAGCTCGTCGTAAAGCTTGCAGACGTTAACAGAGCTGTTCGCGTGGCAAATATTATAGAGAGGCAGACCGGCTACGATGCTGAAAGCTGGCAGGAGGCTTACAGCAACTTCTTACAGCTCTTCAAGATACAGAGGATAATTACTTTTCTTGTGGTAGGAGCAATACTCATAGTATCAGCCTTCGGGATATTTAACATACTCATGATGACGGTACTTGAGAAGAAGCGGGACATAGCGATACTTAAAGCCATAGGCTACTCCCATAGGGACATAACCCTAATCTTTCTTATTCAGGGGCTTCTCATAGGTATAGCAGGAAGTATCGCCGGCTCCTTCGGAGCTTACCTTATGCAAGAGTACCTTACCAACGTGGAGCTTGACTTGGAGGGAATACTAAGAGCCAAGGGTTTCATACTGGACAGGTCAGAAGTTTACTACTACATATCTTTCATGTTCGCTTTAGTTATGTCCCTGATAGCCTCCATATATCCCGCTTATAGAGCTTCAAAGCTAAACCCCGTAGATATATTCAGGAGCGGAGGTGTGTGATAGTATATAACTTGCGAATGAGCTTCATAACGAGAGAAGTTAAACCTGTTTTCGAGCGCGGAATATCACCTGTGATAGAAGTCCTTGCCAGAAAGAATGTTGACCCCAACCTGATTACCTTCGGCGGGTTGTCCTTGGTAATAGTAGGCTCTTTTTTTCTGTACTTAGAGGAGTTCATCTTAGCCTTTTTTGTCCTCGGGTTCGGAGCTACCCTTGACGCGGTAGACGGAGCGCTCGCCAGAAAAAGGGGCATAACCTCGGACTTCGGAGCTTTTATAGATTCCACAGTGGACAGGTTTTCCGATGCGGCACCCTTTGTTGCTCTTGGGGCGTTGTACGGAGGTCAAGGACAAGAAGAGGGAGTTCTCCTTTCCTTCCTCGCGGTCATAGGTTCTTACTCGGTTAGCTATACGAGAGCAAGGGCTGAAGCGTTGGGAGTTTACGGCTTAGGAGGTTTCTTTGAAAGAACCGAGAGATGGGTAATCCTACTTTTGGGGATACTTGCCGGACTTATACCGCTGGCACTTCTTATAATTACCCTGGGAGCTTTCTCTACCGCCATTTACAGAATTTATGAGGTTAAGAAGTACCTTGACAGGAGGACGCTATGAACATATACGATATGATGAAGCAGTTTAAGGACTTTCAAGCCTCGGTGGAGGACATAAAAAGGGAGCTGAGGCTTAGGAAGGAAATACTCGAGCGGGACGGTGTGGAGATAATCTTCAACGGACTCGGAGAGATTATAGACATAGACATAAAGAACCCCGAGCTGAAGGAGGACTGGAGCAAACTCAAACCCGTACTCATAGACTTGATAAACGAAGCCCAAGACCTATCGAGGAACATGGCTAAGGAAGAATTTAACAAAAAGTTCGGGGGATTACTGGGAGGCTTGGGAATTGGCTTTTGAAGATGTATTCCCTGAAGCTCTAAGGGAAGCTGTCGAGAGAATAACCAAAATCCCCACCTACGGTGAGAGGGGAGCTAACAGGCTTATATACAACTTACTTAAACTACCCCTTGAGGAGAGAAGGGAAGTTGCCCGGAAGCTACTTTCGGCAGTGGAACTCCTCAAGCCCTGTAAGGAATGCTACCTAATCACCGACGGAGAGTTATGTAGAGTGTGTTCCGATAAAAAAAGAAGCAGAAGGTTTATATGTGTCGTTGAGGAATCTCAAGACGCCTACGCTATTGAAAAACTGGAGAGATACTCTGGGGTTTACCATGTGCTCGGGGGAAGGATAGCCCCACTTGAGGGTATATCTCCACAGGACTTAACGATAGACAGCCTACTTGCAAGGATACAGGAAAACAAGGTAAAGGAAGTTATCGTAGCCACAAACCCGAACGTTGAGGGTGAGGCTACCGCAAACTACATAATAAAGCTCCTGAACGGACGCTTCCCGCAGATAAAAACGACCAGAATATCTTACGGGCTTCAGTTCGGTTCTCTCATAGAGGTGTCGGACGAGCTTTCTTTGGAAAAATCAATAGAGAACAGGAAGTAAAACCCTTCTTCCGTAGAGTAAAGGACACTCTGGGAAACACCGCTCCACTTTGAGAGTACGTACGGTATGCCGTATCCTTTGAAAAGATGACCCTTCCCGACTATTACAACCAGTTTCTTATCGGGATGAGCCAGCATAATCTTAAGTATCCTATAAGCCATGCCGTTGTCCCACGCCGTTTGAATTTCCAGAAACCTATTTCTATCTATGTCCTTTTTATGTTTGCCGAGCATGTCAATCAGAAAGTCCTCGTATTCTTTATTAGGTCTCACCGCCTTCGGCGGTAGGTAATTAGATATTACATTCTCCAATCCCTTCTTTCTAACCTCCCTCAAAAGCTCGGAAGGTATGTTTAGGGCGTAAAGTGGCACTGAGTTTTCCTTCGCAAACCTCCACAGAGGAGAGTAAAGTTTCGTGTCAAACCTCCACCGTCTTTTGTACTCGGTAAGCTCAATCATCTCCCTCTCATCTATCCAGCAATTTATGTAGTCATCGATATGTTCCTGAAACGGTATCTGAAACGCTTCCATAAGTAGAACGAAGTCCACACCCGAATCCTTCAAAGCCTGCAGAACCCTAAGCTGAAGCTCGTGGTCTCTCTTGCTCGTATGTGTCTCTCCAAGGTATATGACCTTAGAGGATTTCACCTTATCCATAATCTCCTCAAAGGAACTCTCCCTAAAGAACCTCGGCTCTTGAGCTAAGGACATGCAAAAAAAGAGCAACACAAGAACTACTACCATAAGAACATCTAATATAACCCCGTGCTTTGCCAACGAAACTCTGAATTACACTCGTATAATCTTTAGTGTATGGGAATACTCGATAGGATTTTCAAAAAGAGGGAGCAGGAGAACCTTTGGACTAAGTGTCCGGACTGTAAAACCCTGCTGTATGTACCAGACCTGAACAAGAACTTGAAGGTGTGTCCGAAATGCGACTACCACTTCCCCATGGGTGCAAAAGAAAGGGTTGACTCACTCTTGGAGAAGGATAACAGAGAGGTTCTCTTTGAGAACATGCTTCCTACAGACCCTTTGAATTTCAAAGACACTAAAAGCTACAAGGACAGGCTTAAGAAAGCTCAAGAATCTTCAGGGCTTACCGAGGCTCTTTACGTAGTGGAAGGTAACCTCAACAGTAAAAGAGTTATACTCTCTACGCTTGACTTCAAGTTCATAGGCGGAAGCATGGGAACGGTCGTAGGGGAAAGGTTCTTTAGAGCCTGTGAGAGGGCAATTGAGAAAGGAATCCCTCACGTTTCTATAACAAGCTCCGGCGGGGCAAGAATGCAAGAAGGAATTTTATCCCTTATGCAGATGGCAAAAACCTCTTTTGGCGTGGGACTTATGAGGGAAAAGGGAGTACCGTTCATCACCGTTCTTACAGACCCAACTATGGGTGGAGTATCTGCAAGCTATGCTTTTCTAGGAGACATAATACTCGCGGAACCGAAAGCCCTCATAGGTTTTGCAGGTCCCAGAGTCATAGAGCAGACGATAAAACAAAAGCTCCCCGAAGGTTTCCAACGCTCCGAGTTTCTCCTCGAAAAGGGACAGATAGACATGGTGGTTCACAGAAAGGACTTAAAAGCCACTATACATTCCTTGTTACAAAAATTGTAAAGAACATCTGCTTTGTCCGAAAACTAAATTACAACATCCCATCTCCGCTTCATCTCCAAGCTTTCCATGTAGACCTACTTCCACCTCAAACTGCTTTGTCCAAAAAAGGCATTAGATTTCTTCCTGACCTAAGTATCTTCCTCTTTCCACATATCCTTCCATGCCTACCCTCATACCACTCCAGCCATCATTAACGTGTTCATTATCCCTACCTTAAACACAAGCTCCTTCCTCATATTCTCAAATCCCCTGCTCACCACATACTCCCCAAACCATCGCTT
>WFYI01000017.1 GCA_015490155.1 Aquificaceae bacterium | reverse complement strand
GGCAATTGAAACAAAGGATAACTATATTCTCTAAGTTGAGAAATCTAAATTCCCATGAAGTTGAGGCTTACATTAACTTTCGTATATCTAAAGCCGGAGGAGGGAACGTAAAGATACCCAGAAAGTCATACCAAATCGTTTACAGAGCTTCACTGGGGATTCCACGGCTTATTAACGTAATAATGGAAAGAGCTTTAATGGCTGCATTCGTAGATGCAAGCCATGAAATAAAACCGAAACACATAAAACAGGCAACCGACAGCGTAGGAATTTCCTTTGACAGGGACGTGAGCAGTTGGAAAAAACTACAGAAATATGTCTTAATAGCTGTTTTAGCTTTAGTTTTAGGGCTGGGAGCCTACGGTGTGAGTTACTTTCTTGCCGGAAACGTAGGCTCCAGAATCTCTCAGGCTTCTAAGGGTTTTTCCAAAGGAACTAATACCTGGGAAAATAAAAACTTTAAGACAGCTGTGGTAAGTGTTCCGAAGCTGAACATGAGAGAAAAACCGGACAGAACCTCTCCGGTAGTTTTTCTGCTTAAAGAAGGTGATGTTTTGCAGGTATCCAATAAAACCCGAGGCTTATGGGTTAAGGTATTTTACAAAAAGGGCGAATACAGTATAGAAGGGTGGGTAAACAGAAAATACATATCCTACGTCAAGGACAGCTCACGCTAACCGTTGGCTCTGCAACCGCAAACTTTCTGACCCGTATCCAATCTGCGTACAGGGGTCCGAAATATCTATGTTCTGCAAAACCGACCTTTGAGTATCCGGACAACCTGTAAGCCGGTGCAACCGGGCGGTTCCAGACAAAGGAGCCGTTTACGTACATTCTGAAACTGTCCTGTAAAGCCTCAACCTTTACAGTGTACCATGTATTTGAGCTTATAGATACAGGAGCGCGTGTGTATAGCCAACCTGCATCCAAACCCCCAACTCTTGGTCTGAATATGTCCCTGTTACCTCCTACATAATGCTCAAGTGCCCACCAATTATTGTCATCTACGTAATGGAACATTAAGCCTCCTGCAGGGTTTGTATCGAGTATACGAGCTTCTGCCACGTAGTTAGTAAGGGAGAATGACTTGGTTGATGGATAGGTAATGTGCCAGAAGTTCGTGGAGTAATTGGGTTGAAACCCGAGGACTATATCAGTTCCCATGGCGGTAGCCCAGATATTTCCGTTTATTACGTTCCAATCGCTTACGTCTCCATCGTTAAAGTCATCGTAAAGTTCAAATACATTATCCGGTGATGTGGCAGCACTTGAGGAGGTTTGTTCAACTGTAAGGGATACGCTTCCACCTCCGGGTATGAGAGGCACCTTTATCCACGTGTAAACGCTGTCCCACTGCCCCACGTTCGAGGTACATTCTCCGGTAGACCTCTCAAGACAAAATGGTACCGAAGTATTTCCCGATTTTATATCGAAGTTATATCCGAGACAACCTATGGCTGTAGTCATATCCACTCTAACTTGGAAATTAAGCAAACTCGTAGAAAGGAGGTTTGTAATAAGTATAGTGGCAGTCGTAGACCCGCCACCACCGCCTCCTCCTCCGCTTCCACCTCCGCTCCCGCCGCCACTACCGCTTGTGTAACAGTCCGGGTCTCTGAGAGTTATCGAAAATCCCTTCGTGTGAGTAGTACAGGAGCTAACCTGGACGACGAAGTTGTACACGTTCCCGGACTCCGAACATCCTGTATCCGAAACGCTTACGGTACCGCTTATCTCCCCGGTGGAGGAATTAAGAGAAAGTCCCGGAGGCAGGGAGCCAGAAACTATACTGTAAACATAGTTCCCGTCACCACCTATTGAAGAGAGGGTCGCACTGTAGGAACTGCCTTCGGAGGCTATGGGAAGTGTGTTGGTTATAATCTCTACAGGTCTGGCACTTACGGGAACTGTAAAATTTTGAGATGCAGTTTGACCCGAAGAGTCAGTTACTGTAGCTGAAAAGGATATATCTGTTGAACAACCGCTTACTATCCCCGTGGAACCAGAGTTCGTATCCACCACACCACCTATTACACCGTTGGAAGACAGAGTCAAACCTCCACCAACAGTCCCACTCCACGAGTACGGAGGAACACCTCCTTTAGCCTCCAATTTGTAGGAGTAACCTGTATCTTCCTCGGCTGTTGGTAATGTTTGGGGAGATGTTATCACTAACCCCTCACATTTTCTTGCGGATTTCAATTCGTCAAGGGTGACCCACCTGACTATATCATCGTAGTCTTCCGGTCTGTTCATATCCGTAGGATAGTCGTCCACATTAGGTACATCGTAGTTGTATACTCTCACCGTACCGGAGTTAGAAGTCTGGATATTTCTATTTTCCCCACCGCTTATTACTATAAATGCGACATTGCTAACCGTTTGAACAGGGGTAGAACAGGAGTTATCTGAACAGACCTCCACGCTAAGTGTTGTTGAGGTGACTCCACAAACATTGGAGCTCGTCAGGTTACTATCGAAAGCGTAAAGGAGGTTTTCTCCATAGGAATCTCGCAGTGAAGGGACTATATTCGGGAAAGCTGTCCCATCTGGAAGCGTACCCGACATAGCAACTCGATTTACTATAGCTTCTGCAGCTGCGTTGATTTTCTCCTTCGTTTCGTTAAATTTTACCCTTTTTACGAGAACGCTTATAAGCCCCGCGCCGGTACCCAAAAGTATGCCTATTATTACCATTACGAGGGCAAGCTCTATTAGAGTTAAACCCCTTTTAGTCCCCATGTTCAGCCTCCTATGAGCCTATCGAGAGACCTTAATCTTTCCTTTACTTTATTTCTGATGTCATCGTTTTCAAGTGATAGGTCTGCCAATTGTTGATATATCCTGCGAGCTTCGTAAAACTTCCCGTTAGCCTCAAGAATCCTTGCATAATTAAAGGCGAAATAGTAGTTTTCGGGACTTATCTCAAAGGCTTTTCTGTAAAACTCTCCCGCTGCAGCGAAGTTCCCTGTACTCTCGTGTATGTATCCCAAGGAAAAGCTCACAAATCCTGTATTATCGAATTTAACCATTTCCTCGGCAATCTTAAACGCCTGCGGTGTTCTGCCAATCCTTACCAGCTCGACTACGTAACTGTATATAATTCTTCCCTCTGGGTACTTTCTCACAAGGTTCTCAGCTTTCTCAAGCTCTCCTACTCTTGTGTAGAGTACCACCAAGTTGTTTATCACAGTATTATCCTGTTTTACACTAAGGGCTTTTTCGTAAAGCTTGATACTTCGTAAGAGCTTTCCCTCTCTAAAAGCTGTATCCGCTTCCAGAACCAAGTCATCAAATGTAGGTTTTTGTTTCCTCTCCGGCAGAGGCAATTGCTCCGGCTTAGGAGGTGGAGGTGGCAGTCCCGCGAGCTTAGTTTCCACCTCTACGGGGACTTTTCCCTTCTGTGGTTGGGTACCGTCCTTTTTGACTTCTTGCTGTACTTCTACACCGCTCCCCTGCGGCATATTTGTAGAACTCTCCTTAAACTTGGGTTTTACAGTTTCTTCTTTAACCTTTGCAGTGGTAGTTTGACCAGGCGTGTACTGCCGTGTGTACTGCCCTTTAATTATTAGGTTTTCCTCTTCCGCAAGTAGGTAATAGGCTACGAAAGAAATTAAAAGAGTAAACAATGCAAGTCCTGTAAGAATAACAACTCTTTTGTTGCTTGAACCCGAAAGATTATCCTTTCCCTTGAGAAAAAAAGGATGTACGGAGGCTCTTTTCTTACCACCTTTTAATTTGTTCAAAACCTCCATGAGTAAACTCATTAGTCCCTAACCTCCACGAGTGTAGGTCTCAGGAATATAACCAACTCTCTCTTTACCATAGTATTCTCCTCTTTTCTAAAAACTTTACCTACCATGGGTATGTTTCTTAGTAGTGGAGTGCCGGTGATATTCTGAGAGTCAGAGGTATCTATAAGACCACCTATAACGACCATTTCACCATCCCTAACCCTAACTATTGTTCCCAGCTCCTTTATGTTTAAAATCGGTGCGTTTGCCAGTTCCTGTCCGGTCTCTGGGAACCTTCTTTCACCTGCAAGCCTGCTCGATATGGGAACTATATTCAAAACTATCTCATTATCCCCGTCTACGAAAGGAACGACACCGAGCATAACCCCGTGGAGAACGGTATCGATATATACGTTTGTGGATTGCAAGCTGGAGATACCTCCCGTTATAAACTGAGCCTGCCTTCTGAAGAAGGGTACGGATATGCCGGCGGTTATCAGAGCAGGTTGACCGTTCACCGTCATTATCCTTGGGTTAGCAAGTATACGGGATTTCCCATATCTGGATATAGCGTTCAGAATAGCAGAAAACTGATAAGCAGATACCCTGAGTGTAAAGAAGCTACTATCACCGAACTCGGAGTTCTGGGATATGTCCAGATTTACTCTGGAGCCGAGAGCGTTAAGTAATAACCTGTTCCAGTCTATACCATAGGCGGTAGAGTCCGAAAGCTCAATTTCAACTATCTTTGCTTCTATGAGTACCTGTTTCTTAACCTCTTTTTTTATACTCCGCAGGAGTTCTTCTACGCTTTTTATGGTGCTTTTTCTTGCTCTAACTATCAATGTGCCGGTGAACCTGTTCAGAACGTAACTTTCTCCCCTATCTGCATCGAGCAACGAGCGTAGGTTTATCTCAAGCTGCCCGTAAAAGTCTCCCTGCTCCTCTCCACTTTGGAAATCTACTTGAAAAGAGCCTTGAAGACCTCCACCGAGGTTGCTCCCTGTACCGGACGTCCCGGAAGTGCCCCCGAGCCCACCTCCCAAAATTCCACCACCAGTCGTAGTTCCGGTACCCGTAGTTGCACTACCTCCAAGGCTTCCACTGTAAGATACCTGAGAACTTATGTAGGGAAGTTTGAAGGTTTTGGTTATCATTTCTTTCACATACAAGACATTTCCCTTTACATCGTAGTCAAGGGCTGCAAGCTCCATAACTACGTAGAGAGCGTCCTTAAGCGGGGTATTTCTGAAAGTTGCGGTTATGGTTCTATTAAGGTCAACTTCCGGTGATATAACAAGATTCAAACCCGCACTGTCAGCTATCGCGTACAGAACTTTTGTGAGCGGAGCGTCGACTGCAGACATGGTAAACTTTTTGCCCTTGAAGGGGTCTACCTTTTCATAAGCGGGGGGCAGAGCCGGATGTGGAACATTCGTAGCCCTTAGAGTGGCAGGACCGTTTACTTTAGGCAAACTTTCCACTGTACTTTGAGAAGATAAATGCTCTGTACTGCTTCTTAGGGAGGTCTTATCCGCACATGAAGCCAATAGAACTACCAACAAAACCCATATTACTTTATAAGCTTTAACCATCTCTTACCCCATTTGCCCGACACCAAGACCGAGCGACTCCTAATTTTTACTACTTTTTCGTCCTTTGATATAAAATCACCTTCTCTGAGCAGGGTACCGTTTATTATGGCGTATCTCCTGCCCTCACCTATGTAGATGAAGCTAAGCTTATGTTCAGGTGGAGGCTCCGTAGGTTTTTCCTCTCCTTCAGTCTTAACTACGTAAGGTATGACCGGCACTTTCCCCAGCGATGCGATGTAGCTGTTTGCTTTTTCCAATATATCCAAATCGCTTTCACTGAGAGTGTGGATAGGAACGCTTGCTATCTCTTTAACTTTGCTTACAGCCGTTTTTTCCACATTGTCGGATATATACCACGCAAGCCCGATACCTGCTACAGCGGGTAAACCGAGCATGGCCGTGTACTTGTTAAGCCTTACCCTCATTACCTTTCCCTTTCAAAAAAGGTTGCACTAAGCTTACTTTTAAATTTAGAACCGTTCCGCTACCCGAGGTCTCAAGTTTGAAACTGTGGATTTCAATCACGGGCTTTACGCTCGTAAGAAGGCGTCCCACAGACATGGCAACTTCATTTCTGCTTTCTGGGTACAGGGTTAAGGATACATCTATCCTTAGTGTATCACCTTCCGTGTAAAAACTTCGTATAACCTTAACTTTAAAGTTTTCCTCAAGTGTTTCCAAGGTTTTAGCCAGTACCTCAATGGCTTGGTTCTCCGTAAGCATAGGAATCTTATTCCTTTCCACAAACGCCTTTAAACTGACAATGTAATCTCTCTTTCTATCTATATCTCTTAGGTAGTTTTCTAACTTCTTTACTTCTTTGTAGAGTATATCGTTAAGCTTTAGAGAAACGGGTATAAAGCTGAAGAGTAGGGGAACTAACAACCATAGAAGCACATAAGGCAAGTTCCTAACGATCAAGTTATCCCTCCTTCTTCGATTTTTATCGAAATATTTATTTCTTTTTTATCAAAGTCTTTGTCTTCGCTCAATATACTGTAAGTAAATCCCTTTTTCCTTATTTCCTCAAGTATGTCTTTGGTGTTTTTAAGAAATACTCCCATTTCGGAAGCGGAGGAAAAGTTGGCGGATATGTTAAGCTCCAGAGCCAGCCTGCCATTATCTTTCGTCGCACTTAGATTATTTATGTACGGTAGGAAGTACTCAAGCTCTTTTAGATTGTATAGAAATCCAACAGGGTTTTTATTTATAGAGCTTTCTATAAGCCGGGCGTAGTTTGCATAGTACTCAAGCTCTCTCGGACTTTTAAAAGTACCGCTCAGTAATAACTGGGTTTCCCTTAATATATCACTTTTTAAGCTGTTTATAACTCCAATCTTTTTGTTAATTCCGTAACCGAAGTATGAAAGTATCAAAACCAAAACAAACAGTAAAGATAATAGAACTTTTGATGTGCTGCTTCTTAGTCTTTCAAACCATTTTAGCTCTTTTAGGTCCAGGGGTGAAAAATCGTACTTGTCCGGCAGGAATAATATACCTAGGGAAGGGGTGTAGCGGTGAAAGGTCTCCATGTCCAAAGCTGCAAATTTTCCGTAAGGTATAGGACAAGCTGATGCCCCGTTTTCCACTTCAAGCTCAATATTTTTTGCCCTACCGCTTAGCAGAACTGTATCTACGTCCACACCTTGTCTCTGCGATACGAAAGAGTATGTCAATGTGAAGTTCTCTTCCAAAAACCTTTCTATCCCAAGTTCCTGCTCTTTGACATATGCGGGGACATCTTGAACGCGGGTGTAAATGACCTCGTTACCTCTGCTTACCGAAGTTATAACCCTATCTTCATCTGCAAACAGATGCAAAACCGTCTTGTCCTGCATAAGAGCTATGGAAACACCTGCCAGACATATCTCAGACACGGAGATAAACTTTATATTTTCCTCGTCTACCAGCTTTGTAATTTTCAAGAAAAGTTCCTTTGGAACGGCGTGGACATTGTAGAGGTTTCCTTCAACCTCTGAACGCGAGGACTTGGAGTATGCAAAAATGACCTCAGAGTTTACGCCCAGCTCCCGCAGTCTTTTCTTTATAAGTATTTCCACGGTTTCAGGGTCATCAACGGGTGGAACTTCTACCTCCTCAATTATCGGATTAGGGTAGTGAAGTGATATGAAAGAGGGTAAATTCCTAAAAGGCGATACGTCGTTAACAGGTTCCTTGAAGGAAATCTTATTTTTAGTTACTTGAGCAACAAAGGCTCTTATTTCGTCTCCTACTATCTCTATGACCAAAGCCTTCATCGGTTATATACCTATCTTTCCGATTAAATCGTATATAGGAACAAGCAGGCTAATCATAACTACAGCTAAGAAAAACCCGACTACGATAATTATCACCGGTTCTATAAACTTAGCTATATTCTGCGTTATATAATCCAGCCTGTTGTAATAATGGGTTGAAAGGTAGTCTAACTGTTCTTCTAAAGCTCCCGTCTCCTCGCCGACCTTAACCATTCTTACGAATAACGATGTGAAAACCCCGCTCCTTTGAACTGCGGTTCCTAAAGAGACTCCTCTTTCTATATCACTCTTTATCTTCGAAACCGCCCTTCTGAATACCCTGTTGTTAAAAGATGTCTCAAGTATGGACATTATGGTATGTATAGCGACGCCCGCGGCGAACATAAGCCTTACGTACTCAGCAAAGAATGCGTAATTGAAATTATACAGTATGGATTTAACCACCGGAATTTTCAAAAGGAGTTTATCTGTAAGGTACCTGAATTTTTCACTCTTCTTTCTGAGGGCAATCAAAAGGATTATAAAGAAAAATACGGACAACGTTATTATTAACCAGTAGTCTTGGGCAAACTCCGATACCCTGACGAGTAAAATGGTCGCAAGGGGTAGCTCGACGCCCAGTTCCTCAAACAAGCTCACAAGCTTTGGCATTACGTAAACGAGCCAGAAGGTCATGGCAAACAGGATTGAGAAAAAGGCAAAGGCCGGGTATATGAAAGCCTGCTTTGCCTTACCGACAAAGTCTTCAATCCTCGAGTAGTGTTCGGATATGTCCTTAAAGGCTCTATCTAAGTTTCCGGTTTCTTCTCCTATGCGTATTAGACTCACAGCTATGCTTCCCAAGATACCCTCGTGTCTTTCCATCGCTTCGGATATAGATATACCGGACTGAATTCTATAGGAGACATCGTAGAGCATGTGCTTTATTGCGGGATTGTCCGCATCTTCAGCCAAGTCCCAAATTGCAATTCCTATGGGGACGCCGGACTTAGCCACGAGGTGTAGGTTCTCAAACAGGTCTATAAGCTCTTTCCTCTTTATCCTTTTCAGCTGGAGGCTCTTTGAGAGCTTACCGACTAAAGAGGGTCTTTTAGAAACCCTAATAGGTGTAAGCCCAAGGAAATCGAGAAAGGATAAAAGCTGTATCTCGTTATCTGCTTCAAGCGTCCTAACAACCTTCCTACCGGAATTGTCTATAGCTTTGACTACGTAGTAGTAAGACATTATCCCACTACTCTTTTAACTTCTTCCGGTGTTGTAATCCCCTTTATCATCTTCAGGAAGCTGTCCTCTTTAAGGGTTCTCATTCCCTTTTCCTTAGCCTTTTGAAGAATCAGCAGAGGTGAAGACTTCCCAATTATCATACTTCCTATTTCTTCGTCTATCTTCAGAAGCTCTACAACGGCTATCCTGCCCTTGTATCCGGTTCCCTTGCAGTGTTCACAACCGTCTCCCCTTTTTATTTTCAACACACCGTTCTGGCTATACTTATCAATAAGCTCCTTGCTAAAACCCATGTTCAAAAGTTCGCCCGAGGTAATCTCAAACTCCTTGCTGCAGAAAGTACAGTTTCTTCTTATGAGCCTTTGAGCGGATATAGCTAAAACACCCGAGGCTACCATGTACTCTTTTACCTTAAGGTCTATCAATCTTGGTATGGTGCTAACAGAATCGTTGGTATGCACCGTAGATAGGACTAAGTGTCCAGTTATAGCAGCCCTTACCGCCATTTCTGCAGTTTCTTCATCTCTAATTTCGCCCACGAGCATAACATCGGGGTCTTGTCTAAGAAAATGCCTTATTGCCATGGCAAAGCTGTAACCTGCCTTCGTGTTAACTTGCGTTTGTTTGATAAAAGGAAATTTGTACTCTATAGGGTCCTCGACTGTAAGTATGTTCTTCTTTAGGGAATTTATTCTCCTTAAAACTGCATACAGTGTGGTGGTCTTACCTGAGCCGGTAGGTCCCGTTACGAGAACCATACCGTAGGGTTTGGTGATTATCTCCTCGAAGTCTTTTAAGGTGTCCTCTTCAAACCCCAAGCCTCTAAGGTTGAAAAGGGAAAGGTTTTTAGGGAGCAGTCTCATTACGACATTCTCACCGTAAGCTGTGGGAGCTGTGGACACCCTAACATCGTAATTTTCCCCTAAGAATGTATAGGAGAAGCTTCCATCTTGCGGAAGCCTCTGTTCGGATATATCCATGTTCCCGAGAATTTTCACTCTTGATACTATCAATTGATGTATAGGCTTGGGTATTACGTAGTAATGGTGCAAGACACCATCTATCCTGTAGAATACGTGTGAGGCTACAACCTCCGGAGATATATGGATGTCTGTAGCACGTTCTATTATGGCGTTGTTCAGCAACAGCTCAACAAGCTTTGGCAGATTAGCTTCTGCAGCCTGAGAGGCTCTTATTACCTCTTCTATCTGCTGGTCTATGGGTTTTACGAGCCGTTCGTAATGTATTTCTATGTTCCTTAGAATACTTTCTTTGTCGGATACATAAACCTCGGGTTCAAGCAATGTTTTTCGCTGTATGGCGTCAATTACATTAGGGTTGTACGGGTCTGAGACCGCAACTATGATTTTGTCGCCCGTAATCTCTATGGGTAAAGTTTCAAGCTGGATTGCAGTATGCTTGTCTATCAGTTTTAAGGCTTTTAGGGAAGGCGTGTGCAGGGATAAATCGATAAACTCTCTACCGCTTTGCCGTGCTATAGCTTGCGCAAGTTCCTGAGGAGATACGAAGGAAAGCTCAATAAATATCTCACCTATACTTTTCTTTACGTGTTTTTGGACTTCTAAAGCAACCTGAACCTGTTCTTCGGTAATAAAACCCAGCTCCTTGAGGAGCTGTCCTATGGGTTTACGCTGTGCACCTACCAATACTATATACCCCTAAAGTAAAGGGTTCTAAACTCGTCGTTTGTATCGCTCAGGTTATAGTTTGTTGAGCCGCTTGCCCTTATTGAGCCGGTGTTGTAAACCCCGTCGTCGTATTTTGAGTCTATAGACAGAGCTACTTCCTCTGGAACAACGTCAAAAGCTACCCAGTGGTCTGTTATCCCATATACGGTAACCCACCCTACGCATATATTGTCTCCGAATGCATGACTTGGGTTAGTTCTATCATTCGGGTCGCCGTTAATTATGTTTGAAACCCTCAGGTGCTGCCACATATAACAGGTCTCCTGGGCGGTAGTACCCGTACACGTGCAAGTAAAGCCGTTTATCTGTCCGTTTCCATTCCCATCTGGCTGCCCAGCCCATCTGGACGATGCCTGGTCGTCGTCTCCGGGTAAAGAGTTATACCTGTCAAGGTAAGTGTTTATCGCAGCTATAATCTCCCTATAACTGTTATACAACCTCTTTTCCTTAGCGTTCTTTATAAGCTCTTGTCCCTTGAGCATAGCTCCCAATATTATCCCTATAATTACGAGTACTATAGCAAGTTCTACAAGGGTAAAACCTTTGCTTGTCCTTGTAGCACCCATAGCTCTCACCTCCACTTCTCGGACTTACTTATAATATATTAATCGGATAGTAATCGGGAAAGTTCATATAGTTTAAAATCACATAACTGTAGCAATAGCTATGTTTTACTTACTCTCGCGATAGGCACTTATAAACACCGCCGCCGATACGAAGGCTATCAGCCCTGTTGCCCCCACTCCCCATTGAAGGCTGAGCGTATCCGCCATCATACCCGCAAAGAGTGCCCCGAAGGCGTATCCCCAATCCCTCCAAAGGCGATAAACTCCGAGGATAGAGCCCCTCATCAGAGGTGGAGAGTTGTCTGAGACCGCCGCTATAAGGGTGGGATACACCATTCCTTTGCCCAGCCCGAACATAAGGGCAAATAACATCCATAGCAAGAAAGAGTTTGAGAGAGCTATGCCCATTATCCCCACCCCTTGGACGAGAAAGCCCTTCACTATAACTGGTTTCCTGCCCAGCTTGTCGCTCATCAATCCCGTAGCGAGCTGGGAAAAGGCCCAAACCATAGGGTAGAAGGTGGCAACCCAACCTATCTGGGAGAGGCTCAAGCCCTTGGAGTGTAAAAAGATGGGTAGCAGCCCCCAAGCCATCCCGTCGGTGAAGTTGGCGACGAATCCTCCCTGAGAGCAGGCAAAGAGGTTTCTATCCCTGAAGCTGGCAAGGGTAAAGACACCCAAAAAGGAGGTTTCCTCCTGATGGTTCTGGGTCTGGTGGGCTTCACTTTTGACGTGATGGTGTGATTCGGGTATGGTCAGAGATAAGAGCGTTCCCAATAGGGCTATGACTATCCCCGCCAGCATAGGATAGGGATGAACCCCGTAAACCGCCCCTATGTAGCTGGTTATGAAGGTGAGGATTCCAACGCCCAAATATCCCGCAAACTCGTTCACTCCGGAAGCGAGTCCCCTCTGGTCTTGTCTGACTATGTCAAGGGTGTAGGTGACCGCCGTTGACCATGCGAGTGCTTGATTTATACCCAGTATGAAATTGGCGAATATAACCCACTCCCAAGAGGGAGCGTATATGAGCATTATCGGAACAGGCAAGCCAAAAAGCCAGCCGAGAATCTCTATCTTCTTCCTACCGAAGCGGTCGTTGAGAATGCCCGCTATGAAGTTGAAAACGCCCTTGGTGAGCCCGAAGCTGAGTATGAAGGAAATGGCAGCGGTGGTGCTGGCTACCCCGTATCTTTCCTGAGCCAAGATAGGGATTATCGTTCTCTCTATGCCCACCATACCGCCCACGAAGGCGGTTATTAGGGTTATAGCCACGAAGGGATAGAGGTTCTCCCTTATGCCGAGTTGGGTGTTCATTGAAGTCCTCTGTTCTGCCGGACTATCCTCTCCATCTCCTTGGGCTTGGGCGGTATGTTCTCGGTGAGCTTGCTTACGAACTCCTCCTCGTCGCTTATCTGGAGCATGAGGTTAAACTTCTTCTCAAAACCTATGGTGGAAGAGGGCTTGCCGCTCATAGCCTTACCGCACACGGAACCCGCTATGTGAGCTGGAAATATCTCTACATAGTCGGGCAGGGTGAGGAGCTTGTCATGTATGCTCCTGAATATCTGTCTTGCACCTTCCTTTGGGTCTTCGTAGCCCAAGTCCGGTCTTCCCACGTCGCCTATGAATAGGGTGTCTCCCGTGAGGACGAACCATATCTCATCACCTCTTCTCTTGTCCGTGACCACGAGGGATATGCTGTCGGGAGTGTGTCCGGGCGTGTGGAGAACCCTCAAAATAGTGTTGCCCGCCTCAAGAACCTCTCCATCTTCCAGTCCTTTGAAGGAGAAGTTAAGCGGAGCGCTTTTGTGATAAGAAGGTTCAATGCCCAGCCTCTCTGCCAGGAGCTTTGCGCCCGAGATGTGGTCTGCATGGGTGTGGGTGTCTATAACGTGGACTATCTCTACCTTCTGTCTTTCCGCCTCCTTTAGGTATATGTCCACATCTCTGTTCGGGTCAACCACCACAGCTTTCCCCTTGGAACCGCAACCGAACATGTAAGAGACACAGCCGTTGTCGTGGATATACTGCCTGAAGAACATCACACACCTCCTAAGAGCTTTTCGTATTCCCCTTCAAACCACTCCTTTATACGTCCCTCCTCCTCTCTAAACTCCACACCTGCATCTTTCAGAGCCTTAACAAGCTCTTCCCAAGTTAGCAGTATGCCGTCCTCGGGCACTACCTCTTTGCCGTTTACCAACAGCGCCGGGCTGTTTACCTCCTCGTGGTATATGCTGTCCGGTATGAGCGTGTAGTATAGGTTTTTGCTCGCCTTCACAAGGCGAAAGAGTATTTTGTCGTAAAACTCACACCTCCCTCCGGGAGGTGTCTTAGAAACAACCTCTATATGAACCGCCTTTGCCATCATACCTCTCCAATTGTTCAAGAGTTCATGAACTATTATACTATAATTCTCTCTTGGAGGGAGTCAAGGGTGTGTCAGAGTTTGACGTTTGATATGAGCTTTGATAGCTCTTCTTCAGAGATAGCCCTGCTACACACGAGGAACCTCTCAAAGAGAACCTGCTTTATGGACTCTATCGCCTTGAGGAGTCTTTTGTCGGAGACGTAGTAATAGACCTTTCTGCCCTCCTTCCTTGAACAGACCAGCCCGATAGCCTTCATGTAGCTGAGATGCTGGGAGACGTTGGACTTGCTGAGACCCAAGCATTCCACTACCTCGCTCACCGTCTTCTCCCCTTCCCCCAGACAGCTTATAATCATGAGCCTCGTCGGATTGGACAGAGCCTTGTAAACCTCCGCCTGAAGCTCGTAAACCCTTTTATCTTCCATGCCTTAATTATAAATCTATGCTGTGGTGAGCTATCTCTTCCTCTCTAACCACATACCCACCAAGGGCGGGAGCCAGCAAAGATTGGCAGCTATGGTCTCAAGGGCTACAAAGAGGTTGGTTGTGGGAGAAAAGCCCAGCAGTCTTGCGGTGAGCAGACCCAAGGGAACTATGAAGATAACCAGCAGGCTGGTGAGCATTACGGGATTCTTGAGGTATCTCTTTACCGCTCCGCCGAAGCTTCTTTCCTGACGATACATATACACAAAACCCGAGACGTTGGCACCCAGCTGGTCGCTCATGGCGTAGAAGTAGGGTATGTAAAAGCCCTCCCAGCCATATACATTCACACCCAAAAGCCTGCTGAAGAGGTCTATCCACCAAGGGACGGTCATACCTATGAGCTTTCCCCAGCCGTAAGCCTGAGCAAGGGAAGAGGTGGCTCCCGAGAGCCTCTTCTTTATGGCAAAAAATCCCTCAAGTATGCTCTCCCCCTCACCCGCCAGGGTTCTAACCAGCCACTCACCGATAGGGTTCTGCTGAAAACCAAGCTTGTCTAAGAACCATCCGAGCCCTAGCCCACCCGCGAAACCCGCAAAGGTAAACTTTATAAGCTCTCCAAACTCTTCCTCTTCTTCCTTGTGTTCCTTGCGTTTGTCTTTATCGTCGAACATTTGATTTTTCCCAAAAGGTAGTATATTGAAAGTAATGGAGTGGGGACAGGTTATCACTATAATCTTCGGTGTGGCCGGATTCATGGGGATATTCATGTTCCTGATAAACAAGAGGATAGATACCCTTGAAACCGCTCTTAATAAGAGGCTGGACACAATAGAAAAGCGTATAGACAAGCTTGAGGACGACATAAGGGAGATGCGCCAGCTCCTTTACAGGGCGTTGGGAGAGCCTTCCTCCAAGAAATAGGTCGTTATCCACTCCTAAACCTCCTATACACACTCTCATACACAGCCGGGAGAATTACCAAGGTCAGCAAAGTTGAGGTGAAGATTCCGCCTATGACGACGGTGGCAAGGGGTTTTTGGACTTCCGAACCTATGTCGCTTATCACAAGCAGTGGTATAAGTCCCATAAAGGTGGTTATGGCGGTTATCAGAATGGGTCTTATCCTGAGGATTGAAGCCCTTTTGACCGCTTCCCTTATGTCCAGACCCTCTTCAAGGAGCTGTCTTATGTAGGTCACCAGCACCACGCCGTTTAGGGTGGCTATACCGAATATGGCTATAAAGCCTATGGCTGAGGGCACCGAGAGGTTAAAACCCGAGATATAAAGAGCGATAATTCCACCTATCACCGCAAAGGGAACGTTCAGCATCACCACGAGCGCGTCCCTTATGGAGTTGAAGTTCAGATAAAGCATTATGAATATCAGGAATATGGACACGGGGACAGCTATGGAGAGCCTCTTCATAGCCCTCTGCTGGTTCTCAAACTGACCTCCGTAGGTTATGAAGTAGCCCTTGGGCATCTTGAGTTCCTTGTCCACCTTGCTCCTGAGCTCCTCCACAAAACCGCCGATGTCCCTTCCCTCCACGTTGAGCATCACCAGAGCGAACCTTATGTTGTTCTCCCTCCTTATCACGAAAAGTCCCGGTTCTACCTTTATGTCCGCCACATCACCGAAGGTCAGTAGTTTGCCGTCCCTCTCAAACAGGGGAATGCTCTTTAGCCTGCTTATCTCTCCTCTGAACTCATCGGGCAGGGTCATGACTATGGGAAATAGGAAGGTATCTTGTTGTAGGACACCCATCTCGGCTCCGCCGAGGGCGTATTTAATTACATTTAGGACTTCCTCAACGGTTATCCCGTATCTCTCCAAGGTCTCCCACTTGGGATATACCCTCAGCTGGAGCCTTCCCGCCTGTATCTCCTTCTGGACATCCACCGCTCCGGGGACACTCTCGGTTATTTCTTTGACCTTGTCCGCCAGCTGGTTCAGAAGCTCGGGGTCTTGACCGAATATCTTTATGGCTATGTCCGCCCTCACACCCGAGAGAAGCTCGTCTATCCTCATCTTTATGGGCTGGGTGAAACCCACGGAAGCTGGCACCCACTCAAGGCGCTCCCTGAGTATCTGGTTGAACTCCTCCCTGGTCTTGAAGCTCTCCCACTCGCTCTGGGGCTTTAGGATTATCCAAGTTTCTATGTAGTTAACGTCCGCAGCCTCACCCTTCTCAGCCCTTCCTATGGTGGAGTAAGTCCTTATGACCTCGGGGAACCTGAGAGCTTCCCTCTCCATCGCCATGGCGACCCTCTTGCCCTCTTCCAGAGAGACGTTGGGATCCATGAAAGCCTTAACTATGACCGCGCCCTCCTCAAGCTCGGGAGCGAACTCCGTCCCTATCCGTGTGAGCAGGAAGAGGCTGAATATAAAGGAGACGAAAACACCCAAGAAGAGGGGAATTCTGACCTTGAATGTGGCATCAAGGACTCTGTCGTAAATTCCGTGTATCTTGCTCATGAGCTTGCTGTAGGTCTCCTTGCCCGGGCTTAGGAAGTAGTAGCTTAGAACCGGTATGAAGGTGAAGGCTATGAGGAGTGAACCCAGAAGGGCTATTATGAGCGTAAGGGCAAGGGGCTTGAAGTATTTGCCCTCTATGGACTCAAAGACGAATATGGGAGAGAAAACTATCACTATTATGAGAACCGCAAAGAGAACGGGTCTCCAGACCTCCTTAACCGAGTCCAAGACCACCGAGAACTTGAGCCCGTCCTTCTTCTCCGTCAGATGTCTGTAAATGTTCTCCACTATGACCACCGAGGAGTCCACGAACATTCCGATACCTATGGCGAGACCTCCCAAGGTCATGAGGTTCCCGCTCATGCCCGTCTCCTTCATCACTATAAAGGCGATAAGGAGGGTAAGGGGTAGGGAGGATATGACTATCAGCGACGCCCTGAAGTTGCCCATCAAAAAGGCGGTCACGAAGGCGACCAGGAGCATACCGCTGAATAGTGCCTTCTGTATGGTGGAGACCGCTTTCTCGGTCAGGTAGGCTTGGTCGTAGAGGTGTTCTATCTTTACACCGTCGGGGAG
>WFYI01000016.1 GCA_015490155.1 Aquificaceae bacterium | reverse complement strand
GAGCTAACCGAAATAATTTAGTCAATATTTCCAATAGAGGCAAACTCGACTTTAAAGCCCTGCTAAATCATGTGTCCGAGTTTATTCTTCTTAACGTTCAGGTACACCCTGTTGTGCGGATTGGGGTCTATCTTTAAAGGAACCCTGTCAACTATCTCAAGCCCGAATCCCTCAAGGGCTATTATTTTTCTGGGATTGTTGGTCATAAGTTTCATCTTCCTGACACCCAAGTCAAGGAGTATCTGAACACCTATGCCGTAATCCCTTAAATCCGCAGGGTAGCCTATCTTTTCGTTAGCCTCAACGGTATCGTATCCCTCCTCCTGAAGGGCATAAGCTCTTATCTTGTTAGCTATACCTATACCCCTTCCTTCGTGTCCGAGGATATAAACCAGCACGCCCTTGCCTTCCTTAGCTATCGTTTCCAAAGCCTTCTCAAGTTGGGGTCTGCAATCGCACCTCATCGACTTGAACACATCTCCGGTAAGACACTCGGAATGAACCCTAACCAGAACGGGTTCTTCTTCTTCCCACTCTCCCATGGTAAGGGCTATCTGTTCCTCGCCGGTAAGCTTATGTTTGTAAGCGTGTATCTTAAAAACTCCCCAAGGCGTAGGTAGGTGCGCGGTAGCTTCCCTCTCTATAAGCCTTTCCCTTTTTAGTCTGTACTTTATCAAATCCGCTATGGTGATTATCTTTAAGCCATGCTCCTTCGCAAACTCCACCAAGTCCGGCAGGCGTGCCATAGTTCCGTCGTCCTTCATTATTTCACATATAACCCCTGCGGGGTAAAGCCCCGCAAGTCTGGCAAGGTCTACAGAAGCTTCAGTATGTCCCGCCCTTTCAAGCACTCCCCCCGGTCTGGACTTCAGAGGAAAAACGTGCCCGGGTCTTATAAAGTCCGCAGGTGTAGATTCGGGACTTATGGCTATCTGAATAGTCTTTGCCCTATCGTAAGCGGATATACCCGTCGTAGTTCCGTGCTTAGGGTGTGCATCTATAGAAACACAAAAGTAGGTTCCCTTGGGGTCTGTGTTGCGGTGAGCCATGGGGTACAAATCAAGCTCCTCGCACTTTTCCGGTGGCAGTGATAGGCATATCAGTCCCCTCCCGTACTTAGCCATGAAGCTTATAGCTTCAGGGGAAACTTTTTCCGCCGCCATTACCAAATCCCCCTCGTTCTCCCTGTTGGGGTCGTCTACGACTATGACCATCTTCCCCTCTTTTATGTCCTCTATAGCTTCCTCAACCGTGTTAAACCCAAACTCTTCCATGGCTATACCTCACAGGTTTTCCTTAACTTTGTCCACGATTTTATCGAGCAAGCTTTTGGCATCCTTGTCCTCTTCCAAAACCTTTACCTGCCTGCCCTCGTAGAAGCTCGCTATAGAGTTAACTAAGGGGGGAACATAATGGGTGTAAATGTGGTCTGCTACTATAATTATTATCAAAAAGTAAAGAGCATACCTGACCATAAAAATAATAATAAAGACTTAGGGACAAAAAAGGAAGATGGATTAACCTTCCTTCCTGCTGAGTATCTTTACCACGACCCACTTCTTTGTCTTCGATATGGGTCTGGATTCTCTGATAACCACTACATCACCCACCTTACACTCGTTATTTTCGTCGTGGGCGTGAAACTTTTTGCTCTTTATTATGTGCTTACCGTAAAGGGGGTGGGGAACCTTCCTGTCCACCCTGACCACAACAGTTTTATCCATCTTGTCGGATACCACGACCCCTGTAAGATGCTTTCTTCTCTCGCTCCAAGCTTTTTCTTTAATCTCAGCCATCATGCCTCTCCTTTAAGCTCCTTTTCCCTTATTACCGTAAGAACTCTCGCTATATCCTTCCTGGTATTTCTCACAATCATAGGGTTATCTAAACCCTGCAGTTTTGCCTGAAACCTCAACTTCATAAGTTCCATCTTAAGCTCGTCTGCTTTCTTATACAGCTCCTCAACGCTCATTTTCCTAAGCTCCTGTGCCTTCATACCACGAGACCTCCGGACTTAACGAGCCTTGCCTTTATGGGAAGTTTGGCAGATGCCATCCTGAACGCTTCCTCTGCAACCTCTTCGGGAACACCGGAAAACTCAAACATTATCCTTCCGGGCTTGACTACAGCTACAAAGCCCTCGGGGTCACCTTTTCCTCCACCCATTCTGACCTCGTTTGGCTTCTTGGTGTAAGGCTTATCGGGGAATATCCTTATCCACACCTTGGCACCTTTCTTTAGGGTTCTCACCAGTGCAACCCTTACAGCCTCTATCTGCCTCTGGGTTATCCAAGCCCTGTCAAGAGCCTGTATTCCGTACTCGCCGAAGGCAAGTTTGTTACCCCTGTAAGATTTACCTTTAAGAGTTCTTCTCTGTACCTTTCTGTGTTTGGTCTTCTTAGGTTGCAAAAACATACCTTAAACCTCCTTGTCCGCTCTGGAAAGGTCTTCCTCTATCTTCTTAAGTATCTCTTCCTTTCCACCCTTGAGAATATCTCCCTTGTAAATCCAGACCTTCACACTCAAAATACCGTACTTAGTGTAAGCAGTGGCAAAACCGTAGTCTATGTCAGCCCTTAAGGTTTGAAGTGGCATCCTTCCAACTAGGAACCATTCCTTACGCGCAAGCTCAGCACCGCCTATCCTCCCCTTTACCTGTATCTTTACCCCCTTAGCACCGGCTTTAAGGGTGTTGTCTATAGCCCTCTTCATAGCCCGCCTGTGGGAAACCCTCCTCTCTATCTGGAAGGCGATATCCTCCGCAACGAGCTGAGCGTCCATCTCCGGAACGCGAACCTCGTCAACGCTAATTGTTATCTCCTTATTGGAGACCATCTTCTCAACCGTTTTTTTCAGAGCCTCTACCTCTTGACCCTTCCTACCTATTATGATTGCCGGTCTAGAGGAATAAATCCTTATCTTGAGCTTGTCCGCTATTCTCTCTATCTCTATTCTCGATACCCCTGCAACCTTATACCTTTTCTTTATGTAATCCTTTATCTTAAGGTCTTCGTGAAGTAGCTTTCCGTATTCCCTCTTAGGGGCATACCACTTTGAATCCCAAGGCTTAGTTATGCCGAGCCTAAAACCTACAGGGTGCGTCTTCTGTCCCATGAATTAGTCCTCCTCTTCCTCGGGCTTTTCAGCCACAACTATGGTTATGTGAGACAACCTCTTCCTGAGCATGGTAGCCCTTCCGTGCGCTCTCGGGAGCCACTTCCTAAACATGGGCCCGTCGTCCGCAACAGCAGTTTTCACATACAATCTATCCAAATCCAACCCCTTCTGTTCAGCATTCGCTATAGCACTTTTAAGAACACCCTCGACAATCTTGGCAGCCTTCTTGGGCAAAGCCCTAAGCGTGTACAGAGCCTCTCCAACCTCTTTACCCTGTATAAGCCTCAAAACCTGCCTCGCTTTGAGGGGAGAAGTTCTCGCATATCTGAGCAGAGCTTTAGCTTCCTTAGTTTCCACCATGGTTTAACCTCACTTCTTCTTTACTACCTTAGCTGACTTTTCAGGATGACCCTTGAAGGTTCTCGTAGGCGCAAACTCTCCGAGCTTATGCCCCACCATCTCCTGGGTTATGTAAACCGGAACGAAGGTTTTGCCGTTGTGAACCGCTATGGTATGTCCAACGAATTCAGAGATTATCGTGGTACTTCTTGAGTAAGTCTTCACCACTTTTCTATCGCCGCTCTCGTTCATAGCCCTTATTCTCTTCCAAAGTTTAGGGTCTACCCACGCTTTTTTATCTACAAGAGACCTAAACTCCTGATAAACCTCCTGATACCTCTTAACCCTATTCTCTACGACCTCCGGTTTTCCACTCTTTTGGGCTTCTCTAACTTTCTTATGAAGCCTATGGAGCTTCTTGTACAGGGAATAAAATTTGTCAAAATCCTCTATCAGCCTGTCCCTTTTGTTCCACGCACCTTTATATCCCATCAGAGCGGCCTCCCGTTCCTACGAGTTATTATGAACTTATCGGAGTACTTTCTACCCCTTCTGGTCTTGTACCCTTTGGTCTTCCAACCCCAAGGAGATTCGGGGTTTTTACCCTTAGTTCTACCTTCTCCGCCACCGTGAGGGTGGTCAACGGGGTTCATCGCCGTTCCCCTTACGAAGGGTCTCCAACCTTTCCACCTCGAGCGTCCCGCCTTACCCAGCTTTATAAGTTCGTGTTCTGCCAATCCAATCGTTCCTATGGTAGCCATACACCTTTGGTGGATAAGCCTAACCTCTCCAGAAGGAAGTCTAACCTGAACGTAATCCTTAACCCTACCGAGTATTTGCGCCGACACACCGGCTGACCTTACCAGTTGTCCACCTTTACCGGGTTTAAGCTCTATGTTGTGTATCAAAGTTCCAACGGGTATGTATTTAAGGGGTATTGCATTACCCGGTTTTATCTCGGGTAGGGGTTTTCCGGCTTCGGCATCCTCGTAGTTTATAGAGGAAATGCTGTCCCCGACCTGCATGCCTTCCACCCAAAGTATATACCTTTTTTCTCCGTCCGCATACTGGAGAAGGGCTATTCTGGCACTCCTGAAGGGGTCGTACTCTACGGATACGACCTTTGCGGGTACGAGACTCTTGTCTCTCTTGAAGTCGATAATCCTGTAGAGCTTCTTATGTCCTCCACCCCTGTGTCTTACGGTAATCTTACCCTGCTGGCGAGACCTTCCCTTAGCTCTGTGCCAGCTTATCACAAGGGACTTTTCAGGTTCTTTTTTCGTTATCTCTGCAAAGTCGTAAACTACGGCGTGCCTCGTTCCGTTACTCGTAGGCTTCAGCTTTCTAACACCCATCTTATCACCTCTTAAACTATACTGAGAAGGTCTAACTCTTGACCCTCTTCAAGGGTAATAACCGCTTTCTTCCACCTTTTGGTAGTTCCGTATTTCCTAAATCTACCTATTATCCTCTTCTTCTTGGGTTTCACAGTCATGGTATTTACCTTTTTGACCTTAACACCGAAGAGCTGTTCCACCGCACTTTTTATCTCACCCTTAGAGGCATCGAGAGCAACCTCAAAAGTGTACTTCTTCTCGTCTTCCATTAACCTGTTAGACTTTTCAGTAATCACGGGCTTGATAATTATGTCGTAAGGTCTTCTTTGGCTCATGTCTCTACCCTCTTGTATATACCTTCAAGAGCATCTTTCTGAATTATCAGCTTATCACTCCATAGAATATCGTAAACGTTAAGTCCTTCTACAGGCACGACCCTCACGTTAGGCAGGTTCCTAAAGGATTTGTACACGACCTCGTCTTTATGAGGCACAACGATAAGTACCTTAAGGTCTTGAGCCTTCTGTTTCTTCAAAAACTCCAAGGCTTTCTTGGTTTTCGGAGTTTTACCGAGGTCTATATTTGCAAGTATGGATACAGCCTTGCTCTGCGCCTTATCCGAGAGAGCCATCTTTAGGGCGAGTTTCCTAACCTTCTTGGGAAGGGGGTACCAGTAATCCCTCGGCTTGGGTCCGTGGGCTACCCCACCACCTACGAATATGTTTGCCCCTTTATCACCGTGCCTTGCGTTTCCCGTTCCCTTCTGAGGAAGTAACTTCCTCCCGCTGTAATTCACCTCTCCACGAGTCTTGGTGGAGTGGGTTCCCTGCCTCCGTGAAGCGAGTTGCCACTTTACAACTTCCCAAAGAACGTGTTTTTTAACCTCAACGTTAAAAACGTCGTCCCTAACCTCTGTCCTTCCTATCTTCATGGGGATTCTCCTTTAACCACAGATGCCTTGCTACTGAATTTCTCCTGTTTTAGCTTTAGCTTTCTTCTGTAAGAGATTCTGGATTTTTCAAGAAAAAGTGTTCCCTTAACAGCCCCGGGAACCGAGCCTTTGAGTAACAACAATCCCTTCTCAGGGATAACATCTACAACCACCAGAGCTTGTATCCTTACGGTTTCGTTCCCGTAATGTCCCGCCATCTTTTTGCCTTTCCATACTCTACCGGGGTCTGTTCTGTTTCCTATGGCGCCTACCGCCCTGTGGTATCTGTGTCCGTGAGATTTAGGAAAGCCGCCAAAATCCCACCTCTTCATAGTTCCGGTAAAGCCCCTTCCCTTGGATTTCCCGACAACGTCCACGAGGTCTCCGGGCTGGAACACATCGGCTAAGCTGAGTTCCTGTCCCTCTTTGAAGTCCGATGGGTTGTCCACCCTGAACTCTTTGAGAACCTTAAGGGGTTTTACCCCGTGCTTTTCAAAGTGCTTCAAAAGAGGTTTTGTAACATTTTTCGGTTTAGCCTCAAAGGCTCCCAGCTGGAGCGCGTCGTACCCGTCCGTATCCTTGGTCTTTACCTGAACCACGTAGTTTGTAGGAACTTCCACAACGGTAACGGGAACGGCGGTACCGTCCTCAAGGAACACACGTGTCATTCCGAGTTTTCTGCCTATCAAACCTAACATCTCTTAACCTCTCATCTTTACTTCAACGTCTACACCTGCGGGTAGGTTAATCTCCATAAGCGACTCTATAGTCTGAGGCGTAACCCTCGTTATATCCAAAATCCTCGAATGCTCTCTTATCTCAAAGTGCTCCCTTGACTGCTCAAACTTATGGGGAGAGCGTAAAACACACCACTTCCTCTTCCTCGTGGGCAGAGGTATGGGACCCCTTATAACACCCCCGGTTCTCTTTACGGTCTCTATTATCTTCTTCACTGATTCATCAAGAAGTCTGTGGTCGTAAGCCCTCAGTTTTATGCGTATCTTATCCTGTTCCATCTTTTACTCCTCAATCAAGAATCTCAGTAACAACTCCAGCTCCTACAGTCCTCCCTCCTTCCCTTATAGCAAACCTAAGCCCTTCCTCCATCGCAACAGGCACTATCAACTCTACCTCTATCTCTACGTTGTCCCCTGGCATTACCATCTCTACCCCTTCAGGTAGCTTAACTACAGTCCCTGTCACATCCGCAGTCCTAAAGTAAAACTGGGGTCTGTAATTCAGGAAGAAAGGTGTATGCCTCCCACCCTCTTCCTTAGACAGTATGTAAACCTGTGCCTTGAACTTCCTGTGAGGTGTCACACTCCCCGGTTGTGCCAATACCTGCCCCCTCTCTACATCATCTTTACCCACTCCCCTCAGCAATACTCCTACGTTATCTCCAGGCAACGCCTCGTCTAATATCTTCCTGAACATCTCTATAGATGTAGCTACTGTCTTGCTTGATTCCTCTTTCAATCCTACTATCTCTACCTCATCCCCGGGCTTTAATACCCCCCTCTCTACTCTGCCCGTAACAACTGTACCCCTACCAGATATGGTAAACACGTCCTCTATGGGCATTAGGAAGGGTTTGTCTACGTCCCTCTGTGGTGAGGGTATGTAGTCGTCTAAGGCGTTTATTAGTTCCTTTATGCTATCTACCCACTTGCCGGGATTGCCTGACTTGACTTCTTCTAATGCCCCAAGGGCTGAACCCCTTACTACGGGTACGTCGTCCCCAGGAAACTCATACTTGCTGAGAAGTTCCCTTACTTCGAGTTCCACAAGTTCAAGTAGTTCTTCGTCGTCTACCATGTCGCATTTGTTGAGATATACGACTATGTAGGGTACGTTAACTTGTCTTGCAAGGAGTACGTGTTCTCTCGTCTGGGGCATGGGTCCGTCTGCGGCGGATACCACGAGTATCGCTCCGTCCATCTGTGCGGCTCCGGTTATCATGTTCTTTATGTAGTCTGCGTGTCCGGGGCAGTCTACGTGTGCATAGTGCCTCTTGGGTGTCTCGTACTCTACGTGGGTTATGTTTATGGTTATCCCTCTTTCTTTCTCTTCGGGTGCTTTATCTATCTCTTCGTACTGGAGGCATTCTGCTTTGCCGCCTTCTATTATCCCAGCTGCAAGTGTGCAGGTGATTGCTGATGTGAGTGTGCTTTTGCCGTGGTCTACGTGCCCTATGGTTCCTACGTTCACGTGTTCCTTCGTCCTCTCAAATTTCTCCTTTGCCATTACTCCTTTACCTCCTAATCAGGCACTTTTGCCCGCCATGCGTTCCCCGATAATTTTTTCAGCGACGTGCTGAGGAACTTCCTCGTAATGGGAAAACTTCATTATAAAGGTTCCACGCCCTTGTGTCAAGCTCCTTAGGGTGGTGGCGTAACCGAACATCTCCGCAAGCGGAACATGAGCCTTGACCACGGTTATAACGCCCTTGTTTTCCATTCCCATGATTTTCCCACGCCTCGAGTTGAGGTCTCCTATCACATCTCCTACGTAATCCTCGGGAGTTTCCACCTCAACCTCCATGATTGGTTCGAGGATTACCGGGTTTGCTTTCTTTGCCGCCTCTTTGAACGCCATGGAACCGGCTATCTGGAAGGCAAGTTCCGAGGAGTCAACCTCATGGTATGAGCCGTCAAAGAGTTTGACCTTTACGTCCACAACCGGGTATCCGGCAAGTATCCCGCTGTCAAGGGCTTCCTTTATACCCTTCTCAACCGCAGGTATGAACTCCTTGGGTATCACACCGCCCACTATGGCATTCTCAAACTCAAAACCCTGCCCTCTTTCAAGGGGTTCTATCTCTATAACCGCGTGACCATACTGACCCCTACCACCGGTCTGTCTTATGAACTTACCCTCTCCGGTAGCTTTCTTCTTTATAGTTTCCCTGTAAGCAACCTGCGGTTTACCCACGTTTACCTCTATGCCGTACTCCCTTCTCATACGGTCAACCATGACCTCAAGGTGAAGCTCACCCATTCCGTGTATGAGTGTCTGTCCGGTTTCCGGGTCGGTGGTCGCTTTAAAAGTGGGGTCTTCCTTCATAAACTTGTTTAGAACCTGGGAGAGTTTCTCCTGGTCTTTCTTAGTCTTAGGTTCTATAGCTATGGATATAACGGGTTCAGGGAATTCGAGCTTTTCAAGTATAATGGGGTGCTTCTCGTCCGCGAGGGTGTCTCCAGTTGCCGCGTCAAGTCCTACCACGGCACCTATCTCACCTGCGGAGAGGCTATTTATCTCCTCTCTGGTGTTGGCGTGCATCATAAGTAGCCTTCCTACCCTTTGCTTTTCACCCTTTGTAACGTTGTAAACGTAAGAACCGGATTCGAGAACTCCAGAAAAGACCCTTATGTAAGTAAGCTGTCCTGCGTAGGGGTCGGACATAACCTTAAATGCATAGGCGCAGAAGGGTTCGTCGTCCAAAGGCTTTCTTTCCTCTTCTTCACCCGTTTTGGGATTTATACCCTTTACGGGAGGTATATCTACCGGAGACGGGAGGAAGTCTATAACCGCATCAAGTAGCGGCTGAACACCCTTGTTCTTAAAAGCGGAACCGCAGAGTATAGGTACCGCAACCTTATCTATGGTCGCTTTTCTTAGGGCTTTCACAAGCTCCTCGGAGCCTATCTCCTGACCCTCGAGGTACTTTTCCATAAGCTCGTCGTCGGTCTCTACCACCCCCTCTATCATCTTTTCGCGCCATTCCTGTGCCTTATCTTTCAGTTCGTCGGGAATGTCTACGATTTCGTATTTTGCACCGAGGGTTTCCTCGAGCCATATAATCGCCTTCATGTTTATGAGGTCAACAACCCCCTTAAACTCCTCTTCTGCCCCTATGGGTATCTGTATGGGTATGGGTTTCATAGTAAGCTTTTCTTCTATTTCACCGAACACCCTGTAGAAGTCCGCCCCGAGCCTGTCCATTTTGTTGATGAAGGCTATCCTCGGAACGCTGAACCTGTCCGCCCATCTCCAGTTTGCCTCCGATTGGGGCTGAACACCCTCGACCGCGGAGAAGATAAACACTATCCCGTCAAGAACCTTCATAGAACGGACGACTTCCACGGAGAAGTCGACGTGTCCCGGTGTATCTATTATGTTTATCTGATAAGTTTTATTGTTCCTCTCCCAGTAACAAGCCGTCGTCGCCGCCGTTATGGTAATTCCCCTTTCCTTCTCCTGCTCCATCCAGTCCATAGTGGCTGCACCTTCGTGAACCTCACCTATCTTGTAGGTTTTACCCGTGTAGTATAGAACCCTCTCCGTCGTAGTGGTCTTACCTGCGTCTATATGCGCAACTATACCTATGTTCCTGAGCCTCTCTATCGGAACCTGCCTTGCCATAACCTATCCTCCTTATTACCACCTGAAATGTGAGAAAACCTTGTTAGCCTGAGCCATCTTGTGGGTTTCCTCCCTCTTTTTCATAGCGGCTCCCTTACCTTCTAAGACATCGAGCATTTCTGCCTTTAATCTTTCTACCATAGTGTAGCTTCCTCTTCCCCTCGACCTGTTTCTCGCCGCGTCAACGAGCCACTTCAAAGCCAAGCTTATCTGTCTCCTTTCGGGAACTTCCATGGGAACCTGATAGGTAGCTCCACCTACCCTTCTGGGTCTCACTTCCCATTCCGGTTTTAATGTATCTATAACCTTGTGCAGTAGCTCAACAGGTTGCATGTCTTTTTCCTTTGCCGCCTCTTCCATGGCGGTGTAAACTATCCACTCTGCAACGCTCTTCTTTCCATCTTTCATAACCCTGTTTATGAGCTTATGAACCAAAACATCGCCGTACTTTGCATCCGGCTTTATATCTCTCTTAGGGACAGGTCCTTTCCTTGGCATAACTTAAAGCCTCCTAAATTACTCCTTGGGTCTCTTTGTTCCGTACTTAGACCTCGACTGCCTTCTTCCTTCAACACCTGCGGCGTCAAGGGTTCCTCTGACAACTTTATATCTGACACCGGGGAGGTCTTTGACCCTTCCACCCCTTACCAGTACTATGGAGTGCTCCTGAAGGTTGTGACCCTCTCCGGGTATGTAGGTCGTGACCTCTATTCCATTAGAGAGCCTTACCCTAGTAACCTTTCTCAAAGCAGAGTTTGGCTTCTTCGGTGTCACAGTGTAAACACGCACGCACACCCCCCTCTTTTGGGGATTTCCCTGCAGAGCTGGTGCTTTGGACTTTTTCTCCTTCTTCTTCCTTCCGTACTTTATAAGCTGGTTTATCGTTGGCATACCGTAGCCTCCTTAAAAAACGCAAACAGTTATTTTACCTTACTCCTCTTCCTCTTTCAAGCTTTCGCCTTCCGCAAACAGCTCCTTACCTTCCTCTACAACCTCAACCCTCGAGTAATCGTCAACTCCTGTCCCGGCGGGAACGAGATTACCTATTATGACGTTTTCCTTTATTCCGTAAAGCTCGTCCACCTTACCCTGACACGCTGACTCCGTTAGAACCTGAGTAGTTTCTTGGAAAGAAGCAGCGGATATCCAACTCTTAGTAGAGAGAGATGCCTTTGTTATTCCCACGAGTATAGGTTCTGCCTTGGGCAACTTACCGCCTTCGGATTTAATCCTCTGTATTTCCGCGTCCAGCTCCTCTTTATCTACCTCTTCGTTGACAAGAAATCTGCTATCTCCCGGGTCAACTATTCTTCTTCTCCTTAACATCTGCTTGATAATCATCTCGAAGTGCTTATCGCTTATATCAACACCCTGGAGCTTGTAAACCATTTGGACTTCCTTCAGAAGGAACTTTTGAAGCTCGTCTATACCCTTAACCTTGAGTATCTCCTCCGGTAGGGGCGTTCCATCGGTTAGCGGGTCTCCGGCTTTTACCTCGTCTCCATCTTTTACCAGCAGGAACTTACCCTTAGGAACGAAGTACTCTCTCTCGAGACCGGTGTCCTTATTAAGAACTACTATCTTAAAGCCCCTACCCTTTATCCTTACCTGTCCATCTATCTCTGCTTCTATACCCGTGTCGGTAATCTTGTCTCCCTTCTTAACCATATGTCCATGTTTGACGAGAATAAGCTCGTCCTTCTTAATGGAAACCCTTTGAGACTTACCCTTCGCCGGGTTGAAGATTATGATGTCGTCCGCGTCTTCGTATATCTTAACTATTCCGTCTATCTCGGATATTATCGCGGGATTTTTAGGCTTGCGAGCCTCAAAAAGCTCCTCAACTCTGGGCAGACCTCCCACTATGTCTCTGACCTTTGCCATCTCCTTGGGTATCTTGGCAAGCACATCTCCGGGCTTAACGCTAAAGTCCTTCACAACGTAGTACTGGTGCTTTATCTCTGCCTCCTCAGCCTCGGAACAGGTAGGACATTTAAACCACTCCTGCTCAATTTTATCTGCGGGAATGTTGAGTATGGCATTCACAGGCAGGTCGTAGGTAAACTCTCCCTTCGAGGTTTTGACCGTAATTCTCGGTGTGTGAAGCATCGCGTCTCTCGGTCTCATAAAGGAAACTATGGTTGCGGTCTTTCCGGTGAATGGGTCTTTCTCTTCCCTTATGGTAACGTCAAGTATCACATCCTTTAGCTCAACGGTTCCCTCTTCTTCAGCTATTATGTAGGTATTGAACGGGTCCCATTCAGCCATAGCCTTCCCGCTTTCAACCTTATCTCCCTCTTTAACGAGGAGCTTAGCGGCGTAAGGTACAGAGTGCCTTTCTATCATCCTGCCGTTTTCATCAAGTATGCCTACGGCCCCGTCCCTCGATATGTTTATCACCTCTCCCTTGCGGTTCTTTATAGCCCTTATTTCGTAAAACTTAACCTTTCCATCACTCTCAGCTATAAGAACGTTTTGTTCTTTCTGGGCGGTGGCAGCCCCACCTATGTGGAAGGTTCTCATGGTAAGCTGAGTTCCCGGCTCACCTATAGACTGAGCCGCTATTATGCCCACAGCTTCTCCTATGGAAACGAGCTTTCTCTGAGAGAGGTCCCATCCGTAACACATGGAACAAACACCGCGTCTTGCCTCACAGGTCAGAGTAGACCTTATCTTGACCTTCTCTATACCCGAGTGGCTTATCTTGTCTGCGAGCTTCTCGTCAACGACTTCGTTCCTCTTAGCTATAACCTCTCCCGTATATGGGTCAATCACGTCTTCAGCAAGGGTTCTACCGAATATTCTGTCTCTAAGGGGAACCTTCTCCTCTCCTGCCTCAATTATGGGTTCAACGTCTATACCCTTTAGGGTTCCGCAGTCCTCTTCGGTTATAGTTATGTCTTGAGCAACGTCAACCAGTCTTCTGGTAAGGTAACCCGCAAAGGCAGTTTTAAGAGCCGTGTCGGCAAGACCTTTACGTGCACCGTAGGTAGATATGAAGTACTCAAGGACGCTCAGCCCTTCCCTGAAATTAGATATGATGGGTGTTTCTATAAACTCTCCCGAGTGCTTAGCCATAAGACCTCTCATTCCTGCAAGCTGTCTTATCTGGTCTCTGTTACCTCTCGCACCTGAGAGAGCCATCATGAATATGGGATTGAAGAGACCGGGATACACCCTGCCGTTTTCCACCCTCTCTCCCTTCTCTATCTCCTCGAACATAGCCTTTGATACCTTGTTGGTAGCCTCAGACCATATATCTATTACCTTGTTGTACCGCTCCTTGTTGGTGATTATTCCCGCGTTGTATTGTTGGAATATCTCATCCATATCCTTGAGGGCCTTTTCTATAATCTTCTTCTTAACCTCCGGAACCTGAAGGTCGTCCACACCTATGGATATAGCCGCATTTGTGGCTCTTAAAAATCCGAGTTCCTTAATCCTGTCTAAGAACTGTACCGTCTTCTCGTTTCCGTACTTTATGTAAAAATCAACTATTATCTTAGAGAGCTTTTTCTTATCGAGGGGATAGTTGATAAACTCGAACCCCTCCGGGGTTATTGAGTTAAAAAGAACCCTTCCGGGCGTGGTATCCACAAGCTCACCGCTCCTGATCTTGACCTTTATGCCCGCATGGACATCTACCTTTCCAAGCTCGAGGGCTTTAAGAACCTCCTCCTCGGAGCTGAAGACCTTTCCCTCTCCCTTTCTACCCTCTATGGGGTCTTGGGTGATGTAGTAAATTCCCAAAATCATGTCTTGAGAGGGCATGGTGAGCGGCTTTCCGTGAGCAGGTGAGAGTATGTTCTGCGTCGAAAGTAGCAGTATGTAAGACTCCAATTGAGCCTCAACACCGAGGGGAACATGGACAGCCATCTGGTCTCCGTCGAAGTCGGCGTTGAAGGGCGGACATACCAAGGGGTGAAGCCTTATCGCTTTGCCCTCAACCAGCAGGGGTTCAAAAGCCTGTATCGAGGGTCTGTGAAGCGTAGGCGCCCTGTTGAGGAGAACCGGATGCTGTTTGACCACCTCTTCTAAGCACTCCCACACCTCGGGAACCTTCTGCTCGACCAGCTTTTTAGCGTTCTTAACGGATGTGGCGTAGCCCTTTTCCTCAAGCCTCCTGTAAACAAAGGGCTTGAAAAGCTCAAGAGCCATTATCCTCGGAAGACCGCACTGGTGCATCTGGAGTTCGGGCCCCACAACTATAACGGAACGCCCCGAGTAATCCACCCTTTTACCCAAAAGGTTCTGTCTAAATCTACCCTGCTTACCTTTTAGATAATCAGCCAGAGACTTTAGGGGTCTTCCGTTCTGGGTAACCATTCTTCCCCTTTTGCCGTTGTCTATAAGGGCGTCCACCGACTCTTGGAGCATTCTCTTTTCGTTCCTGATGATTATCTCGGGGGCATCAAGCTCTATCAGTCTCTTGAGCCTGTTGTTTCTGTTGATAAGCCTCCTGTAAAGGTCGTTGAGGTCTGAGGTGGCGAACCTTCCCCCGTCGAGAGCTACCAGAGGTCTGAGTTCGGGGGGAAGAACGGGTATAACCTCAAGTATCATCCACTCCGGCTTGTTCCCGCTGCTTATAAAGCCCTCTACCAGTTTGAGGGTTCTGAGATATTTTTTAATTTTCTGTTCTGAGACTTCTCTAAGAACCGTCGCCCTTATGTCTTCCTTGATCTTCTCGAATACCGGCAGGTTCTTTTTCTCTCTAATCCTCTCGTAGTAAGTGCTTATAGCCTCTTTACCTGTAAGAAACTCATCTCCCGACTGCTCTTCACTGAGTTCTCCCGTCTCAACGTTAAGGTAAATCTCTCCCCTAATTAGCTTATGTATGCCCTCCTCGAGAGAGATACCCCTTTCTTCAAGCCCATGAATTTCGACCTTATACTCTCTAAAGCTCTCCGCTATGGTTCTTATAATCTTTTCGTAAAGGTTTTTATACTCCGTCTCTACAGCGGGACCCAAATCCTCAAATCCCACGCTGTAGGGCTTAACTAGAGTTCTCAATTTCTTTGCGTACTCCTGCAGGTCTAACTCGCTCAGGACTTTCTTTACTATCTCCGCACCTATCCCGGCTTCGTACTTGCCTTCAACGCTGAAAGCGTACTCCTCTTCGTAAACGTCCTCGCTTACCACATGCAGTTTTACCCACTGGGTTGAAGTTCCATCGTTCAACGGTATAGTATCGCTTGCCCTTTCAAAGGACTCTTCCTCGCTCTCCTCCACCGGATACTCTATAACGAGGTATGACTCAAAGTAGATGACTCTCTCAACATCCCTCGAGGTAAGGGCAAGGAGAGTCCCTATCTTAGAGGGAGTGCTTTTCAAGAACCATATATGTGAAACGGGGGCGGCTAACTCTATATGTCCAAAACGCCTCCTCCTCTCGTAAGTGGTGGTAACCTCTACTCCACATCTATCACAAACCGTCCCCTCGTACCTCTTTCCCTTATACTTACCGCACAGACACTCGTAATCCTTTACGGGACCGAATATCTTCGCACAGAAGAGTCCTTCCTTTTCAGGTTTTAGAGTCCTGTAGTTCAAGGTCTCGGGTCTCTTAACCTCCCCGTAAGACCATCTTTTCATCTCCTCCGGAGAGGCTAACATCAACTTAATCTTGTCAAAAGGAAGCAGTCCTCTTCTTTTTTCCATTACTCTTCCTCCTCTTTAACTTCTACACGGTCGCAACCCACGTCCTCCCCGTTCTGACATCTAACGTCCATACCCAAAGCCTTCAGTTCCCTTACGAGAACCCTAAAGGACTCCGGTATTCCGGAAGTGTAGGTGTACTTGCCTTTAACTATAGCTTCGTAGACCTTGCTCCTTCCCTCTATGTCATCGGACTTAACCGTTAGCATCTCTTGCAGCGTGTAAGCAGCTCCGTGAGCTTCTAATGCCCAGACCTCCATCTCTCCGAGACGCTGACCGCCAAACTGCGCTCTTCCACCCAAAGGTTGTTGGGTAACCAAGGAGTAAGGTCCCGTAGAACGCGCATGAACCTTATCGTCAACCATGTGAACCAGCTTTAGCATGTGCATGTATCCGACGGTAACCTCAAGGTCAAAGGGCTCTCCCGTCCTTCCGTCACGGAGTGTAGCCTTACCGTTCTCGGGAAGCCCTGCACGCTTAAGAAGTTCCTTGATAGCTGATTCCTCTGCACCCTCAAAGGCAGGGGTCGCCATGGGGATACCCTTACGGGCATACTCTCTGACTATCAATTCAAACTCCTCATCGGAAAGGGACTTGAGGAAGTCCTCTATGAACTTAGCGTTCTCACCGGTAGAGTCCCCTATGGCGTAGGTTTCCTTAATCCATTTAGTCAGCTTCTTTCTATCGTATCCCTGGTTCGCAAGCTCGGCGACCTTCTTCCCGAGTTCCCTTGCCGCCCACCCGAGGTGAGTCTCGAGTATCTGCCCCACGTTCATTCTGGAAGGAACACCCAGAGGGTTGAGAACTACATCTACGGGCGTTCCGTCCGGTAGGAAGGGCATGTCTTCTACGGGAAGTATTACGGAGATAACACCCTTGTTACCGTGGCGACCTGCCATTTTATCGCCTACCTTTATCTTCCTCTTCTCGGCTATGTAGACCTTTACAAGGGTTATCACTCCCGGAGGAAGGTCTCCCTTTCTGTAGATGCTCTTAAGTTTTTCCTCGTAAAGCCTTTCGAGCATCTGAACTTGGGTGCGCGCCTTGGAGACAACCTCTTCTATGGTCTTAATCACCTTTTTGTTCTCAAAGAAGTTCTTGGGATTAGAGAGTATGTAGTTCTGTATGTCCTCAAAGAGTTCCTCACTTAATACGGTTCCCTTCTCTATCTTCTTCCTCTTGATATTAACTTCCTTCTCTATCTTCTTCCCTACTACAAAGCCCTTAACTACCCTGTTTCTTCCCTCTATGATTAATCTCTTCCGCTTCTCAAGTTCTCTCTCAAGGTTCTCCCTTTCCTCTCTGTCCACGAACTCCGCAAGATAACTCTTTCTGCTTTCTCCCCCGCGCCTTGTAAACACCTGAACGTCTATAACCACTCCTTCCGTTCCCGGAGGGCATCTAAGGGAGGAATCCTTTACGTCTTTGCTCTTCTCACCGAATATAGCCTGAAGGAGTTTCTCTTCGGGTGTGAGCTGGGTTTCACCTTTTGGGGTAACCTTTCCAACGAGGATGTCTCCGGGTTTGACATAGGTTCCAATCCTTACGATACCGAACTCATCAAGGTGGGATAGTGCTTTTTCCGGAATACCCGGAATGGCGCGGGTGATTTCCTCTTCACCGAGCTTCGTTTCCCTTGCCTCTACCTCTAACTCCTCAACGTGTATGGAGGTAAATACGTCCTCCTTAACGAGTCTCTCAGATATAACTATCGCGTCCTCAAAGTTGTAGCCTCTCCATGGCATAAACGCCACGAGGACATCTTTGCCGAGCGCAAGCTCACCTTTCCTGGTGGACTGCCCGTCCGCTATCACGTCCCCTGCTTTTATCTCCTGCCCCTTATCAACGAGAGGTCTTTGGTTCACACAGGTATCCTGATTCGTCCTTCCGAACTTTTTCAGCTCGTATATGTCCAACCCGAAGTCAAGGGGGTCGTTCTCGTTTATCTCGTCCGGGTTTACTCTGATAATTATCCTTGCACTATCTACCTCCTCTACCACACCACCCCTTTTCGCAACTACTACCGAGTGAGAGTCTCTGGCCACCTTTTTCTCCATCCCTGTCCCTATGAGAGGAGATTGGGTAAACATAAGCGGGACAGCCTGCCTCTGCATGTTTGAACCCATCAGCGCCCTGTTCGCGTCGTCATGCTCAAGGAAAGGTATTAGAGACGAGGATACGGAGATAACCTGCCTGGGAGACACGTCTATGTAGTTAACCTGTTCGGGTCTAACTATCTGTATATCGTTCTTGTACCTTGCGAGAACCCTGTCAGCTAATATCTTACCCTTCTTATCCGTGGGCGTACTTTGAGCGATAACGAAGTTTTCTTCCTCGTAAGCCGCAAGGTAATCAATCTTATCGGTAACCACTCCGTTCTCAACCTTCCTGTAAGGGGTTATAAGGAAGCCGAACTCGTTTGTTTGAGCGTAAACGGTCATAGAGGTAACGAGTCCTATGTTCTGACCCTCCGGGGTTTCTATGGGGCATATCCTTCCGTAGTGAGAAGGGTGAACGTCTCTTATCTCAAACTTGGCACTTTCCCTCGTAAGCCCGCCGGGTCCCAAAGCCGAAAGCCTCCTCTTGTGGGTGAGGGCCGAGAGAGGGTTGGTGTTATCAAGGTACTGGGAGAGCTGCCCTCCCTTGAGGAACTCGGTTATAGAATTGGTAAGGTATCTGGGGTTTATCAAGTCTTGAGGTTTCAGGTTAGGGTCTTCGGGGTTTACAACCGCTATTCTGTCCCTGAAAACCTTTTCCATCTTGGCTATACCTAACCTGCTTTGGTTCTCTAAAAGTTCTCCCACAGACCTCACCCTTCTGTTACCCAGGTAGGCGATATCGTCCTTTCTCTCCCTGTCGAACCGGAGGTCTATAAGATGTTTCACCACATTCAGAAGGTCTACGGGCAGTATGAACCTCGCTTCCTCTTCGGTGTAATCCTTTACCTTTACCTCTTTCTTCTTACCCCTACCCTTAAACAGCTCCTTTAAGAGTTCGGGGGTTATTCTTTCACCGGCCTTATGCTTGCCCACATCCTCAGCAAGAGCCAGCGGGGGAAGTTTATCTAAAATATCAACGTCTGCAGGCTTGAGTGTCTTGGGTATGTTGTGAACCTTTGCGTTTATCTTTACCCTACCTACGTTCGAGAGGTCGTACCTCGTTATGTCTTCAAAGAACACCTTAAAGTAAGCCCTTGCCCTCTCGACGAGGTGTTCTATTTCCATAGCCATAGTCTCAACGAGCCTGAGCTTCTTGTATATCTCGACCAGCCCTATGTCCCTAAAATTGAACTTGGAAGGCAATTTAACCTGACTCTTCTTATCAGGTTCCCTCGGTTTGGTCTCGTTAATAAGCGTATCTATTACGACCTTACCGTATGCACTTCTAACCGTGACCTCTTTAGGGATAACGGTAATTGCCTCAACAGAGATACGCTCGTCGTCTACCAACAGCTGAAGCTGGTCTATTTCCTCTATGAACCGCTCCTCTATAAATTCCTCCTCTCTGTTCTTATCCTCAATAAGAGCTTTGTATCTAAGTACGGCAAATACGTAATACTGCTCGAGGTCTTCTAAGTTGTATTCCTCTCCGGTTTCCGCATCAAAGAGGCTACCCTTTGTAACCACCAGCTTCTTAACTCCTTCATAAAACAGCCTAAGAATTTCATAAGAAGTTTCGTATCCCCAAGCCCTGAATATAGATATAGCGCTTATCTTTTTCCTATCTACACGCGCAGAAAGAAGGTCTGTTGCCCCGGAAAGCTCGAACTCTATCCTCGAACCTTTATCGGGGATTATGCTTGCCCTGTATATTATCCTTACTATGGTGCTATCCTTTTGCCGCTCCTCCTTTTTCTCAAAAAACACCCCCGGAGACCTTATGAGCTGATTGACGATTACCCTCTCGCTTCCGTTTATGATGAAAGAAGCGTTCTCAGTCATAAGGGGTATTTCTCCAAAGTAAACCTTCTTGGGCTGAGAGACCTTTTCTCCCTCCTCGGTGTTAACTCTGAGGCGAAACATAACCCTCAAGGGTGCGGAGTAGGTTAAACCCTTGGTTCTACACTCGTCTGCGGTGTACTTTTCTTTGTAAATGAGCTTAGTCCCGCACTTGGGGCAGTTCATATCCTCACCGCCAAGCTCCGTAGAGCCGGGCTTATAACTGCACTTATTACACTCCCAATCGCCTATTTCATAGCCCACGTAGTCGAGAAATACCTTTTCGTCCGGGTCTTTAAAGGGGAAGGAGGTTCTGAATATGTACTCGAGTCCCTTGTTCTCCCTCTTGTACGGGTTCTTATTCAACTGTATAAAACTCTCGAAGGAACTTTTTGATACACTTAAAAGGTAAGGAGGGTCTATAATTTCCTTCCTTCTTCCGAAAAATTTTCTTGGAAGTGATATATTCTTCATATTTCTACCCTCTTGCGGTCTGAGATAAACTGCTCGGCTGAGAAATTGTTTATTATATCATAAGATTTAAAATTGACATGTAAGCAAATACCACGAGGCTCGCTTTTACGAGCCTCGTAAACCTTCAAAACGTAAAGAAGCGTTCTGTCTTCGTCCACTCTTACTTTACTTCTACCTCTGCACCGGCCTCTTCGAGTTTTTTCTTAAGCTCCTCGGCTTCCTCCTTAGAAACTCCCTCTTTTATAGGTTTAGGTGCGCCATCGACAAGCTCCTTAGCCTCCTTAAGACCGAGACCGGTTATCTCCCTTACCACCTTAATAACCTGTATCTTGTTACCACCGGGAGCTTTCAGGACGACGTCAAACTCCGTCTTCTCCTCAGCGGCGGCACCACCGGCAGCGCCTCCGGCAGCCGGAGCAGCAGCAACCATAGCAGCGGCAGAAACACCGAACTCCTCCTCAAGCTTCTTTGCGAGTTCCGCAACTTCAAGAACGGTCATATTCTTGATAGCCTCAACTATCTCGTCAATAGTAAGTGTAGCCATACCAAAACCTCCTTAAGATTTTTGTTCCTCTATAGCCTTTATAACCATAGCAAGCTTTTGAGGGACTGCCTTCAGCCCCATAACGAGCTGTGTCATAGGTGCGTTCAACACGCCTATGAGTTTGGCTATAAGCTCTTCCCTGCTAGGCAACTCCGCCAAAGCCCTTATGTCTTCAGAAGTCATGTACTTGTTCTGTAAAAGCCCACCCTTGAGCTTCTCAGCGTAATCCTTCTCAAAGTTTTCCTTTAGGAAATCAACCACCTTCTTGGTGGTCTCCACCACGTCTCCGTAAGCGAACAACGCGGCGGTAGGTCCTATGAATATCTCCCTGTGGTCAACCAAAGGCGTGTCAGAGAAAGCCCTGTAAAAGAGCGTGTTCTTTCCGACTACTATCTCTCCGTTCAGATTTCTGACCTCTAACCTGAGCTGTGTCAAGGGGAAAGCGTCTATACCCGCGAAATCAAAGAACATAACGAACTGATTTCCCTTCGAGTACCTATCTTTGAAGGAGTTAATCAGCTCTTGCTTCTTTATATGACTTTTCCTCTCCATCTTTCCTCTCCTTTAGGCTGCCATCTCTTGTAGCCTTCTCAAGGCTGACTGCGTATCTACCCTTATGCCGGGTCCCATGGTGGTCGAAAGGGTTATGCTCTTTACATACTGTCCCTTTGCACCCGGAGGTTTAGCCCTCACAACCGCATCTATGGCGGCGTACACGTTCTCCAAGAGCTTATCTCTATCAAAACCCACCTTGCCAACGGGCATGTGGACGTTTCCGGCTTTATCTACCTTAAACTCAACCCTTCCCTTTTTGGCGTCCTTGACCGCCTGAGCCACGTTCTTGGTAACCGTTCCCGTTTTAGGGTTGGGCATAAGTCCCTTGGGTCCCAGTATCC
This sequence comes from Aquificaceae bacterium, assembly GCA_015490155.1. Lineage (GTDB taxonomy): Bacteria > Aquificota > Aquificia > Aquificales > Aquificaceae > WFYI01. The sequence continues at coordinate 2,459 of WFYI01000016.1, read as the reverse complement.
TTCCCAGCTTTGCCACCTTTGACATTATCTCCGGCGTGGCTATAACCACATCGTAATCTACCCACTCTTCCTTTAGGATTTTGTTAATCAAGTCCTCACCGCCGACGTAATCGGCTCCAGCTTCCTCGGCCACCTTTGCGGTTTCACCTTCGGTAAGAACCAGAACCTTTATGGGCTTTCCGAGTCCGTGGGGAAGTATTACGGAGCCTCTTACCATCTGGTCTGCGTACTTGGGGTCAACGTTCAGCCTCATGGCAAGCTCAACCGTCTCGTCAAACTTCCTTTCGCTAACCTCGGCTACCTTTTTAAGAAGGTCTATCGCCTCTTCCACGGTGTAGAACTTGTTTCTGTCCACAAGCTCCAAAGCCTTCAAATACTTCTTACCTTTCTTAGCCATGGCTATCTCTCCTTTATATACCCTCTACCTCTATACCCATACTTCTTGCCGTTCCGGCGACCGTCCTTATCGCAGCCTCCAAATCTCCTGTGTTCATATCCTTGAGCTTCAGCTTGGCTATCTCCTCAACCTGCTTGCGGTCAACCTTACCAACTCTGTCCCTTTTGGGGTCTGCGGCTCCCTTTTGAATACCCGCGGCTTTCTTAAGCAGGTAGGAAACGGGAGGAGTTTTCATTATGAAGGTAAAGCTCCTATCCTGATAAACGGTTATCACCACGGGAACCACTGTTCCGGGCTCGTAGTCCTTACTGGCAGCGTTGAACTGTTTGACGAATTCCATTATGTTTATTCCATGCTGTCCCAAGGCAGGTCCCACAGGAGGTGCAGGGGACGCCTGCTGTGCGGGAAGCATAAGCTCTACAGTACCAACAGCCTTCTTCGCCATAATATTTCCTCCTTAAATCTTCTCCACTTGGTCAAAGTCCAGCTCTACAGGTGTCATTCTTCCGAATATGCTTATCAGAACGGTGAGCTTTTCCCTTTCAGGATGAACTTCCTCGATAGTACCTGTAAAGTTCATAAAAGGACCCTCTATAACCCTTACCTGTTCGCCCTTCTCAAACTCCACCCTCTTAGTCTTGAGTCCCTCTTGAACCTGAGACAGAATTCTCTCCACCTCTTCGTTTTTCAAGGGCGCGACTTTTCCACCCACGATTATGGGTCTGTACATGTGGGGAGTCTTTTCTATGGCTCTTAAAAGCCTATCGTTCATGTGCGCCTTCATAAGTACGTAACCGGGAAACACCTTGTTATCAAGCATTATCTTGGCTTCTGTCCTGTTCTCTCTACATACCAGTTTTTGGCCAGGCTTTGAAATAGGGGGAGCGTTAAGACATTCATCTCCTTCGACACTCTCCACAACGCTTACCCTACCCTCCTCTATTCTGAAAGTGGTCACGCCCTTTTTACCCAAGACGCTTATATCTCTGTTATTTTTCTTGAGCGATAACCTATACTTTTCCTTTCCCAAGGCTCTTATGACGACCTTTTCCTCGGCGGGAACGACCACGTTCTCAACCAAGTCCTTCAAACCTTCTAACTCTACTACCTTAAGAAAGTTCTCCTTAGCCGCGGCTTCCTTTCCCGCCTCTACCTGTATAGCGTACCAGTGCGTCTCCTTCTCTTCCATCAAGAACCTCTCAAAGCAAAAATAAACGAAAGCACCTTAGTAAAAGAAAGGTCTAAAACCCATAGGTAAATTCCTATAACAAAAGTGAATATTATAACACTTAACGTGGCTTTAACAACCAAATCTCTGGTGGGCCACGTAACCTTCTTAAGCTCCGACCTTACACCGGCTAAGAACTCTTTTAGCTTCATCTATCTCTTAACCCCTAATGCGGGGCAGGGAGGACTTGAACCCCCAACCGCGGGATTTGGAGTCCCGCGCTCTGCCAAATTGAGCTACTGCCCCTTATCTAACTTCCCTGTGAACCGTGTGCTTTCTACACCACTTGCAGTACTTCCTGAACTCAAGCCTACCGGGGTGCTTCTGTTTGTTCTTCGTAGTAGTGTAGTTCCTTCTCTTGCATTCGGTACACGCAAGCGTAACAATCTCTCTCGTAGCTGCCATCTTTTACTCCTCAATCAAGAATCTCAGTAACAACTCCAGCTCCTACAGTCCTCCCTCCTTCCCTTATAGCAAACCTAAGCCCCTCTTCCATCGCAACAGGTACTATCAACTCTACCTCTATCTCTACGTTGTCCCCTGGCATTACCATCTCCACCCCTTCTGGTAACTTAACCACAGTCCCTGTCACATCCGCAGTCCTAAAGTAAAACTGGGGTCTGTAATTCAGGAAGAAAGGTGTATGCCTCCCACCCTCTTCCTTAGACAGTATGTAAACCTGTGCCTTGAACTTCCTGTGAGGTGTCACACTCCCGGGCTGTGCCAACACTTGCCCCCTCTCTACGTCGTCCTTTCCAACTCCCCTCAACAATACTCCTACGTTATCTCCAGGCAACGCCTCGTCTAATATCTTCCTGAACATCTCTATAGATG
>WFYI01000015.1 GCA_015490155.1 Aquificaceae bacterium | reverse complement strand
ATTTCAAGAGGGGTTTCAGGCAGCTTATAGAGATGGCTTTTAGCATGGTTTACAGGTTTTTGGGGCTAAGACCTTACGCTCCTACAAAAGAGGGTATTGTTTTGAAGGTATTTATGTCTGTTCTTGCTTTTAATCTTTACAGGGGCTTTCGCCTTGGTTTGTGGTCATGATTCTTAGGTGGCAACTCGGGTTATTTTACTATCAACTCTTTAACTGAATACCATTAGAAGAGCTTGAAAACATTTATGGGCAACTTAGGAGTTTGAGTGGTTAGACTGTTTACAGCTACTTGTAAGTGTATCTTGTGAGTATCCGAGAAAGGAAATTTAAAATAATTTAACGAAGTGAAGTTAATCAGGGAAAGGGAAAGTCTTAGGAAGTTTACCACCATAAGGGTAGGAGGGGAAGCGAAGTACTTTGCAACACCTAAGAGTGTAGAGGATATAGTTGAGTGTATAAAGTTTGCAAGGGATAGGCACCTTCCCCTTTTGGTGCTGGGGGGTGGTTCAAACACTGTTCTGGGAAGTATCGAGGGTCTTGTGGTAAGCACTGCCTTTCTCAGGGAAATCCAAGTTAGCCGCTCGGACCGATATTTTGTGATAGAAGCTATGGGAGGTACACCCCTTAAAGAAATCGTAGCGATGGCTGTGAAGAATAACCTCGAGGGGATATACAAGCTCCTCGGCTTTCCCGCCACCGTGGGAGGGGCTGTGTCCATGAACGCGGGTTCTTTCGGTGTGGAGATGAGCGAGTTCCTTGAAGAGGTAGAGTTTATATCGTGGGATTTGGAGGTCAAAAGGTTAAAGGTGTGGGAGTTAGATTTTGGGTACAGAAGCTCGCCGTTTCCCGCCGAGGGCTTTATTTGCAGAGCGGTATTTAAGCTTAAAGCTGCAGATACTCCGGTGCTTGAAGAGTACAAAAGAATAAGGGCTAAAAGAAAAAAGACACAGCCTATAAACATGCCGACTTCCGGTTCAACTTTCAAAAATCCTGCGGATAGCTTTGCGGGTGCACTGCTCGAAAAAGTTAAGATGAAGGGCTTTAGGATAGGAGATGTAGGGTTTTCAACCGTACATGCTAACTTTATGGTTAATTACGGTGAGGCGAAGGTGGAAGATGTAAAGCGGCTAATCATAGAAGCCAAAAGGCGAGTTTACGAAGAGTACGGAGTAAAGTTGGAAGAGGAGGTAAAAGTAATTGAGAGTAGTGGTTCTAATGGGTGGCAAGTCCTCTGAAAGAGAAATATCCTTGAAAACCGGTAAAGCCGTATCTAAAGCTCTGAAAGAGCTTGGTCATGAAGTTATTGAGCTTGACCTAACCGAGGATTTACCTTGTAAGCTTGAAAAAGTCAAACCGGACAAGGTGTTTATAGCCCTACATGGAAAGTACGGAGAGGATGGTTGCGTTCAGGGACTTCTCGAGGTGATGGGCATACCCTACACGGGAACGGGGGTGCTGGGGAGCGCGGTGTCTATGGACAAAGACCTAACTAAGAAAGTACTTAGCTTTCACGGCATAAGTACTCCTAAGTGGCTTGCAGTCAAGTCCTCGGACGGTATTGATTGGCACCTTTACCCTGCGATTGTCAAGCCTGCCTCTCAAGGTTCAAGCGTGGGGTTGTACATGGTAAATGACATCACCGAGCTGGAGAGAGCTGTTCGTAAAGTCCTCGAGATAGATAGAAAGGCTTTAATAGAGGAGTTTATAGAGGGCGAAGACGTGACTGTGGGAGTACTAAAGGGAGAAGCCTTACCACCGATAAGAGTTTTACCAAAGGGAAAGTTATACGATTACGAAAGCAAGTATACCAAAGGTATGACGAGATATGAAATTTACGATGATGATTTTTTGGCAAAAAAACTTCAAAATTTGACATTAAAGATAGCAGATATACTGGATTTAAAAGATTTTTCAAGAATTGATTTCAGGGTTGATAGAGAAGGAGAATACTACTTTCTCGAGATAAATACCATACCCGGAATGACGGAACTTAGCCTACTACCTATGGCGTGCAAAGAAAAAGGTATAGACTTTAAAGAATTAATAAATATAATAATTAGTTAAGTGGAGCCGGGTATGGGGGATGGAAAAAGGGGAAAAGGTGATAAGAGACTTAAAAAGTTTGTAGGCTATGTAGCGGTTATATCCTGGTTCGTATCCATGGCTTTTATGGGCTTTTATTTCCCCAGCTTTGTAGATAACTCGCCTATTTTCAAGGTCAGCCGTGTGGATATAGAAGGAAACAACCTGATACCGGAAAGCGAAATCCGACCTATCGTAGAACGGTTGGGAAACAACTGGCTACTGCTTTCAAAGGAGCATATTCTAAATATACTTAGAAGACATACAGGAAACGCAATTGAAGACATACTTATAGAGAAAAGTTTTTCCACTAACGGTGTCAGTCTTAAGGTGAAACTTAAGGAGAGAAAACCCGTAGCGGTTATAAGTATAGAAGGTCATCTTAGTCTTTTAGATAAAAACGGCGAGCTTTTCCCGGTTAAATACGTAGACGTGGAAAGCTACCCCGTAATTTATACAACGCACCTTAATAAACAGTTCTTCCCCAACTTTTACACTTACGTCATGAGGGAGCTTGATAACCTCGAGCTTAGGGAGGTATATATTTCCGAAGACAAGGTAACCTTGTATATGGGCAAGGGTAACAAGCTAAAAGTTATACTGCCCCCGATTGAGTTTATTAACTCAACGGTATCTGAAAGGTTAAAAATCCTATATAATTTAAATGAGGGAATAGTTGACTTGCGATACAGCAAGTTCATACTGTTAAACTAAAAGTTGGGGAAATGAAAACGAGAATAATAGCATCTATAGACGTTGGGACGAGCAAAATAGCCGTTTTGATTGCGGAGGTAGATAACTACGGGGACATTCACATAATAGGGCTTGCAGACAGGGAATCCAGAGGAGTTCAGAGGGGGGCGGTAACAAAGCTCGAAGTAGCTGCGAGGTCTATTGCCCTTGCGGTGGGTGAAGCGGAGAACATGGCTGGCAAGAAGATAGAGTCCGTTGTGATAAATATCTCGGGTGATGGTTTAAAGAGCCAGAACGAGAAGGAAACCTTCAACCTATCTCCGTCACCCATAGAAATCGAAGATGAGCATATTGCCAGACTTATAAAAAGGTGTGTTGACAAAGCTAAGGAAGATAGGTACGAGATAGTTCATGCCATCCCCAGGAAGTTTAACCTCGACGATTATATAGACATAGAAGACCCCAAGGAGATGTCTGCTTCAAAACTCGAAGCGCAGGTTCACATAGTTAAAGTTCCCGATACGCTAAGCAGAAATATGGTTCGCACTATTAACAGAGCTGGATTTGAGCCTGATATGATTGTGGTAAACGCCCTCGCCTCTGCAAAGGCTGTTCTCAAAGAGGAGGAAAAGGAAGAGGGGGTGCTTATGCTTGATATAGGTGCCGGTTTGACGGACTTCGTCCTTTTTACGGAGAGGGCTCCAATACTGACCGGCTGTATCCCCCTTGGCGGAATACACATCACGAGGGATATTAGTCATTACATGAAGGTAAACATAGAGGAAGCGGAAAGGATAAAGGAAAAACACGGTGTAGCATACGTGGACATGGTCAAGGATACAGACATTATAAAAATCAAACCCCGAGGTGAAGATAGGGAGGTGTCTGCAAACAAAACTGAGCTTGCTGAGGTTATTCAAATAAGACTTGAGGAGATAATGGACGGCGTGAAGGAGCAGATAAAGAAAGCCGGAATAAACTACGAAGAGGTGGCTAAAGCGGGAGTCGTAATTACCGGAGGAACCGCAGAGCTGAAGGGGATAAAGGAGTTTATCGAGAACTACCTCGATTTGCCTTCCCGTATAGGTGCGCCTTCGGACGTTAAGGGTTTGAGGGATAGGGTGGAGCGTCCTACTTACTCAACGGCTTATGGGCTTCTTGAGTTCTGGAGAAGTCCACAGGGAGTTGTAAGCTCGGAGGAGGAAGTAAAGGTAAACGGTAGGAGCTGGTTCTCTGAGCTTGTTGACAAAGTTAAAAATTTTCTTAAAGATATCTCCTAAGCAGGGTTTTAAAGGAGGTTTGTTATGAGTATCAACCCTACGAGGATAAAGGTGATAGGAGTAGGTGGCGGAGGGTGTAACGCTGTAAACAGGATGTTCCTCGACGGTATTGAGTCTGTGGAAGTCTACGCGGTAAATACGGACATTCAGCACCTTGAGTATCTTGAGGTACCCAACAAGATTCAGATAGGTGAGAAGGTCACGAGAGGAAGAGGAGCGGGGGCAAAGCCGGAGATGGGCGAACAGGCGGCTATGGAGGACATAGATAAGATAAAGGATATACTACAGGATGCGGACATGGTCTTCATAGCTACAGGTCTGGGTGGAGGAACCGGGACAGGAGCTGCACCGGTAATAGCAAGAACGGCGCGTGAGATGGGTGTTCTCACGGTTACGGTTGCTACTCTTCCCTTCAAGTTCGAAGGCACAAGGAGAATGAAGTACGCAGAGGAAGGTCTCGAGAAACTTAGGGAAAACGCGGATACCTACATAGTGATACACAACGAAAGACTCCACGAGATACCTAATAAAACCATAACCTTTGGAGACGCCTTCAAGGAGGTCGATAATGTCCTGTCCAGAGCGGTTAGGAGCATAACGAACGTGGTTGTTACGCCGGCAATGATAAATGTGGACTTTGCAGATGTTAGAACAACAATGGAGAACGGCGGGTTGGCCTTGATAGGTTTGGGGGAAGGAAGCGGAGAGAACAAGATAGAAACTGCCGTGGAGAGTGCTATAAGGAGTCCTCTGCTCGAGGGCAACGATATATCCGGTTCAAGGAGGTTACTGCTTACGGTATGGGTAAGTCCGGACGTTCCCTACAGCGATGTTTATCAAGCGGTAGAGAGGATAAGTGAAACTGCGAACGAAGATGTGATGCTTATATTCGGTGCAGTGGTGGAAGAGGGCCTTCAGGACTATATGAAAATATCCGTGATAGCTACGGACTTTGACGAGAGTGCGGGCAAACAATCCGGGAGATTACAGGATTCCGGATTTAAGGTTATACCCGGCTCAAAGGGCGCATCACAGGTAAAGAAAGCCGTACCTGATGACAGCATTCAGCCTATAGAACCCGAAAGCGATAGCGAGGTTCCGGCTTACATAAGAAGGAAGAGGAAGCTGTAAAGCTACCTATGATTAAGCAACCGATAAACAAGAAGAAGGATAAGGTCTTTTCTTTCCTTTTGGGATTAGTTTACGGCTACCGCTCAGCGGATATGGAGCTGAAGGTTCTAAGTATGGGTGATTTTTCTGCCCACAAGCACGAGGGACACCAACTTTTTTATCTAAACAAGGAAAAAGGAGTGGTTAGTAAGTACCAGCCCATAGAAAATCCGACCCACATAGTTGCTATCGAGGAAGACCTTGAAGAAAAAAAGGTTAAACTTTACATTTATAAGCTATGACTCTAAAGGAACTATCCTCCGAAGTAAAGGCGGACTTACGAAATTACTTTGAAAACAGAGACTATATGGTCATAGCGGTACCCAAGAAAGAGCCTGTAAGGGTGTACACTCTGAGGGCTACCTCTGCTGTCGAAACTGCGAGAAGGATTCATGCCCTTTCCCCCGGTGCGACGGTAGCCATGGGTAGGGCTATGGTTGCCGCTTTGCTTTTAACTTCACTGGTGAAACACGCCTCCGAACAGAAGGTTCTCCTTAAGATTGAGGGGGATGGTCCCATAGGGAGTATAAATGTTGAAGCTGATGGCAAAGGACGGGTGAGGGGCTTCGTTTCCAATCCTCAAGTGGAAACCTACGTTAAAGAGGTGAACGGGAAGAAAAAGATAGATGTAGGCAAGATTGTTGGCAGTAAAGGGACTTTAAGCGTTGTTAAGGAGCTGAGGCTCGGAACCCCTTACATGAGCGTTGTCCCTTTGGTATCCGGTGAGATAGGGGAGGATTTAGCCTATTACTACTTTCAATCGGAGCAGATACCGGTTGCAGTAAGCGTGGGTGTCTTGGTAGATAAAGACGGTACCGTCCTCCATGCGGGAGGGCTTCTCGTGGAGACCATGAAGGGGACAAGCCGTGAAGCGGTGGATAAGCTCGAGGAGAGAATGTTTAACCTAAAACCTATAACGGACATGATGCAGGAGGGTAAGAGACCCGAGAACATAACCTCGGAGATTTTGGATGGCTTGTCTCCCATGTTGGTCGGGTTAAAGGAGATAGAGTATTTCTGTCCCTGCACGGAGGAGATAGCCCTGCGGAGCTTTAAGTCTTTACCAAAAGAAGAGGTAAGGGAGCTGCTTTCCGAGGGTAAGGTTGAGCTTACCTGTAAGTTCTGTGGAAGGGTGTACAAGTTTTCAGAGGAGTTGTTAGAATAATCTGGTTATGTCTGGGGAAAGTATCAGGATTACCATAAACGGCAAGGAGTACGAGGTAGAGAAAGGTATGCCCTTGGGCGAGCTTTTTAAGCTCGCCGGTGTCAAAAAAGCTATAGGCGGTAAGCTGGGAGACAGGATTTTAGACCTTCAGAGTCCCGTAACCGAGCCCGGTGAGATAAAGCCTATTACACGGAAGGACGCAGAGAGCTTGGAAATTCTTAGGCACTCCCTTGCTCACATAATGGCTCAGGCGTTAAAGGAGATTTATGGAGATAAAAGGGTTCACTTGGGCGTGGGACCTACAACGGAAGAGGGCTTTTACTACGATGTAGAAGTTGAGGGACACAGCGTAACGGAGGAAGACCTGCCGAAGATAGAAAAGAAGATGAGAGAGATAATAAAGAGAGACTATCCCATCCTCAGGCATGAGCTTTCGAGGGAGGAAGCGGTAAAACTCTTTAAGGAGCTTGGAGAGAAATACAAGATAGACATAATCAGTAAAATACCTCCGGAGGAGGTTATATCTGTTTATAAACAAGGGGATTTTGTAGACCTTTGCAGGGGTCCCCACCTGCCTTCGACGGGAAGGGCCGGCTCTTTTAAGCTGACCTCCATAGCGGGAGCTTACTGGATGGGAGACAGCTCGAAACCTCAGCTCCAGAGAATATACGGTATGGCTTTCTGGGACGACAAGGAGCTTCAGGAAAGGTTGAGGTTCTACGAGGAGGTTAAGAAGAGAGACCACAGAAGGCTGGGAAGAGAGCTTGAGTTCTTCACGATAGACGAGAACGTGGGTGCGGGCTTGATACTCTGGTTGCCCAGAGGAGCAACTTACAGGAGGATAGTGGAGGACTATTTGAGGGAACAGCACCTCAAAAGAGGCTATCAGTTCGTTTATACTCCTCACGTGGGTAAGTCAAAGCTGTGGGAAACCTCTGGGCATTTGGAGTTTTATAAAGAGAACATGTACCCTCCTATGGAGATGGACAACGAAACTTACTACGTGAAGCCTATGAACTGCCCCTTCCACATAGCCATATACAAGTCTAAGGTTAGGAGCTACAAGGAGCTTCCCGTGAGGTTATTTGAACTCGGAACGGTGTACAGGTACGAGCTTTCTGGAGTTCTCCACGGGCTTTTGAGGGTCAGGGGCTTTACGCAGGACGACGCTCATATAATATGTACGGAGGAACAGGTAAACGACGAGATAAAAAACGCTTTGACATTTGCTATGGAGGTTTTGAAGGACTTCGGATTTAACGAGTTCAAGGTGTTTATATCCACGAGACCTGAGAAGTCTGTGGGAAGCGACCACCAGTGGGAGGTGACTACACAGGCTTTGATGAACGCAGTAAGGGAACTGGGCTTAAATTACGAGATAGACGAGGGCGGTGGAGCCTTCTACGGACCCAAGATAGACCTAAAGGTTAAGGATACTCTCGGTAGGTACTGGCAGCTCTCGACCATTCAGTTTGATTTCAATCTGCCTGAAAGATTTGACATGACCTACGTAGGCGAAGACAATCAGAAGCACAGACCCTACATGGTTCACAGGGCTATGCTGGGTTCCATAGAGAGGTTTACGGGCATACTGCTTGAGCATCATGCGGGACTTCTTCCGGTGTGGCTTTCTCCGGTTCAGGTTGCAGTAATACCCATAGCTGATAGGCACAGGGAGTTCTGCGGGAAAGTCTTACAAAGGCTTAAATCTGTCGGAATAAGGGCGGAGCTTGACAATAGAGACGAGCGCATGAACGCAAAGATAAGGGACGCGGAGCTGAAAAAGATACCTTACGTACTCGTTGTGGGAGATAGAGAGGTTGAGAACGGAGCGGTCGCCGTAAGGGGTAAAAAGGAGGGCAATTTGGGTTCTATGGGGATAGAGGAGTTTATTCGCTTCCTTCAGAACAAGTTAGAGGCTAAGGAGTGATATGCCCTGCGGGTATTCGAGCTTTGCAAGGTTTTTGCTTTTACCGTGGTGTCCTGTTGTAAAACCCGCTTTCAGAAAGATTTTTAAGGTCAGAGTTCGCGGAGCTGAAAACATCCCTAATGGCTCCTTCATTGTGGCTTCAAACCACAGAAGCCATCTTGACCCCCCTGTCCTAAACTCGGTTTTCCCGGAACCCTTGCACTTCCTTGCAAAGGAGGAGCTTTTCAAAAATCCGGTTTTGGGTTTTATACTTAAACATGCAAGGGCTATACCCGTAAGGCGAGGCTCAGGTGACGTTGAGGTTTTGGAGCTTTCCTTAGAACTCCTACACAGAGGTTGTTCTATCTGCATATTCCCTGAGGGGACGAGGGCAAAGCCCGGGGAATTTCTAAAGCCAAAGCTGGGTGTAGGGCTTTTGGCTGTGAGGAGCGGTTCTACCATACTACCTGTTTACATAAACGGAACGGACAAAGTTCTGCCCAAGGGCGGGCGGTTTCCCTCCTTCGGAGTTTCTGTAGAGGTAGTTATAGGTAAACCCAAGTCCTATAGGGGCTTGCAGGACAACATAAAGGCTTATAGGAAAGTCGCCGTAGACATTATGGACTCCATAAAGGAGCTTGCAAGCTGTTAGCTACCTAAGCGGGTCTTTGCCACGCTGTCCTCCGTATCCTTCATGAGTTTGTAGGTTATGCTGTCCCTAAGGGCTATCCAGGAAGCTTCTATCACGTTTTCCGATACCCCTACAGTTCCCCACTTCCTATTGCCGTCACTCGATTCTATTAACACCCTAACCCTTGCGGCGGTTCCCTCCTGTTCGTTGATTATCCTAACCTTGTAGTCTACAAGCTGTGTGTTCTTCAGGGATGGGTAGAAGTCCTCGAGGGCTTTCCTTAGGGCTTTGTCTATTGCACTAACGGGTCCGTTCCCGAGCGCCGCTGTATGCTCTTTAACGCTATCAACGGATAGCCTTACCGTAGCCTCCGACACCGGTAGGGGGTCGTCTTTCCTTTTAGCAATCAGAACCCTATACGCATCGAAGTCAAAGAAGTCCTTAACCAGTCCAAAGTGCCTTTTGCATAGAAGCTCTAAGGAGGCTTCGGCAGCTTCGAAGTGATAGCCTTCCCTTTCCATTTCCTTTATCTTCTCTATAAGACTTGAGAGTTCCGGGGAGCTTTCGTCTACTTCTATACCGAACTCTCTGAGCTTGTACACGAGGTTGCTTTTACCGGCCATGTCGGACACGGTTATCTTTCTTCGGTTTCCTACCTTTTGAGGGTCTATATGCTCGTAGGTTCTCCTGTCCCTCATTATGGCGGATGCGTGAACCCCCGCCTTGTGAGCAAAGGCACTGTCTCCCACGTAGGGCATGTTTCTGGGAAGTGGCATGTTGGAAAGCTCAGCAACAAAGAGGGCAAGCTCCCTGAGCTTCTTCAAGTTTTCCTCGGGCAGAACAGAGTATCCGAGCTTCAACTGTAGGTTAGGTATTATCGAGCATAGGTTAGCGTTCCCGGTTCTCTCTCCTATACCGTTCACGGTGCCGTGAACCTGTGTTGCTCCTGCGAGAACAGCCATGACGGAGTTAGCCACCGCCGTATCGGAGTCATTATGGGCGTGAATTCCGACCTTTGCACCCGGAAAGCTTTCTACCACACCCTTTGTAATCTCGTATATCTCGTGAGGTAGTGTTCCGCCGTTGGTGTCGCAAAGGATTAACCAATCTACTCCGGCGTCCAGGGCAACCCTTAAAACCTGAAGGGCATAATCGGGATTATCCTTGTATCCATCGAAGAAATGTTCTGCATCAAATATAACTTCATGTACGTTATCCTTTAGGAGCCTTACTGTATCGTAAACCATTTGTAGGTTTTCCTCTAAGGAGGTTCTCAGGGCTTCCCTTACGTGTAAGTCCCAAGTTTTACCGAATATAGTTATCGAGTTGGCGCCGGATTTTATCAGAGCCTCGACCTGCGGGTCTTCCTCAACTTTCTTACCTACCCTTCTTGTAGAGCCGAAAGCCACCAGCTTTGCGTTTTCCAAGCCCTCCTCTGAAATCCTTTGAAAGAACATAGAGTCCTTCGGGTTAGCGTAGGGCCAACCGCCTTCTATGTAGTCAATACCAAACTCGTCAAGCTTTCTTGCTATCCTTATCTTATCTTCCAAAGAGAAGTTTACCCCCTCCGCCTGAGAGCCGTCCCTGAGAGTTGTATCGTATATGTAAACCTTGCCACCCATAAATGATAATAATAATCACATTTGATTTTTAATCAACATAAAATACTTTATATGTCAAACCCTACAAGCCAGCTATTTTTAGATATAGTTCTCAGGTTTACAGACCTAAAGTGGATGGAGACAAGGGACGACCTAATTCTAAAAACTATAAAGACCCTTCGGGTTTTGAAAGAAGGCAAAGAGCCTTCGGAGAAAATATCCTCCGGTATAGAAGAATTACTTCCCTCCTTGAAAGAGTTTGCAGGGAAGTATCCCAAAAGCGTTGAATACCTTACGGACTCGTTGAGTCAGTTCTTAAAGGCTCCTGCTCCCTGTAAAGTAAAAATGATAAATCTTATCAAAACACTCAACGGAGGCAATAATTGAAAATATCCGAAAAGCTCAAGAGCGGGGAGTTCAGCATATCCTTTGAGTTCTTTCCCCCTAAGACGCCCGAGGGCGAAGAACAGCTCTTTAACACTATAAGAAACCTTGAAAGGCTCAACCCTACCTTCGTATCGGTAACCTACGGAGCCGGAGGCAGTACGAGAGACAGAACCAGAAAGATAGTTCTCAGGATACACAACGAAACCAACCTTACGGTTATGGCACATCTTACCTGCGTGAGCCATACGCGGGAAGAACTCCTTGATATACTACGGGACTACAAGGAGAACGGAATAGAAAACATACTGGCGCTTAGGGGTGATATTCCCCAAGATAAAGACCTCAGAGCTTCGCACGACATCTTTTGCAAGTATGCGGTTGACTTAGTCAAACTTATCAGAAATGAGTTCGGAGACCACTTTTCCCTCGGAGTTGCTTCCTATCCTGAAGGTCATCCGGAATCCCCGAACCTCGAGTGGGAGGTTAAGTACTTTAAGCTAAAGGTGGAGGCAGGTGCGGACTTCTCAATCACGCAGATGTTTTTTGATAACTCTTACTATTACAGGTTTGTAGAGATTTGTGAAAGAGCAGGTATAGGTGTACCCATTATACCCGGTATAATGCCCATAACCAACTTCAAACAAATTAAAAAATTCGCAAGCATGTGCGGAGCTACCATACCACAGCGGTTGGTCAGTAAGATGGAAACCGTTGCGGACAACAGAGAAGAGGTAGAAAAGCTGGGGGTAGAGTTTGCGATAAGACAGTGTGAGGATTTGATAAGTAACGGCGTGACGGGACTTCACTTCTACACGCTGAACAAGTCAAAGGCTACACTCGAGATATACGAATCTATAAAGGGACTTTTGAAGCAATCTTAACTCTTTTGGGTTGCAGGTTCTCGAGAACCCTTGGGCTTGACGCTTAAACACTCGTCGAATACAACGTAGGAGCATAAATCCCTACAGTAGTCGTGGTCTAACCTCTTAAACAGACCTACTATGGCTTCGCCCTTTGCGTTAAATACGAGTTTATCGTCCACGACCTTATCGAAGCCTGCGTTCTCAAGTAGAGGATAGACGTCACAACCTATGTTGGCAAATGCTGTTTTAATACCTCGCTCCTTGAGGACGTTTATTAGGCGTATTATAGTCTCCGTTCCTGCAGCATCTATGTAGTTGACCGCTTCCATGTCTATCAAGACGTACTTTACGGGCTTGAGTTTCCTCGTGTGTTCTTCAACCTTATCTATTATGTAGTCGTAAACGTACTGGGCGTTTCCGAAGTATATGGACATGTTGGGTCTTATGAATATTATCTGAGGACACTCGGGGAGTTCCCTTTTTTCAGCATTTATAAATGTTCTCGTTTGAGGGTCTCTTGTGAGAACGACAATCCTCGGGTACATGGTTCTGTAAACGAAAGCTCCCAGAGATATGACCACACCTATGGTAATTGCAACCCACAGGTCCATAAAGAACACGGAAGCAAAGGTCAGCCCGGCTACAACACCGTCTAACTTGTTTATCCTGTAAAGCCTGAATATGTCCTGAGGGCGTATCAGTTTAATTACCGCGGATAAAACTATGGCGGCAAGGGAAGCCTTGGGTAGGTAGTAGAATGCCGGAGCAAGCAGGAATAGGGTTACACCGACAAGCCCTCCCGTAACTACACTTGCCATAGGCGTCTTTGCCCCGAGTGCGTAGTTCAAAGAGGAACGCGAGAAAGAACCGCCTGCAGGGAAGCCTTTGAAGAAGGAAGCCGCTATGTTTGCAAGTCCCTGACCGAAAAGCTCCTGATTGGGGTCCCACCTGTCCCCGGCTTTTATAGCAAGGGTTTTAGCTATCGCAACCGCCTCTATAAGTCCGAATAGAGCAACGACGGTAGCTCCGCCCCACATGCTCGCCATAGTGTTGAAGTCTAAGGGTGGTAACGTGGGGTCGGGCAAACCCTGAGGAACGTTCCCCACTATGGAGACGCCCTTTTCCTGGAGTCCGAACTTGTAAGTTAAGAATGAAGTAACGGCAACCGCTATCAACGCACCCGGGATGTACCTACTTATCTTTGACGAACCCCATATAAGTGCGTAAGCTAAAACACCTATGCCGAGAGTGTAAAAGTTAGTTTGTCCCAGCTTGGAAATAAGGTCTGTGAACACCGTGAATATGTGGGTTGATTTAGCAAGTGGATAACCGAACAGGTGTCCGAACTGGGAAAGGGCTATAACCATGGCGCCCGCGCTCGTAAATCCCAGAACTACGCTGTTGGATATCAGGTCAACTATAAAGCCAAGCTTAAATATACTTATTGATATACGAATTATTCCTACCATAAGGGCGAGCAGAGCCATGTAGCTAACCCATTGGTCTGTTTGGGGTTCGAGCTTCAGGCTAAATAGAACCGACGCGGAGAGCAGACAGGTCATAGCCACGGGACCCGT
>WFYI01000014.1 GCA_015490155.1 Aquificaceae bacterium | reverse complement strand
GAGATGTGTATAAGAGACAGCCACATGGGTTATCGCATTCATTACGTATTTAGCCCTCAGTATCCTGCCCGTATTAGCTATAACACCTATATAAGCCATATCTCCTCCTCATTACGCAAGAGACGACCTATCAAGAACCCCACCCCCAAAGAAACTCGGTTCGTTCGGGTATCCGTAGTAGCTGAACCAGGTTTCGGTCGTATTTGTAGAGCTGTCTGTCTTGTCCGCTCTCGTTATGCTGTCGGGAAATCCCGTAGTAGCCAGCCCTTTGGCCGCTTCCGTTTTCTTTTCACTGGCAAAGGACAGGGCGTAATCCCAAGTTAAAACCTCTTGACCGTTTAGTTGAGAGCTGTTTAGCTTGAAAATGCCTTCAGCCGGCTTCTCCGTCGTGTAAAGGGTAAATTTCACGTTTGTGTCATAAAGCTCCTCGCTTGCAACTTTTCCGCTTGAGAACCTGTATTCATTCCTCCACCAAACCACCCTCCCGGCAGGCCTTGAGAACTCCACCAAGTCCTTGACCCATCCCTCTTTGTCTGCGAAAACGTTTGCGGTCACTACCCTTATAGAGCCGTGAGAGTATATCTTTCCCGTTATCCTTCCGCTGTTGAGGGTCTGCCGGGAGTTCAGGTCTATTGTTTCCGGGTAAAGCTCCTTCACCCAGCCGAGAATATCGTTTAGCCTGAAAATCGCCTCGTAGTAGTCTATTTCCCCTCTCCTTCTGTATATCCAAGCAACCTCTTTAAGCACCTCCCTCCATTTCTCTTTTGGTACAAACCTATCAAGCCCGGCAGAATGCCCCCATACCTCCAAAAACTCTTGAGGGACTGAGTTTGTATCCACAAGGCAAACAAAGTCGTCTATGCCCAGCTTGAATATGGATATGACTTCGTCAAGAGCCTCAAGGAATCTGTCCAAATCTTGGGAATGCTCTAACAGGTATTCAGGGACAAACTCCTTTAGCGTAGTCATCTCTTTAAAAATAACATACTATAAGATATAATTCAAGCCACAATTATATTCCCCGGCACAAGGTAGTCTTCCCTTCCCACGGACACGCTCTGCAAGTTCTCTACCATAACTGCAACCGGGTATCTGCTGACTATGTAAGACACGAGCATACCCTCGTCCGCCCCCTGCCCTATTTGTAGGCTGTTTACGTATTCTGCTGCAAGCTCTCTGACCCTATTCCTGTCACCGCCGTAGGTCTTTAGGCTAATGTCTATAGCCACAGGGGTTGCCTTTACTACTTCCACAAGGGTATCAACCACCTTCCTTCTTTTTATTTCTTCCTTTATGAGGTCTGCGTCTCCATTGTCTATAAGCACCTTAACCGTCAGGTACTTTACCCCGCTGTCTGTGTATGCGTCCATCACCTTGACTCTTGATACCCCGGGGAATGAAGCAACAAACTTCTCGTAATCCTCAACGCTCACAAGCCTATGCTGAGATATGAATGCCTGCCTCGCCCCGTCTTTAAGGTTCTTGCTGTCTTCAAAGTCCACTCCACCGGACAGGCTCAGCCTGTACTCATAGCTGATGCTGTTGATACTTAAAGTCCCTGCCGAATTAATCTCCCCTATGTCTCCGCCGGTCTTCCTTGCGGTCACGTTTATCTGTTTTCCCGCAGGCACGTCTTTAACTTCTATAACTCCGTGCAGGTCCCACCTCTTGTAGAACCTGTATCCCTTTTCCATCAGCAGGCTTTCTGTCTTTGCGAGGCTCTTCCCCTCAACGACAACGCTCTCAACCTCTGATACACCCTCTCCGAGGTCAAACTCCTCCCTGCCTGTTCCCGAAGACGTAAAAGAAAGGGCAATCCTCTCCTCTTGTGACACTACAGCTTTTCCTTCTCCGTTCACTACCTCAAGCTCTTCCCGAAGTATAACCTTATATCCTCCTATATCAAGCTCTGTCCCTTCTGCCAATGTAATGTCCTGCCCCTTGAGAATAAGCTCTCCCACGGCAGGGGAGTTTATCTTCGGCTGATATCCTAAGGACATCGCTATATTCCATAGGTTTCGTGGCTCCTGAGCCGTCATGAGGTAAGTTTCCATAGCCTGCCTGTCCATGTATATATTCAAGTTGTCTATTAGCCACACAAAGGCGTTTATAACAATGTTCCCAGCATTGTGCTTATAGAAGTCCTGCCACAAATCGGGAAATTTATCCTTTATCTTCTCCTTAACTAAATCCTGCAAAGCCTGAAAGTCCCTATCTGTATAGCTCATAGCCTACACCTCCGTGTATTTCCTTGCCGCTTTGCTTCTCTCTAAGCCTATACTTTACATAAAGGGTATTCCCTCTGTTCTCCGCTTTAATCTCCATCACCTCCACCCTGTCCTCGTATCTCTTGATAGTTTCCTCGCTTAAGTCTTCCGCAAGCATAGCCAAAATGTCAGAGTTCTGTTCAAAGAGAAATTGGAAAAGCGGATTTCCAAGATTTGGATGCATGGGAATTTCTCCCGGTATCGTGTACAGAAGACAAGATATGTCATTCAGTATCAGCTTAGAGTCTTTTGCTGTTTCCCAGTACCCTTCGCTTCCCTTCTTAAGAGGGAATGCAACTCCAATCATGCCTTTACCCTCAGTATCTCCTCTCTGAACTCGTAAAGCTCCTTGTTCTCACCGGGAGCCTCTATCTTTAGCTTACTCTTGGGGAACCTCAGCGTAAAGGTGGTTATGCCGTCCTTAACCTTTACCCAGTCCTTCGCAAAGGAGTTAATCATCAGCAAAGTAAAGAGCCCCGGCAACAGTAAAAGCATTAAGCCGGCAAGAGCCGCCCCTATATTCCCCTGAAAAAACATAGATACTACACCAACAATTAAGAGCAAGTCTATCCCGAGTAAAACCAAAAACACAATCAACTTCCAGTAAGAGTTAAGAGCAAATTCAAGCTTTGACATCTTTTCGTACTTTATATCTGTCTCCAGTAAATCTTTGATTGAGAATGCCCCCTCATGCTTTCCTCCCTTGACCCTTAGGAGGTTGCCATCAATCTCGTACGTAATCCCCGCTATCTTGTCCTCATACATCATTCCTCAGCCCTCCTTTTTATCCAGTAGCAGAGGAAGGGAGCCCTGTAGTAGGCGTAATCCCTCCCGTCTTTATCCTTACTACCTTTGTACATATATATTAAATCTAATTCCTCTTTGTCTATCTTAAGGTACTTTAACGACCTGCTCACGCTCACCTCGGCTATACCCACAATCTCCGTATCTTCAAGGTAAACCCTAATACTCGTCTCCTTATCCACGTTCTCGTAAACCCACTTCAGGAAGTTATAAGCCTGCCAAAAGAGCTGATAATCCCTAAACCTGACTACGTACTCCCCTTCTTCTTCCTTCAGCTCCGGTTCTTTAAGCATATAGCCTGTAGAACTTGTGTCTGCCAATCTGTGCAACCTCCTTATCCGGGTCTGCCCATTCGGGCGGGTCTATGTAGTCCGCAAAGTAGTGGTCTGCCCCTCCTGTGGGGTCTGGGATTTCGCCGCTCATAACTTTTCTTGCCACTTCACAGCTCTCTCTTAACGAGGGGATATTTTCCTTTGCCTTGTCAAGGTTTTTAGCCAAAGCCTCTAACTTTGCCCTGTTTGGGTCCGAGCAGTTAAAGGCAGAAAACTGCCACGGGTAGAGTATAGTATCTTTGAGGGTATTCCCTCTAAAGGGGAAGTTCGGATTGTTATGCCTGTTCATGATAACCCAAGCCACCGCCACTTTGCCCTCGTAAGGCTCTCCTCTTGCCTCCCCGTAAATCGCAAGGCATAGCATATCTTCATCGCTTAGGCCGTAAAACACTGAGTTGTCGCAATCTGTAGGCAATTCATTCGGCATGGCTTCTCCCTCCTTCTTGGAGCTGCCTCCCGCTCTACCGCTTTTACAATCAACCCCTTCCTCCTTAATCCTGCATTCAGCCCCACGCGCTCCCCCCGAAGGGTCTCTCTTTTTGCCCTCGTTCGTGTGGGTGGTCAGATTCCCCAGCCTGTCTATAACACTTCCGTGAACTACCAAGTCCCCGTAGACGTGAACCCTCCCATCGCAAAGCACTATCTCCGCCCCTCCTCCCTTTATCCTTATATGCTCCTTATCTATGTAGATGTAATTGCCCTTGTAGTAGAGCGTAAATGTCCCTGCCTTCATCTCGTAAGGCTTTTCCTCTATAGAGAACCACCCTCCTTCCCAAACAATTTTCCCAGGGTCATCCTCTAAAAAGCTTACCCATACCCAATCACCCGGCTCGGGAGATACCCACATCCCCTTGTCTTTGCCCGCTCCGGGGAAATTCGGGTAAGCCCACGGGTAAATGCCCACGTCGTCCTCCGGCTCCGGGTGAAAACCGGGGATGTAAACCCTAACCCTTCCCAGCTTCATAGGGTCTTTATTGCAAAGAACTACGGCCGGGTACTTCCCCTTCACGACTCTCTTTACTGGGTGGACTTCCCTTCCGGAAAGGATTGTCTTTATATGCCTACTCCTCATACCTTCCCAGCTCCATGGTCGTGATAAAGCTCCCGGACCTCAGCGAGTGAGAAACCCCAGAAACGAAGTAGTCCCCCGAAGCCCAATGCAGAGAGCCGTCGGGCTTTGGAGCCAAAACCTTGATTGTGTCTCCGGGGACAATATCCGGCTCGCCGACAACGGTTAAGCTCGCCCTGTTGCCTAAGAACCTGTAAAGCTCATTCTGTCTGTCTGCAGTTCCCGTATTGGAATATGTCCTTATCACCCTATTCGTCTCCTCCTCAGACAGCGCCAATCCCCTCGCCTCCCCTATCTTCCTCTTTCTCACCCTTTTGCTTTCTAAGTCAGCCCTGTACTCTGTCACCTGCTCTCCACCGAAGCTGGTCAGGATTGCAAGGTCTTTCTCTATTGAGAAATCTATAACGTCTTTGCCTCCTCTAACCACGTAAGTCCTTTTGCTCTGCCCTTCTTGAACCTTCTTTATATTCACTGCCCCTTGAACATCGTCCACGTGATAGTAGTAAACTCCTCCGCCCTGAGGCTTTATCTCTCCCTTTGTTATCAAGTCGGATATTATGTGAACGGGACTTCTCCCCCTACACTCTATAACGGTCTCCTCATCGTTCTCTATCTGCGGCTCTATCTGAAGGCGGTATCCCATATCCTCGCACATCTCTCTAAGACATTCCGAATACCTCCCCCTGTAGTTTTTCTCTTTTACTTTCAAAGACTTGGTGTAGTAATACCCCTTAAACTCAACGCTCACTTCGTAATACTCTTTGAATGTAGGTCTAAAGGTGTGCAGGAAAAGCTTTAGAAAAGGTGACGCCTGACTCGCCGAGCCGTCCGGGTAAACCCACTGGAATACCACGTAAATCGCAGTATCGTAAGCGTTTCTAATCCTGTTTATGAGCTTGTCAAACTCGTTAAAGGTCTTGTCAACTATAACCATTGAGCCCTGAAGTATTGAGGATATGCTCATCTGCACTTCAAAGCTCTCCACTGCAATGTCCAATATCTGCCCGTCAAGGGATAAAAACAGGTAAGGAGTCGCTGGCTGTTTAGCCGGTATCAACCTGCACCTCCGGTATATCAATCACGTCCCCGGCTTTTAGCTCAAAAATAGTCTTGCGGTTTGCGACCAGTATGTACCAGTAAAGCTCCGGCGTGCCGTAATATCTGAAGGAGATTAGGTCTGGCCTGCCTTCTTCACTCCTTTTTACCGTGTGTTTAATCTTAACTTTGCCAATAGGAGTATCTACCCAGTAGTAAGGGCCCTTTCCTCTCCTCAATCTACCACCTCCACGACCTCAAGGCTCACGCTCTCCTTTATCGGGTACTGTGCCAAGTCCATGGGAGGAAGAACCTCACCCACCTGAATGTTTTCTATGACTCCCTTCATCTTGTAAGCATTTCCTATTCTGAGTATGACGGGCGGTGGCGGGATAACGAGAAATCCGCTCCTCCTTGGTTCTGCCATCTTCTTCAACTTATCTATCTCCCCCTTGACCTCCTCCTGCGCACTCCTTCTTGCGAAAAAGTGTAAAGAGAACGAAATCCTACGAGCGTCTCCAGAAGAGAAAAGCACTATAGGGGAGGGGGACCCTAAGACTGACACGAACTCATAATTTATCTGCTTGCTGTCGGATACGCTCTCAACCGAATATATTTTGACCATCTGCCCCCCATAAACGGAGGTTATGTATCCTACTGCCTTCACCATGTCAGTACTCTCCCAAGCTAATCCAGTCCTCCTCTTTTCTTCTCGGAGACTGTCCCGCTTCCGTCATTATCCTGAGCATAGCCCTCAGTATAGCGTTCTGCTCGGCAAGTAGAAGCTCACTCCTTTTGTCGCCAATCTCCGAAGCGACCTTCTCTCCCTCTTTCCGCTTCTTGACCTCCTCACTGACAACCTCCTTCACGCCACTCCTCACTTCTACACTGTCGGGAGCAAAAGCGGAGGACAAAGAGTCCTTTATAGAGCTAACCACCCTTGAAAAAGAAAAATCTCCCTCCTTTATGCTCTCGTAAATCTTGCCAATACCACCAATTACTCCCTTGAAAAAGGCAAGAACCGAGCCGAAGGCTAACCTAAGACCCTCGCTTACCGCTTGAGGAAAATTGATTATTGAGGTGAAAACGTTTGCCACCTTCTCCTTTACAACACCTAAAAAGTCCCCGACCGCACCTGCAAACCCTCCAAAGGAAGATATAGCCTCTCCGATACCTCTCTTGATGATGTCAAACACTCCCTTTATCACCTCTTTGACCTTATCCCAGTTTTCATACACGAGATACCCTATCGTTGCCAAGCTTGACACCACCAAAAGAACCGGGTTAAACTTCGTAACTATAAAGAGCAACCCTCTCGCTAAAGCCCATATCCACCTTAAGCTTGCGAGGTGGGTAATCCCTCTTGCTACAAAGCCAACTGCACCTCCGAGCTTCCTGAAAAGGGTTATGCCCGTTGCAATTCCGACCATAAGCCTTCTGCCAAATATCCACCTCATCCACCCCATAAACCTTGCTACTCCTTTAAATTCCGAGCCGCTAAGCCGTTTGAATAGCTTTAGAAGAGTTATAATTTTCAATATTTTCGTGGTAAATACTATTGCAACAGCACTCCACCCCACAATCCTGTTAATCCAAAACTTAGCCTGCTTACTCCCTTCCTCGGAAATCCCGACAAACTCTGAAATTGTCTTAACCATCTCGTCATATTTATCAACTCCTGCAGCTATTTTCTCGTTCAGCCACCCTAAAACATTTGCCAAATCGTTTATCACCGGCGAGAGTATGCTCTTGAAGAATCTCCCCACCCTACCGGCAAATATCCCCCATTGTGAGGAAAGGTTTTGCAGGCTCTGCTCGTAAGCTTCGTTGATTGCCGTTCCCTGTTTTACTGCCTTTTGAACTTGAGCCATGCTCTTAGACAACTCCCTCAAGTCCACCTTTAGTATCTTTAAAGCCTGCTCTTTAGTTATCCCGAACTGCTCTTCCAGCTGAACCAATTCGTATCCGGAAGCCTTTGCTATAACCCTTGATATCTCCTTGTATATCCTGAGTATGTCCAGCAGAGCGGTTCTGTCTCCCCTTAAGAGCCTCTCCCTCACGTTTGCCATGTCCACGTCCATCCCAGCCCACCCGGCGGCAGCCTGAAGCTTTGCCATGGTGTCGGGAGCGTTCCTTAATATCCCCCTCAAAGATTCACCGAACCCTATCTTTTCTAAGTCCGTCCATAGAGACTGAAGCTGTCCCTTTATGGTAGCTATATCAAGTAATAGTCTCGCCCTTTTTGGCTTTTCAACGAGGGTTATAAACTCCCTTATCTCGGGTATTGCCTGAAGAAGGTCTTGGGTGGATATGTTGAACCCCAGCTCTCTTATCCTCATTATCCCGCTGTAAAACTGCTCCAATTGCTTTGTATCAAATATGTCTATACCCAACCTGCTAAGCTCGTAAGTAAGTGCCGCCACCTGCCTCTTGTCCTCTTGAAATACCCTTGCCACCTTGGAGCTAACGGCGGCGATTTCCCCTATCCTCCTTGCATACTCCTCTGCGTCCCTACCGTATTCCTTAAATCCCACCCCAAGCTCAATAAGGTAGTAAGCCGCTTCCTCCAGCCCTCCGGCCATATTCTTAGTTACCTCAATCTGCGAGAGCTTCCACAAAAAGTAGTGAGCGTCTTTGGCAGAGTATCCGAGAGAAGACAATCTTACCTGAAGTGCTTCCAAGGCATCGTCAACCTCTTTCAATGCGTAAGCCGTCCCAACTCCTGTCGCTATACTGGTTATTGACTCGGAAAGCTCTCCCTGCCTAAACTCCGGCGGTCTTCTCCCCCATGAGGAGTAAACCACGTTTATGTCTTTAATTGCCCCCTTAAGGCTCTCTCTGTACTTCTCAAGACTCCTTTTGTTCATTAAGATAGCTCTCTCAAATCTGAACCCTCCCTTTGAAGCCTGAACGAGCTCCCTGTCCATCCTGTCTAACCCCTTCCATATCCCCCCTATCTTCTTTTCCACCTTCTCCATAGCCCTGTAAGCGGACTCCTTAATTGAAAAGAAGAACTCTAATCCGAAGTTTTCCATGTCACCTTTCCCTCAGTCTTCTCTCTTTTTCCTCAAATATCTCTATAAGGTTGTGTCTCAGGATAAGAAAAACGGACATCGGGACAGACATGAGGTCTTTAACGGACATCCCGCCTTCGTGAACCATGTAAGTCAAATCCTTCCAAAACACTTCTCCCTTTGAATACGCAGACAGAAACCCTATAAAAAGCTCCTCAGTCTTCAGGAAAAAAGAAGTCAGCGCCTACCTCCACGCTCATTCTTGACTCCCTGCCGCACTCCTCACAGGTAAGCTGATATACAGGGTCTATTCCCGGGGAGTTATCCTCTATCCACTTTCTCCATGCCGTAATATCCTTGGCAAGCATACCCCTTACCGCCTCTGTCTTGGGGATATCGCTTTGCAGATAGGGAAAGTCAAACTCCTCAAGTATCTCCGCAAGCAGAGAGGTTATCCTCCTCTCCGCAAGAACCTTCGCCTTTTCAGCCCCTATGGGCTTTGCCCTCCTTTCCGAAGCTTTTATATCCTTCATTCTCGGGAAATGAAATACGACCCTACCCTTAGAAGGAAGGTTCATCTCTATTGGCTCACTTCCCTCGTAAACTTTCAAAGGAAGTTCCGAAATCAGGACTGTGACTTCGTTCTCCGCACCACACTTAGGACACCTAACGCTTAAGTCAATCTCATCTCCGTAAGTGATTTCCCTGAGCTTGAAGAGAAGAAAAGCATAATCTCCTACTAAAAGCTCGTCTAAGTTAATCTCCTCCTTAATGCAGTTTTTCAATACCATGTCAACCGCCTTGCCCTGCTTCACGAGCCTCTCCGTGGTGAGTATGTCCTGCTCCACCCCCGTCATCGGTCTTATATGAATCTCAGGGGGGATGTTTTGGTAAAAGAGTCCACAGCTCGGCAGCTCAACTTTTTCGTAATACATCTCCTTCATCTTTTACCCCTCTCTTTTTACGACTTTAAATGAACAGCTCGCTACCTGTTCCAGCGGTTAGATTAGTCCCCCCAGACCTAATAAGCCTTGCATCCTGATACCTCAAGGTGATATTGACCTGTATCGGCTCTCCAGAGGTTTGGTCAAGGTCTCCACCGTTAAAGTTCTGTATCCATGCACCCCTTATCTCCCAGACCTCAAGCTCTTCACCCTTGTATCCGAGTATGGTCAGAATTATGTTTCTCGTGTACTCTTCCATATACCCCATCGCTCCCGTATCCGGGTCGTAAACCTGCCTGCTCCACTCGTAAAGGGGGGTTATTATGTCTGCGGTAGCTACGTCGTTTATGGTGAGCTCCAAAGGCTCAGGAGACATCTTCCCCGGAATAAAGAACTTTCCGTTGAAGATGGGGATTTCCACCTCATCAAAAGACCAGCGGGGCCTGCTCCCCGTAACTACCGCAAATGGGGGTATCCCCTCAATGTCAAAGATGTAAAGGTTCCTTTTCTTAGGGTCATACTTGATAGGTGTTATTTCAGCCATAATTTACCTCCTTAGCTTCTAAGAGTAAGATCTGCCCCTTCTGGGGAAAGCACCACGTCTATCCAAATCTTCTCTGCACTTTTTACGGGCACAACGTATATCTCCGCCCTCATCGTATTGTTTGCCACTACCGCCGGTGAGTTTGTTTCTTCATCGCACTTGACCGAGTAGGCCGATATAGCCTCTATCTGCTTCCCATACTCAAGAATCTTGGCAACGTCCGTAGCGAACCTCTTCCAGAGCGTGCTTGTGTTCTGCTCAAAAACGTAGTTCATAGCCAAAGCGGCAACGGACTTGCCGAGGTATATCAGGTATCTCCTGACGTTCAGCCTGTCCAAGGAAGTGGGCTGGGTTTGTAGGGTTCTCTGCCCCCATACTACCGCCCCGTATCTGCTATGCAGCACTATAGGGTTTACCCTTGCGTCCGGCGACTGGAGGACCTCCCTGTCCCCCAAAGCAAGCTTTCTCTCTGCGTCCACCACAAAGGGAAGCATACCCCTCTTAAGCCCTGCAGGGGCGAGGTGATACCCGTACCTGTCGTTGTATCCAAAAACGTATAGGGTAGCTGAAGAAGGAGGTACGCTTATCTTCCCTCCGTTGTAGTTGTCTATGACGCTCACCCAAGGGTAGTAAACCGCACCGTAAGAGGTGTTCAGAGCCGCTCTTGACAACCCAACTCCGTTCACCCAATCCTTGACACCTGTAACGTCAAGCCCGGCAGGAGGGTCAACCAAACATACACAATCCGCCCTGCTCTCTGCTACGTTAACAAGAGCTCCCACGCTCGTGTCGTCCGACCATCCCGGAGCGGCTAAAAGGTCTATCTCAAAACTCTCTTTATCGCTGTATAGATTTAACGCCGCCTGAACTTCCGCAGAGGATACCCCTGCTGTTCCGTCGCTTCCTCCTGCCAAGGTATAGGTGTTTGCTCCAGGCAGACTTCCGGTATTTCCACTGACAGACACCCAATCCGAGTTCTCCAAGAGTTTGTCTATGTAGTATTTACTGTTTACATCTGTAGAGACGTAATCAAAGTGATGTACTACTGCCTGCTTATACTTGACTGTCATCTTATAGCTGGTACTGTCTATCCCCGCTATCTCTACGGATATATCATTACCCCATGCCCCTTCTCCTTTCGCGGTTATCACAAAAGCCGTTCCTGTACCTGCGGAATCCGGTATCGTAACGCTCGCCGGAGCGGCATCGGAAGCAACAATCCTCTTGAATATCACTGGCATACCTGACTGCAGCGCATACACACAAGCCCAAAGCCCGTAATCCTGAGCTCTTGGTATCCCAAAAAGACTTATCAGGTCTGTTATCGTGCTGATAAACACGGGCTTGTCCGTTCTACCCTGATAGGAAGTTCCCACTACACCTGCGGTGGAAGGTGCAAAGAACAACGCATAGGCGCTTTTATCAATCTCTCTAACCTTTACACCGGGGCTGTAACTTACAGTTTCAATTATCGCCATATCGCTTTAACCTCCTTATTTTTCTTTCTTCTCCTTTCGCCCTTTCTTCACGTCCTCAATCCTGCAACCAGAGCAGAGTATCTCCTGCCCTTCCTTTACTTCTACAATCACCTGACCAAAAGGAGGAAGTATCGTCTGATATGGGTACGCCACCTTGCCCTTTTTCTTTTCGGCTACAAATACAGTTTTAGTTATCCCTTCCTCGTTTATTACTAATTTCTGAGTCATGTTATACCTCCTACTATATATAACATATAATTAGTTATACATTTACGCCAATAGTATAGTCCACATTTAGGATTGACTTGACCGTGTCCTCGGTAAAGGTTGCCCCCTCAACCTTAAAGGTCAAAGACTTTCTCGCTATCCTCAGCTCCTCTCCGGGTTCCTCCTCAGAAAGCTCCTGAGATGCTTCAAGGTAAACAGGTAAAACCTCTCCTCCTGCCTCAATAAACGACCAAAGTATGCCCCCGATACTGTCCACACTACTGACGGGTACCTGCATACTCCTCTTTATCTGCTCCTCAAGGGCATACACGGTTGAATAAGAAGAAGAGGCTATATCAACCTGTATCAGCATGTCCACAAGTAGGTAAGTCCTCACCACCACGTCGGTCTTGTTAGTGTCCGTATATCCCGTAGGATGCCTTGCAATTCCTTTCGTTTGTACCTCTACGATAAAAAATGAAACGGCAGGGTTTTTGTTAGTCCCGACCCTGCCCAAGGCTCTATGGGGAGGTGCGTACACCACGCCCATCCCTGTAATGCCTTCAAGCCACAGCCTAAAAGACTCTAAGACGCTCTCAATTTTTAGCTCTGCCACTTGTGTACTCCTTGAACAATTCCTTTACCCTCTGCTTCGTCCTGTAAAATGCGGGCCTAAAGTGCGGTCTCGCCGGCATTTTAGAAGTGCCGTACTCAAACCACAAAGCAAGCTTGCTCATAGGAACCATCTTCCCCTTGTTCAGCTTGCTTCCCATGTGCTGCCTAAAGGGTTTTGTCCCCACAACCCATGCATTATTAGACCTGTAAACCGTTATGGAAGACAAATACTGCCCGGTAGCTATGAGCATTCTCGGGTCGTAGCCTGCTTTAACTTTTCTCTTTTTGTAGTAAGGGTTTAAGGGAGGCCACGCCTCTTTCTGCTTTTTGATAATGCTTCTGACTTCCTCCGCCATCTTCTGAGCCACGAACTTATCAAATCCTCTGATTCTCTCTTTTATGCTTGGAGTAAATTCCTTTTTAATTACCTTTGCCCTAATCATACTTGAGCCTCTTCCCGGTTGCGGCATAAAGGTAGCTCTGCCCTATATTGGCAAACCACCCCACTTCTTTCACGCTCGTAATTTCGTACCTAATTCCGCTTATTTCTGCTTCTTCCCCTACATCTATCCGCTCCTTTGATACGAGCAGTAGGTCTGTCTCTTCCACAATACCAAACTTATCAAGCAGCTTCCCGGAAGGCTCCAGCCTGTAAAACGCCTTTATCTGCCTTAAGCTCTCGGCGACAGACACAGGCTCGTCAAATACGTTAGACGCCGACACGGTTTTTGTATATACACTAACCGCCGGCATATACATATCAAACATCTCTTGAATGAACGAGCCGACAAGGTTTTGGTAATCTTCTCCAAACATATCAATCTGCCAACTGTCTTCTTCTTGAAGAATTGACGGTTTTGTCTATGTAAGATGTGCTACTATCCCCGAGGGCTTCTTCAATTTCCGCAAGAAGAACCTGTAGAGCTTGTCCCATCCTCCTCTTGAACTCCTCCTCGCCCACCTTCTTTATCTGTTCTTTGCTCGTCTTTACCTTGAGTATTCCAACCTCGTCAACAACTCCTATCTTTACTCTCATCTTTCTCCTCCTTTACTTTGTCTTTCCGCAAGCCCACCTTTTGCCCGCCTGACACTTCCTGCGAGCTATCTCGGCACACATCTTCTGCGCCTTCTCCTTGGTAAGCCCCTTACAATCCATGAAGTACTTAACACAGTTTTTGAACCTTACTCCTTTGCCTGGGGGACCCTTAAAGTGTATAACCTTACCACCCCCGTCTAAAACCGCATACTTCTTAGCGCAACTCTCACCATCGCCTTCCACAAGCTTGCGGTATTCCCCTAATACTCTTGCCACGTAGGCTTCATACTCCATATCAGACCAGCTCCCTTCTTACATACTTAACTACACATCCCACAGTGGTGCTATTTACAGTATCCGTATTAGCCACAACTATACGAACCTCGTCTACGTAAGAGATATTAGCTCCTGCCGTATAGTCACCTATGCCCTCAGAAAGCGAGGGGTAAAACCTGCCTTTAAGCTGTCCCTGGTAGTAAACCTCTATCGCCTGAACCTCTACCGCAGTTCCCGAAACCTGAACGCTCCCTATACCATCAACCTGTCCCGACAACGGGACAGAAATGGTTTTTGTCTCTCCTGCAAGAAGGGTATCGCTTACTTCTGCATAGTCTGGATAAATCGCAGTTGCATAGTTCATGTCTTCACCCCACAATAAAACCTGAAGAAGGCATGAGCCTCAAAAGCGCCTCTCTTGCCCTCTCCTTGTCTTCTCTGCCTTCTTGGAGTAAAGCATCGCCGTCAAGCTCCATCTGTCCTTCCGGAGCGGGAACACCTGAATACTTACCTCTTATCCTGCCGAGGATCTCTTTAGCTTCCCCCTTCGCAAAGGAAAGGAATGCGTCAAGATATTTAAAGGGGATATCTTCCACAGCTGCATAAGGGATAACGTAGGTTATACTCAACACGTAATCTCTGTCCGGCTCCGGGAATATGTAGAGAAAGGGCGCCCTGTATTCCCATGTGAACCCAGAGCCAAAAATCTTCTTAATTGTCCCCGTGTAATTAAGAAGGTATGCCAAGTCCATCACGTCCCACGTAGTCCCAGAGCGAATTGCTTCTACAGACCACAGATCAAGTGAAATAGGGAGCCCTTCACTCCCGCTAATCCTAACATCTACAACTTCCGCCCCTGTAGGGAGGGCGGACAAGTCGTATCTGCCCACCCTTGGAGTGGTAATTATTTCCACCGCCCCTTTTCTCGGAGCGTAAACAGAAAGCCAGTTAAGACCGGCCCTAAGAGCAGTATCTATATGAGCTTGGTTCAGCTCTACCTGAACCCCGAAGGGGGTCGTCTCCCCCTGAGCGAGAGCTACCTCACCTCCTAAGGAAGCCTTGATAAAATCTCTGGCTTCGTCTGTCGTCATTACTTCTTCTTATCTCCAGCAACCTTTACGATTTTCCCGCTGAAAACTTTTAGAAGACTTACAGGCACGGTTGCCTCCTCACCGGGCATTATCTGCTTCCTTACCCCTCCTTCGTAATACACGAGTATCTGCTCGGAAAGGTTCTTCACCTTAACCTTTTGCATCTCCTACCTCCTTATTTAGGGCGTAATGGTTATCCTTGCGTACATTTGAGGTCTTACGACCTTAAAGCCGTCCCTTGATAGCACCCCCTTCTTAAACTTGTGAGGGTCTATCTCTACGGTAGAGCCATCCGTGGTTACAGAGTTCACGGGAGGGGATATTTCTATCCTGTAAGGAGCGTACACAAATCCTGTTAGCGTTAGGTCAGGATGATAAATACCCACTATCATCTCACTGGCAGGCATGAAAGGTGAGTAGTAAACCGCAAACTCGCCGAGCTGTCCTGAGCTCCCCTTGCCCGCAAAGATATCGGGGTTTTGAGAAAAGGTAGCTATGTCCTGAACTATTGACCAAGCGTCAACACCACACACCGCAAAGGGAGTCGCTCCGTCCATATAGGTGCCGAGATTGTCCACTATCTTCGCATAGACCTTTCTCATCTCTGACAGAAGCCCTGTCTTATGGTCGTTGTAAGATACTCCGGAAGCCGGGGTTTGGCTCCAAGTAGCGTCTATCACACCTTGAGCTATAGCCCTTAACCTTATCTGCCTAATTATCTCCCTGTCTATCTCCCCTGCAACCACGTTCACGAAGGTGTTTGCCACATCGTCCTCTATGGCTATTCCATGGTAAGCCATCATGTCCTGCGCCGCTTCGGTCGTCCACTCATAAGATAGCTTTCTGGAAACCGCAGATATAACGTCCTTCTCCAAGGATATCTTTACCTTAGCTCCGAGCTTGTTTTCCTGGGAGCTGTAATACTCGGCATTTATAGCGGTTCCACTGGCAGGTGCATTGCTGAAGGTAACGGAAACCTGTCCGGTCTCATAGTTTATCGTTCCAGAGCCGGCACCTTCTAAGGTTCCATCTCCTTTGTCGTCAAGAATTACAGAGCCTGCTATAACCGATAGAGTACCGGGAATTATGGGCGTATTTGACAGGGTAGCGCTGAAATTCGTAGTTGTGCCGTCTCCCGTGCCTATCGTCTCGGAGGCAAAGGATGACCCGGGTTGGTTCGCTATAGTGTTTTTATCAAGAACCTTAGGAGTCGCCTCATCAGTCTGATAGGTCTTATAGAAGATTACCCCTGTGGGAGCTGTAAGAGGCTGGATAGACACGAAGTTGGATGCCACGAGAGAGGGGAACAGAAATGCGGTAACTCCCATGTAAAGAGCGTCCCAGTCCCCTATGTCCGAGGTGGTCGTTGCCTCCTTCAGCAGTCCTGCGGACTCATACAACCTCTTTCTCATGTAGGATATAACGCCCTCTCCAGACTGAACAGCCTCCTGAATCACGGAAGGAGGAAGTTTGGTAACTTCAGATACCTTCTCTACGTTATTCGCCAATATCACTCCTGCTATACCCGCCTTGTAAGGGTCGCTTAAAACCCCTTTAAACGCAGGGTAAGCCTCAGCCATCCCTTCTGCAAGGTAGAGCATTTCGTTTATAACTCTTCTTCCAAACTCCAACCTTGCTTGAATGCTTCCATCGTATAGATTTCTTTCCCTAAGTAATGTCTCAAGCCCCATGCTTTGAACCTCCTATAAATATGCTTGAAAGTTTGCCTGTCCAAGGATTATCTCCCTTGTCCTTACTAAACCCTCTCACAGGTTCTTTCCTCTTCCTCCTCACCTTATATTCCTCAATCAGTCTGTCTATCTCTCCTTTACTCTTAGCTTCGGCAAGCTGTTCTAAAGGCACGGCGTACCTCTCCGCAACCTCCCTCCTGTATATCTCAAGCTCAAGCTCCTCTATCCTCTGGAGGTATGCCTTCTCCTTTTCTTTAAGCTCCTCGGACTCTTTTAGGAAGCCTTGGGCTTCCTCTGATATTAAAGGAGCTACTATCTTAGCTATAGCCTGAATAGCCACAGAGTGCTTGTAGTCTATGCTCTCCTCGTATTCCTCTTTTAGCCCCTGTATCCTTCTCTCAGCCTTCTCCCTTTCTATCCTCGCCGTCTCCTTAATCAGCTTATGCGCAAGGTCATACAGCTTTTCCCTTTCTATCAACACGTACCTGTCATCGTTCTCTTTGCCCTCGTTTATGAATGCTCCAGGAGTTGAAGGGGAGTAAACCACATCAAAGGCTTCCAGCCTGAAGTCCTCTTGAACTTCCTCCACTTTCCTGCCATCCTTTTCCACCACCTTGACCGAGCCCACACCTCTGGAGGATATGCCCACCTTTACGCCTGCCTCAAGGAGAGCCTGAAGTTCTTTGCCTGCTGTGGTGTTAAGGCACTCGGCTACGCCTACAACCGTTCCATCTTCCTCCATATAGATGTCAACTATCTTGTGAGATATATCTGAGACCTTAGTCTTGCCGTCCTCTGGGTGTTCAAGGGTGCCAACGGCTCTTCCTTCCTCCACAAGACTCTTGAACTCCTCTATCGCTTTCTCAAGAACCGCTTTGGGGTATATCCTTCCGTTCTCGTTTACCACGTCCGCCCTTTGAAATGTGGCTTTGAATCGCCTCCTCTCCTGCCCTTCCTCTTTTTCAAGAAGAACAGGCTGAGACTCAACCGCTTCTATAAGAACTTGCTGTTTAAGCGCTTTTGTTGACATGCCCTGCCTCCTTATTTCTTGGCTCTCTTAGCTCTCTTAGCTCTCTTAGCAATCTTCGTAGTGGACTTAGCTCTCTTGGAACGACCCTTTGTCCCTCCGGAGCTTGCCGTTTTCCCCCTCCACTTCCTTATTACCTGAGGCATCTTCTTCTTCATCCAGTTGAGGTAGGACTTCTTATACTGCTTTATCCTATTCTTGAACTTCCGATAATACTTTCTCGCATACTCCCTCTTTTTAGCGGGGGTCTTTCCCGTTCTCTTTCTCGGCTTGTAAGGCCTAATCCTCTTGAACCTTGTTCTCGGCCCCTTGGCATTCGCAAAAGGCTTCCTGCTCTTCTTAGCTTTGCTACCCTTTTTGGTTGTCTTAGAACCTTTAGAGCCTCTGCCCATTTTCTTTGCCTCTACAAGAATTGCCATAACACAACCTCCTTAGTTATTGG
Organism: Aquificaceae bacterium; assembly: GCA_015490155.1. Classification (GTDB taxonomy): domain Bacteria; phylum Aquificota; class Aquificia; order Aquificales; family Aquificaceae; genus WFYI01. Next base: position 3,806 of record WFYI01000014.1, on the reverse strand, counting down.
TCTCCCTGTCCCTCTTTGGACTTCTCTATCATCTCCTCCACTTCCTCAAGCCAATCCTCAACCTCCTTAAGGTCATCCTCGCTGTAATCCCCTTTCTTTAGAAACTCAAGGGCGTCTTTCAAATCGCTCTCTAACTTATCGCATTCTGGGCACCTAACCTCTGCAATGTCCTCTAAAGCTTTCTCTACTCTCCTTATAAGCTCCTCAGCGGATACACCCTCTTCTAAAACGCTTTCTATTCTCTGCTTGTCTATCTTCCCATCCTTTAAAAAGGTCTCAACGATGGCGGCAACTTTTTCCATTGCTAACCTCCTATATATAACATACTATTAGTTATAAAATAAATCAAGCCTACGAAAACGTTTTCGCTTCACTGTAGGGTATTCTTTCCCCGTTTCTTATCAGATAAGTACCCTCCGAGCTACCCTTAAACTTTATGTACCTCCTGACGGTAATATCCACATACTCAGGCATAAGCTCTATGCCTCTGTATATCCTACCGAGCTGTTCACTTGCGATGAGCGTAGTCCCTGCCCCGTTGAATATATCCATAACTATGTCGCCCTTCTCCGTGGTCAGCCTTATGAAAAAGGCGGGCAATTCCACTGGAAACATGGCAGGGTGTCCCCACCTTTCTTGATTTACCCTAAGCTGAAGGACGTTAGAAGGCAAGACCACACCCCTCCTCTCCTGTTTTATTGAGGGCGTAGATACATTCTTGTTGGCACTCTTGTTATTGTTGGTTCTCCCGGCAAAAGACTTTCCGACCTTTCCCACAGCTCTGGGCCTCCACTTTATCTTCTTCTCAAGGGCAAAGTGGTAAATCTCCGTATAGCTGTCTGTAAACACTATACCCTCATAGGCGTCCTTCTCTATATTCTTAATAGCTTCTTCCCCGAGCTCCCTTATAACCAAATCCACGTCTGAAGACAGGGCAAGCCAGTGAACGTCCTCAAAGCTGTCCTTTAGCCTATTACCCATCTGTCCGGGTAATCCTCCCCTCTTGTGCCATATAAGCCTGTCTATGTATCTCCAACCTCTCTGCCTTAGTTTCTGTATCGTCTCAAAGAAGTAAAGAGACCTCTCTCCGTCCTCCACGTGCTCCTTTATGTTTACGAAGAACGAGCCTTGCGGGTCAAGTATTTCCTTTACGCGTTCCGCAAACCCACAGAACCACTCCGGGTATTCCTCTGGTGGTATGCCTCCGTATTCTTCCTTTCTTTGCTCTGCGTAAGGCGGAGAGGTAAAAACGAGGTTCACCTTTTCGTCTCCTAACAGCCTTTCGTAAGTTTCCCTCTGTGTGGAGTCTCCGCATATTAGCCTATGCCCTCGTAATTCCCAGATGTCTCCTGGCTGGGTTATGTTTTGAGTCTCCACCTCCTCCTCTTTGGCCTCTTCCTTATTCTCAAACTCCTCAACCCAAGCAAGGAGCTTTTCTATTTCCTTCTCTGTAAATCCTGTCTCCGTATCGGTATCTTTCAAGGTTTCAAGCTCTACCGCCAAGAGCTCCTCGTCCCACTTACCCAACTCAGCTATCCTGTTGTCTGCTATCCTGTAAGCCCTTGCTTGCTCTGGAGTTAGCCTGTCCGCCCTTATTACGGGAACCTTTTCGTATCCGAGCCTTCTTAAGGCTTCATACCTTCCATGCCCAGCTATGATTGTGCTGTCTTTGTCCACTATGATGGGTGCAACGTAGCCGAACTGCTTTAGTGAAGACATAAGAGCCTGTATCTGTCGCTCCGGGTGCGTCTTTGGGTTGTTTACATAGGGTATTATTTCTTCAAGCCTCAAGTATTCTACCTTTAGCTCCTCCATCACCTACCTCTCTTTATGTGCTGAAGCTTTGTAAGGATAGACCTCTTGTTTCTGCTCTTTGCAATCTTATACTCCTGAAGGCTCTTAGGTTGCCTCACTCTAAGCCTGCACTTGCAGTTAGAAAGACATATAGTCATGCCAGCTCTGGGCGTTGTCGGGAGAGTCTCTATGGTGTAAGGAGAGTGCATTTTTAAAAACTTGCAGCTGTCGCACCTCTCCGCCCTGCTGTCCACGACCCAGTCTATTACGAATCCTGCAGGTATAACGCTAACCTTCCCAGCCCAGAAAATGTGGTCAAGGGTGTTTACGTACATCTGCCACCTCTTTAAATATGCCATCCTGCCTGCTTCCGAGCTTATGTCCTCTAAGAACTTTCTCAGATACTTAAGCTCTTGCTTTAGGGCTGAATCTACCCACTTGTAGTCTTTGTCTTCTAAGTCCACGTAGTCTGCCACTCCTGAAGACTGATACCCTAATTCAAAAGCTTCTTTGTAGTATTTCTTGAACATCTCCCTTAGCTTAGAGTATGCTTCTGTCTCGCTTATCTGCCCGTCCATCAGTGCAGATATATACTTCCACCCCTCCTTCTCCATATCCGCTTTTAGCTTCTTGAACTTGTATCTATACTTTTTACCCTCCCTCCTTTTGAGCTTTTTTAGAGTGTCTCCCAGCTTCAAAGCGGTAAGGAGGGATACGTATTTTCTGTCTGAGCTGTCAAGGTGGTTGTGGTAGCCTATCGCTTTGGCTTCGAGGAGGATCTTTTCGTCAAATTCGCAGAAATCAAATACGCTCTCAAAGAGCCACCTGTCATGTCCCGCTATCATCTCTTTCTCTCTTTGCCTTCTCACCTTTCCACATAGCCCTTATCTCCTCCGGAGGCACCAGATACTTGCCGTCCGGAAGCTCCATTTGAGAGAGTATAGTGAGGAGGTTTGCCTTTTCGCTCAGGTACTCAATTCTCGTCATATCTTCTATGTTCGGGAAGTAAAACTTGACCTCTACAGTTGCCTCCACTCCGCTTGCCTTAATGTATTTTTCAAATAACTCCTCTAAAGCTCTCGCAAAGTAAGGCTGAAGACTCCTTATGACCCTCCCGAATCTCACATCCTGCATAACTAAGGTTGCCCTGTTGACGTCATACTCGTTTCCCATATAAGCTTTGGGGATATTCAAAGCTCCAAAGAACTGAGAAAGGAAATACTCTATGTCTCCTATATCCGCTATATTGGGATTGCCTTGTAGTATGTCCACCTGAACGTCCCTGCCGTCCGACCCAACCGGTATCCAAAGGTCATCGTTTATATCCCAAAAGTTAGCCTCTACCGATAAGTCCCCTGTCCTTGGGTCTATTACTTTATTCTTCTTGATCTCATCCCTTATCTGGAGAACGTATCTCCTTGCCTCCTCTGGTGGCAGGTCTCCTGTGTAAACCCTAAATATGTATCTCTGAGTTGCCCTTGAGAGCCTGTAAACGGTAATGGCGTCCTCTAACATCTTCAACCTTTTCCATAGCCTCACTACCGGCTTTAGTATGGACGTACCGTAAGGATAGTCGGACATATCTGTAAAGAGGGCAAACCTTACAAACTTGTCCTCTGGTATCTCATCGCTTTTAGCGTATATGCCTACACCAGCTTTTATGGAAATCTTTTTCTCTTCCGGGTCGTAATCGTAGTGGGTCGGAGGGATAACAAGTATCTCCCTGTCGCCCTCCCCAAAAACTACCGCCACCTCTCCATATTTATAGGTATTGTGAATCAAAAAGTTTTGATACCACCTGAGAAAGATATCCTCCAACTCCTCTATTAGCCCTTGAGCCTTACCACCTCCGGAGATGACCCTCTTTTCGTAGGGCTTTCCCGTATCAGGGTTTATCTGAAGGGTCTCTTGGGTGTAAACCCTTAATGCCGAATAGACGTAAGGATACTGCTCCATGCTGTCGTATATGGAGAAGTTTGGCTTTTTATACCACCTGTTTCTCTGTCTTCTTT
>WFYI01000013.1 GCA_015490155.1 Aquificaceae bacterium | reverse complement strand
ATGTAGCCTACAGAACCGGCGTATATGCCCCTTTTTTCCGTTTCAAGCTCCTCTATTATCTGCATAGCCCTTACCTTGGGTGCGCCCGATACTGTTCCCGCGGGAAAGCAAGCCTTAAGAACGTCTATGGCATCATATCCCTCTTCTAACTCCCCCACAACGTCCGATACTATGTGCATAACGTGGGAGAACCTCTCCACTCGCATGAAGTCCTTTACCTTTACGCTCCCCACCTTTGAGACCCTCCCTATGTCGTTCCTTGCAAGGTCAACGAGCATTAGGTGTTCAGCCCTCTCCTTCTCGTCACCGAGTAGTTCCTCCTCAAGCCTTTTGTCCTCCTCCTCGGTTTTTCCCCTTCTTCGTGTTCCGGCAATCGGTCTCGTCTCTATTAGGTTATCCTCCACGCGAACGAGTATCTCCGGCGATGAGCCTATGACCTTCAGCTCCCCGAGGTCTATGTAGTACATGTAAGGAGACGGGTTTGTAAACCTCAAAACCCTGTAAACCTTCTTTGGGTCTCCCAGAAACTCCTTGCTGAATCTCTGGGAAAGAACCACCTGAATTATGTCTCCCTGCTGTATGTAGTTCTTGGCTTTCTTGACAGCCTCTTCAAAATCCTCCTTTGAGAAGTTGGATCTCCACGAGGATATATCTGTCTCTTTCTCACTTACGTCTATGTGTTCAACCGCAGAACCCCTGAGCTTTTCAACGGTGGTATCTATACACCTTTTAGCCCTTTCGTACTCCGTCTCTGCCCCCCTTTCGGAGAAAACGGGAACTACGATTTTGATTTTTCCCGTAAGGTTGTCGTATATAACCACTCTGTCGGTTAGAACCATGTAGAGGTCGTAAGTTCCTAAAGGGTCTGGGTTCTCATCGGGTACGGGTTCGTAAAACTTAACGGTATCGTAAGAAACGTAGCCTACAAGCCCTCCCCAGAAGCGGGGAAGATTCGGGTCTGGAAAGGGTTTGAAGCCCTTAAATATCTCCCTGAGCTTGGAGAGTATGTCCGAGGTCTCAAAAAAACGGGCGCGCCCCCTTTCGTAAATCTCTCCGTACCTGCCTTTGCTTCTTATGTACAGGGAAGAGCCTGTGATTATGAAGGAGTACCTGCCCCACTTCTCACCTCCCTCCGCGCTCTCCAAGAGTATGTTAAAGGTGTCCTTCTCTTCGCACTTCAGGAACACCGACAGGGGTGTCTCCACGTCAGCGAGTATCTCGGTGTAAAGGGGAACTACGCTGTACTCTTTAAAAAGCTCTTTTAGTTCACCTGCATTTAGATTAAGCTCCATGGTGATAAAATTATATTGTGATATTTACAGGGGTTGACGGGAACAAGACTTACAGCATAGATTACGAGCCTTTTAGAAAGCGTTGGAAAGCCACCGAGAAATCCGGCAGGAAGATTTACGTTATTCCCTCCGACAAGGTGTTGATAAAAAGGGACAGCTCGCCTATAAGGGACAGGTTCACGCTACGCAGGTCTCTTTCTTTGGAAATTGAGGAGAAGTTCGGTTCAGTAAATTGGGACGTTTCCGTTGATAAGAGCGGAAATTACACCCTGGTGATATACAGGGACTTTGAAAAGCCCGGAGACGCTTACTCCCTGGACGCGGAGCAGTTTTCCCTCTCAAGAACTGCAATTGCCCACGGACACGAGAGCATTCTGATAATAGATTTCGGCAGGAGAAAAACGAGTTTTATTGAGCTGGAGGGGGGACAGCTCAAGACTTACAGGGTTGTTTTGAAGGGTGGAGATTACATAAACCACAGGCTTGCGGAAGCGAGGGGTATCCCCGAGACCGAGGCGGAGAGGTTAAAGATTGAGAAAGGCATAGAGCTAAAGGAAGCGGAGGAGTCCCTTAGGGATATTCTCAACTCCTCGGGTATTAAACTTAAAGACAGGACGGTCTTTCTCAGCGGTGGTGGGAGTAGGTTGAAGGGTATAGAGTCCTTCTTTGGGAAAGTCCACAGGTGTGAGATGTGTGAGCCTGAATTAGCCTCCGCTTTCGGTGCGTCGCTTACCTACGCAATTCCGATGAACACTCCTACCTTCAGGGAGGAAGAGGTTAGCCCTGCAACGTTCAGGCGTTTCGGCATGGGGGTTTTAGTGTCTTTACTTCTTTTCGTTGGAGCGGAGCTTTACATAGGGAAGCTCAAGGAGGACTTGAGGAGTTCCTTCAGAAAGGTTCAGGCGGAGGAGTTTAAGAGGGTATTTCCCGACAAACCTGCGGTGGCGGTATTTGACCAAGTGAGGAGCATGTACAAGAGTGGAGATAACGATTACGCTCTGACGGAGAAATTGGGTAGACTCGCCGAGCTGTTGGAGGGCAAGGAGGTAAAGATATACGGCATAGACTACGACGGCGATAAGCTCAGGGTAAAGGGAGAAGGTAAAAAAGAGGTTGTGGACAGCCTGCCGGTTAAGGAGTTAAAGAAAACTCCTGAAGGGAGTTTAGAGTTTAGTTTAGAGATATGATTAGGCTTTTAAGAAGGGAAGTCCTTTACGGTTTTGCTCTTCTGCTCAGTGCTGTGTACTTCGTGCTTCTGTATTCTGATTACTCTGCTTTAAGAGAGGTCTTAAACAGGGAGTACTCAAGGCACAAGGAGTTCATGTTCATGCTAAACAACGCGGGCAGGCCAGGAGCCAAGGCAAGCGAAAACACTGTTAAGAACCTTCTTCAGTCCCTCGGCTTGGAGGCAAAGTCCATAAGCGAAACCCCTTCGGGTATAGAGGTGGTTCTGGCTGAGGTTCACGCATCAAAGGTTGCGGACTTGGTTTTCAAGTTAGAGAGCTTGGGAAGTATCACGAGTCTGAGCGCCGAAGACAACACGGGACAGGGAAAGTTCACCGTGAGGTTTGTGGTAAAACCTTAAAATCATATCCCCAGCGCCTTTCCGAGCGTTCTTCTGAACCTCTCAAACACCTCGTAGGTTGCGAGGACATCGCTCACGTTGTACTCGGCTATTCTGTCGTACTCTCCCCTTTCAAACATTTCCTTTACCTTTGAGCCATCCATTTCATCTGCCTTGGGGCTTTCAATTCCGAACCTCCTGCAAACGAAGTCAAGGCTGTACCTCCTACCTATCCCGTGCATGGTCAGAAGCTCAAGCAGGTCTATATGCTCGTTGTAATAATACCTGCTACCGCCCATGAGGTTCCTCGTTGCCTCTACGTCAAGAACCACAGACCTGAGCATTAGGAAGAAGCCGTCAAATCCCCTCCCGTTAAAGGATACAAGTCTGTACTTTGTATCATTTTTGTTTTTTACTTTTTCCCAGAAAAATCTAAGAAGCTCCCTCTCCGCCTCTTCTATGCCGTTGCTTATCCCAAAGCTCTTTTTATAAAGCTCTATGCCGTTAAAATCTTCCTTTGAGCTTTTATCCTCCGAGGAGAGGTAAATCACGAGCAATCTGTTTTCCTCCGGCTTGTACATGGCTACGCTTACAACGTGGGAGGTAAGCACCCAGAAGTTGAGCCTCTCCCTTATGTCCTCCTCCGTCTGGTCGTACCTCTCTATACCTTTAAGGAG
>WFYI01000012.1 GCA_015490155.1 Aquificaceae bacterium | reverse complement strand
CCTTCTGTACTTCTCCCCCAGCTCTCTGAACTCCTCTACCGCTTCAAGGATAAACTCCAAGTCCGAAAGCGGAATCTGGTTGGGTGCGTCCGAAAGGGCTTTGTCCGGGTTCGGGTGGGTTTCCATGAACACGCCGTCACAACCTACGGAGAGAGCCGCCCTGAGAAGAGGAAACACGAACTCCCTCTGTCCTCCTGAACTTGTTCCCTTGCCTCCGGGTAGCTGAACGCTGTGGGTGGCATCGTATATTACCTTCGTGAACCTTGACATCACCACCAAGCTCCTGAAGTCCACAACTAAGTTGTTGTACCCGAAGGAGACTCCCCTTTCGGTGATGTATATGTCCTCCGCCCCCCCGGCAATGAGTTTATCAACCACGTTCTTTGCGTCCCACGGAGCCAAGAACTGTCCTTTTTTAACGTTTACCGTCCTGCCGGTCTTCGCCGCCGCAAGCAGGAGGTCTGTCTGCCTACACAGGAATGCGGGTATCTGGATAATATCAACGACCTCTGCAACGGGCTCGGCTTGATAGCTCTCGTGTATGTCCGTCGTTATCTTAAGTCTGAACTTCTCCTTTACCTTTTTAAGTGCGTTCAAACCCGGCTCAAGACCCCTGCCCCTGAAGGAGTTTATAGAGGAACGGTTAGCCTTATCAAATGAGGACTTAAAGACGAAATCAAAGTTTTTAAACACCTTGGAAAGCTCATTCAGCTTTTCTCCCACCTCAAGTAGAAGCTCCTCGCTCTCTATAACGCAGGGACCGGCTATAATTAGAAACCTCTCCACGCCAAACCTCCGAACTACATTAAATTAAGCTCCTGTGGTAAGCTTGAAATAGTATATTTCAAAAACTAACTTAAACTAAAGACTCTTGGAAAAGAGGAAAGGGAGGAAAGTTGATACATGAAAGGTTCATAGAAAAGATAAAGGGAAAGGTCTTCTCCGAAGAAGAGTTGAGGAAGAGTGTTGAGCTTAACAAACTTGTGGAGAGGGTTCGTAAGAAGGTAAGACCGGAGGTTGTTGAGCATTTTTCCAAGAGTAATCGTGAGTTTGTATACTTGGAACAGCTCACCGATAACTACGGCTTGATGCTCAGAGTGGTAAAGGATAGGGAGAGGGATAGGCTATACTATTTCTATTACTTTAAGCACAGGATTCCCTACAGGGAATACTTTTTCTACAAGGAGGAAGAAAAAGTATGAGGAAAACGGTACTCCTTTCGGTGGTTTTACTGTTGAGTTCCTGTGCGGTTCAACAGGAGGAACCCGAAAGAAGCAAGATAAGAGAACTCGAGAGCCGGCTCGCGGACATAGAGAGCAGGCAGGATAAGTTTGAGGAGCAGTTGGTAAAAACTAACGAGAGGATTGACAAGCTCTCCCAGATACTATCCGATGTAAGGGTTGACATGGAAAATGTCAAGCTGGAACAGGAGAGGTTGAAAAAGATGAGTGAAGGGGGAGTCCTAGAGGTGGTGGGAGAAAGGGATAGAGATAAGGAACATCATGAGAAAGAGGTTGTAGAAAAACCGAAGCCGAAGGCGGAGGTAGTTGATAAAAAAGAAACTTCTCAGGAACAGGTAGCTACGGAACCCATGGACATGCATAACTTTGAAGAGGCTTACAGAAAAGCCCACGAGCTTTACACACTTAAAAGGCTTTACGAGGCAAGGGACAGGTTTTTGAGCTTTATAAAGAACTACAAGCCCAATAAGTACACCGACAACGCTTACTTCTGGGTGGGAAAGATATTCCACGAACTCGGAGACTTGGAGAAGGCGGAGGCGGTTTATAAAAGCCTTATAAAGAAGTGCGAGGCTAAAAGGTTGCCCGACTGCAACAAAGCTCCCAGCGCCTACCTTATGCTCGCAAGGATTTACGAGGAGAGGGGAAATTACGAAGAAGCCAAAAGGTACTACGATGCGCTCGTAGAAAAGTATCCCATGTCTGAAGAAGCCTTTAAGATAAAGGAGCTTCGCGGAGAGTGATGGACTTAAAACTGCCCAGCCACGTGGCTATTATCATGGACGGAAACGGCCGGTGGGCTAGGGCTCGCAACTTACCGCGTGTGGCAGGGCATTACGAAGGGGTCAAGTCCGCCGAGAGCGTGGTGAGGCTCTCAAGGGAGCTGGGTATAAAGTACCTTACGCTTTTTGCTTTCTCCACCGAGAATTGGAAGAGACCTCGCGAGGAAATTAACGCCCTCTTTGAGCTACTTGAGGGATACCTTAAGGAAAAAAAGGAGGAACTCTACGAGCTGGAGGTTAGGTTAAGGTTTATAGGCAGGAGGGATAGACTTCCGCAAAGCTTGGTCAAACTCATGGAAACTATAGAGGCGGAGAGTGATAAATTTAATAGGCTGGTTCTTAACCTTGCGGTTGATTACGGCGGAAGGGACGACATAGTTAGGGCTGTTAACAAAGCCCTCACCGAGGGGAAGAAGAAGCTTAAAGAGGAAGACTTCTCCGCTTACCTTGACCTCGCTTCCTGTCCAGACCCAGACCTTTTGATAAGAACCGCGGGTGAGAGGAGAATTTCAAACTTTCTACTTTGGAACCTGGCTTACACGGAGCTTTACTTTACTGAAACCCTCTGGCCAGACTTCAGAGAGGAGGAGTTTACTAACGCCCTGAGGGATTACTCCTCAAGGGAAAGAAAGTTCGGCGGAATACTGAATGAGTAGGGAAAACGTAGGTATTTTCGTAGGAATACTAACGCTCCTTGCCCTAATTCTGCCCGTAGAGGCTTTCATTTTCGTGATAGCGGTTCTGTCTTTCCTGATAGCTAAGGAGGTCTCAACTGCCCTGCAGGTGAAAGAGGTTTCCTACTTTGCCTTTCTAATCCCACTGATTTATGTCTCCTTGAAGCCCCTAACTCTCCCTGTAGTAGGGATTTTATCCTTAGCTTACGGTTATAAAAGCTGGAGCTTGCAGGGGTTTTCATTCTCTTTTCTCACGCTCGTTTACGCAGGGCTGTTCCCCGCTTTTCTTATAGACATCAAAGCCTACGGCTTTAAGTACATACTTCTTCTCGTACTTACCGTTTGGGCTATAGATGTATCCGCTTACTACATCGGCAGGAGGTTCGGCAGGACGTCGGTTTTTCCAAAAATATCGCCTAAGAAGACTCTGGAGGGTTATCTGGGAGCTTTCGTGGTGAGCTTCTTGATTTTCTGGATGCTTTCGGGCTGGGGCTTTCTCCTGAGCCTCTTTACAGTATTTAATATCCTGCTGTTCGGTGCAATAGGGGACTACTTCAAGAGCTTTGTAAAACGGCAGGTGGGTATAAAGGATTTTGCAGATACCTTGGGAGAACACGGGGGTTTCACGGACAGGTTTGACTCGCTTATATTTTCCGCGCCCGTTTACCTGTTGATACTGGAAAGAGCCGTGCGGTGAAGTTCCTCCTTGAGAACAACCTCTCCAAGCTGGCAAAGTGGCTCAGGTTTTTGGGATACGATGTAAAGGTGCTGAATACAGCTGTCAGCGTGTCGGTGCTTGCAGGCAATCAGGATAGGATATTTATAACTACCTCTACGAGGTGGGAAAATACGCTCAGAAAGATGGGTCTGAGATACCTTGTAGTCCCGAGGCATGACTGGGAGCTTCAACTCTGCATGGTAGTTAAGAAGTTCGGGCTTGATAGGGAGCTTAAACTGAACCTATGTCCCCGATGCGGAGGAAAACTCTTGAAGGTGAGCAAAGAGAAGTTTAAAGGCAAGATACCGCCCAAGGTTTACGCAAGTGCCTACGACTTTACCTACTGTCCCGAATGCGATACGCTTCTCTGGAAGGGACTACACTACGAGAGGATGAAGAAGATGTTCCGAAGGGCTATGGGCAAGTGTTAGCTGCTCCGATAAAGTGCTAATATTTATCCCATGGACTTAGCTCTGTTTCTGATTGTTCTGCTCGGAATTCTATTTATCTTCGGAATTAGGGGCTTGATGTTCCTCTTTTACGCCCTTGGTTTTGTGGGTGCGGTTCTGCTTATGGTTTTCGTTTTCGGAAGAGATGTAATCATCGTTCCCTTCTTTTTTGTAATCTTCCTTATGCTTTACGTGGTCTGGTATTACTTAAAGAAGTGGTGGGCTGAGCTTGAAGAGTTTTCAAATGAAGAGAAAAAGGGTGATTAATCCATATGCATTCTCAGGTGTGCTACCATAGTAAACATGCCTTACGTAAACGTCAAAGTTGCAGGGAAGCTTAGTAAGGAGCAGAAACAGAGGCTCGTAGAGGGAATTACAAAGCTCCTCGAAGAGGTAGCGGATAAACCTCCCTCTGCGACTTATGTGGTAATAGAGGAAGTGGACAGGGACAACTGGGGCAAGGGAGGAAAACTGCTTTCGGACAAGTAATGGCTAAGCTCTACGTTGTCCCAACCCCTATCGGAAATCTAAAGGACATCACCCTTAGAGCCTTGGAGGTTCTGGAAAAGGTAAAGTTTATAGCTTGTGAAGATACGAGGCGGACTAAAATTCTGCTGAACCATTACAAGATTGAGGGAAAGAAGTTGATATCTTACTATCAGCCCAAGGAGGATACCCAGATACCCAAGCTGATAGGACTTCTCGAGTACGAGGACGTGGCTCTGGTTTCCGACGCCGGTACGCCCGGTATATCCGACCCTGGATTTAGGCTCGTTAGAAGGTGTTTGGAGGAAGGAATAAGCGTAGAGGTTCTGCCGGGAGCAACTGCGATGACCACAGCCCTGATAGGTTCAGGACTGCCAACGGACAGGTTTATATTCTTGGGCTTCCCTCCGAAAAAGGGAACGAAGGGTTATTTTGAGCGATTGAAAAGCTGTGAAGATACCACGTTTGTGGTTTACGAATCTCCCAAAAGGCTTTACAGAACCCTCATACTTATTCACGAGGTTTTCGGAAACGTGGACGTTTGCGTGGCTCGGGAGCTTACCAAGCTCCACGAGGAATACATAAGGGGAAAACTAAAGAAGGTCATGGAAGAGATAAAGGAGAGGGAAACCCTCAAGGGTGAGGTGGTCTTGGTTTTTAGAGCTTAGGTCTCTACCTTTTCTTTTTCTTTCTCGGCGGTTTTCTTTTCCGTATCCTCTTTAACTTCCTTTGCCTTTACCTCTTTAACCTCTTCCTCCTCTATATCACCTGATAGAGCTTTTTTAAAGTTCCTTATACCTGCTCCCAGAGCCTTCCCGGTCTCCGGGAGTTTAGAAGCACCAAAGAGAAGCATCACTATGGCTAAGATTATTAAAAGCTCTGGAACGGATATTCCTCCTGGAAGCATTACTTATCCTCCGCCTTTTTGATGTCTTTACCTTCTTCCTCTTCGCCGGAAAGCCCCTTCTTAAAGTTCCTTATGCCCGCTCCGAGGGACTTACCCATTTCCGGCAATCTGGAAGCTCCGAACAGCAGAAGTACTATCAGGAGTATTAAAATCAACTGCCATGGCATAGGGAAATGCATTCCATAAACCTCCTTACCTTAATAATATACTAACTTAACAGCATTTTATCCAATCGAGGGGAGAGTTATCGAAACCCACCCTTTTATGCCATTTGTGGAAGTCTTCTATTATGTAGGGATAGGCTTCGAGTATGTAAAACTTCATGGGATTGGGAATACCAAAGTAATCGGAGAATAGGAAGAGCATAAAAACGTCTTCTAAGTTTTTTGACTCCTTTAGAAAACCCTGTCCGAACTTTAGCCTGTATATCTCCTCAAGAAATTCCGAAAGTTTCATGTGCCTGCCTCTACGGACCCCCTTGCAAGGGCTTTGACGGATTCAAAGATTATCAGAACCTCAAGCAGGAGGATTATACCGCTTACAGAAGCAAGAAGGTAATCTCCCCTCTGGATGTTGTTAAGGAGGTTTATAAACATCGCCGTTGAGGTTATAACGAGAACTCCTATCAAGGGTATGGTAAAGGGTTTGGTAGGCTTGTTTACACTTCTGAGATAAACTATCGTGACGAGAAGAGCAAGCCCGGCGAGAATTTGGTTTGCGGCTCCGAAAACTGGCCAGAAAATCATACCACCTTTACCGCCCTCCTTAGACAGCACCAGAGCCATAGAGGTTATAACAGCCACAGCCGAGGCGCTCCACTTATTTTTCAAAAAGCTAAGGTTGTAGGACGCGCCGAGTTCGTTGAGTATGTACCTTTGAATTCTGACACTCGTGTCCATAGTGGTGGCTGAGAAGAGAACTATCATAGTTGATATCATCGTTATACCGAACTCCTTGGATATACCGAGGGCGGTTATAAGGTTGCTTCCTCCTTCGACAACCGCCAAAAGGGCGCCCTTTTTAGCCTCTGGCCACGAGGCGTATACCTGCTGAAACTTTCCTGCATCGAAGAGAGCTATACCGGCGACGCAGGCTATTATCACCGCAACTGCCAAGGAGCTTTCTCCCAGAAAGCCGAGGTATCCCACCGTTCTGGCGTCCCTTTCACTTGCAAGCTGTTTAGATGTAGTTCCCGAGGACACAAGGGCATGAAAGCCGCTCAAGGCTCCGCAGGCTATGGTGATAAACAGGAAGGGAAACATCGGCGGTGCGCCAACAGGGGAAGTGTTTAGCACGGGGGCTACGATGTTAGGCTGAAGTACGAGAACACCTATGTAGAGGGAAGCGAGTATAACTATGAGCTGTATGCCATTAAGAAAGTCTCTCGGTTGCAGGAGTAACCACACGGGCAGTGATGAGGCGAAGAAGGTGTAAACGAAAAGGAGAACTATCCACAACATTATTGGAGACGTTCCAAAAAGCTGAGCTACCGGACTTATATCCACGGGAACGAACTTACCCACACCTATTAGGGCGTATAGAATTACGAGGGCAACGACGGTTAGAAGAACAAAGTTTGCGCTTCTTCTGTAAACCAGATAACCGAATATCACAGCGAGGGGTATCACTCCCCATGCCGGGATTACGCTCGATGGGTAGGCTGTGAACAGCTTTGCTATTACATAGGCAAATACCGCGTTTACAAGTATTGCAAGGGCGAGTATCAGTAGGAGAAATAAAATTCTTACCCTCTCACCCACATAATCTCCCAAGATTGTTCCTATGGACTTTCCCTTGTTCCTGATAGAGGTAAAGAGCGCACCGAAATCGTGAACAGCCCCTATGAAGACTGCGCCCAGAACCACCCAAAGCAGAGCCGGAAGCCAGCCCCATATAACCGCTATCGCCGGTCCAACTATAGGTCCCGCACCTGTTATTGAGGTAAAGTGGTGTCCGAGAAGTATCCACTTGTTCGTGGGAACGTAGTCTATACCGTCCTCTAACTCTCTTGCAGGGGTTTCCCTTTTCTCATCTATTCCAAAGACCTTTTCCGATATGTACCTCGAGTAAAAGATGTAACCTAAGAGGTACATGCCAAAAGCGAAAACCACGAGCCAAAAGGCACTCATAGTAAACTCTTATTTTAAAGTAGCGTAGCACATAAATTCTTCATTTCCTTTAGCTCCTCTGGGAAAGGCTTTTATAACCCCCTTTACCTCAAATCCCAACTCCTTCACAAATGAGACCACCTTATCGACGGCTTCCTTCTTAAACACCTCTTCCCTGACTATTCCCTTTCTAACCTTTTTAGGGCATAGCTCGAACTGGGGTTTTATTAGGATTAAAAGCTCGCCCTTAGCTTTCAGAAATCTAACCACGTTGGGAAGAACTTTTGTAGCCGAGATAAAGGAAACGTCCACCGTGATTAAATCCACCTTTTCCTTTATATGCTCCTCCGAGAGACTTCTGGCGTCGGTTTCTTCCCAAAGTATTACCCTTTTATCTTGCCTGAGCTTGTAGTCCATCTGAGCCTTTCCCACGTCCACCGCGTATACTCTTTCTGCCCCGTACTGAAGTAAGCAGTCGGTAAAACCGCCTGTAGAAGACCCCACGTCTAAGCAGAGCTTTCCCCCTACATCTATACCGAACTCCTTGATAGCTCCTTCAAGCTTGTACCCTGCCCTTGAGACGAAGCGGGGAAGCTCCGTTACCTCTACCTTGTCCTCCTCGCTCACCCTGAACCCAGCTTTATCAACTACCCTACCGTTTACTATAACCTGACCCGCCATGATTAACGCCTGTGCCTTCTCCCGAGACTGTACGATTCCCCTATCGCAAAGGAACTTATCGAGCCTGACCCCTTTGCTCATTTGAGTATCAAAACCTCAATTCTCCTATTTTTGGCTCTTCCTTCCTCTGTGTCGTTTGTCGCTATGGGCTTTGTATCCCCGTAAGCTCTAAGCTCCAACCTGTCTTCCGGAACTCCTATGCTCCTCATGTACTCTATAACTGCAAGCGCCCGCGCAGCGGAAAGCCCCCAGTTGCTTCCGTATTTTTCCTTTAGTTTACCCCGTAAGGGCTTGTTGTCCGTATGTCCCTCAATTATCAACTTTAGCTCCCTATCTTCTAAGGACTTAACAATCCGTCTGAGAACTTTTTTGCCCTCATCGGACAGCTCACTACTTCCCGTGGGGAAAAGGAGTCTCGATTGAAGCTCTACCTTTACCCCTTCATCTGCGACCTTTACCTTTGCTCCTGATTGTTTGAGCTTTGCGTATATGTCCGCCGTAACGGGCTTGTACCTTATGGTGAAAACCAGGTCGTTCACGTTGCTCCCGTAGTACGCGAGAGTATTGTGTCTTATAACCCACTTTCCCTTTCTATTGCTTTCGTAAGACACTATCTCGAAGTTTTTTGGAAAAACCCATACGTAAGCAAATCTCGTATAGTTAGAGGGCGAGTTCCAATATCCGTAATGTCCCTCCGGAGTTTTAGTTTTTCCGTCCCAGTTTCTATAAACGAATACACCATCGTCTCTAATCTCAAGGTTGGCGAGCTTTTGATACTTTAGGAAAGCGTAACTCCCCTCCGGGAACATTAAGATGTCGTATCTTTCGTCTTTCGTGTTCCAATCGTACCTCTCGGGATAAACGTAAAGGTAGTCTCTCAGGTGGTCTTCGGGCTTTTTAATGTCATCTCTTAAAAACCAAACGTTGTAACTGCTAAATCCTGAACGGGTAGAGCTGTATACTATGGAACTTTTACCATCTTCGTTTAGGAACACGATTTCTTCCCTTACAACTTGAGAAAGCGTGATGCCTACCAACATAAGTGTGAACACGATTAAAACTGCCATGGCAAAACACCTCCCTGATTAAAGTTTTACACATATCCGAGTGAGTTTGTTTCCCAAATTCTTACTTTACAAAAGCGGTGTCGGGGTATAAGATATGAGAATGAGTAAGAGAGAAACCGTAGAACTCCTTTTGTACGATGTGGCTTTAGAGCATTCTGCCATAGTTCAGTACCTTTATCACATATTTCTAATAGGCAACAAGTCCCTTACCGAGGACATAGAGACTATAGTCAGGCAAGAGATGAGGCACCTAAAGTGGTTTGCCCAGAAAGTAGTCAAACTGGGCGGGGAGGTTAGCCTCGGCAGAGTAGAGGAGGCAATTCAGATTGGGGATTCCGTGGAGTCTATGCTTCAAAACGACGTTAACGCAGAGGAACACGCAATAAAGGTCTATTCTCAACAGTTAGAAGTCGTTAAAGACGACTCCGTAAAGAAGCTCCTTGAGAGGGTGATAAACGACGAGACCCAGCATAGGGAAGAGTTTACAGAGCTTTTAGAGGAAGCCAAGAGTCTTCGCGAAGAGGAAGGAAGAGAGACCGAAGTGGACACGGAGACCGTTGAGCTTTTAAATAAGCTCCTCCAAGAGGAGTACAGAATAATAATAGACTACCTTTACCAGTTCTTCCACTCAAAGGACTGTGAATACAAGGACATAATGTTAGACCTTGCCGTAGAGAGCATGGTTCACATGGGTTGGCTCGGAGAGGAGATAGGAAGCCTGGGAGGAACTCCCAAGATTGACGCAGACCTATCTCCTCCGAAAGAGGTGTCTCTGCCTGAGCGCGTCAGTGAGGGTATTGCCTTTGAAGAGCGCTCTAAGGAAACCTACCTCAAGGAAGCTCAGAGAATAAAGAACCCCAAGGTAAAAAAACTCTTAGAGTTTATAGAGAAACAGGAAGATTACCACAAACAGAAGCTCTTAGAGTTTTTCAGAAGTATGAGGAGGTTGACCGTAGGAGGCATAGACGGGGATTAGTCTTCCATAGAACCGAGTTTTAAAACCTTTTCCTCTCTGCCGAGTATAAGTACCGTATCTCCTTCGATGAGTTTTTCGTGAGCTTTCGGGTTGACTATAACCTCGCTTCCCCTCTTCACGGCAAGGACGGTTATACCGAACTTGTTTCTTAAATCCGATTCCTTCAGAGTTTTACCGTATAGCCACCTTGGAACCTTAAGCTCTACTATGCTGTAGCCCTCGGCGAAGGGTATTTCCTCCACTATACCGCTTACGAGTAAGGAACGGGCTAACTTTACACCCATCTCCATTTCTGGGTAAACGACCCTCTTAACACCGAGACGCTTTAAGACCTGTCCGTGAAGGGGATTTATAGCCTTTGCTATAACCTCCTTGATACCTCTGCTTATGAGTATTACGACCGTAAGTATGCTTGCCTCCACGTTGGAACCTATGCTTACTACCACGCAGTCCGCGTTAAATATACCTGCCTCCTCAAGTCCCCTTTCGTCAAGGGCATCAACGACGTAAGCTTGAGTGACCAGCTCGCTTACCCTCCTCACCTGTTCTTCCCGGTTGTCTATGGCTATAACTTCTACGCCGGATTCAGCCAAGGTTTTCGCAACGGAAGAGCCGAACCTACCTAGACCTATGACACCGAAGAGCTTATTCCTCATATCAGTATCTTACCCTCAACGTGTTTCAGACCGCTTTTCCTCTCCCTACCTATGAGGGCTATGGCAAAGCTCAGGACTCCTACTCTGCCCACAATCATAGTGATAGCTATTAAGACCTTGCTTAAATCTGAGAACCCAGCGGAGAAGCTCAGTCCTCCCATGCTACCTACGGAAAGCCCGACCGTGGAGAAGGCGGATATTACCTCGAATAGAGTTGAGAGAAAGTCCTTTTCCTCAATCCTGTCTATTAGTAGGTTTATAAACGCTATGTACAGAGCGGATAGGGATAGTATCACCATAGCCCTGTGTATCTGAACATCCGGAACCTTTCTTTTGAAAACCACCACCTCAGACCTACCTTTTACGTAAGAAAAGACGGCAAGCACTATAACGGAAAAGGTAGTTGTTTTGATGCCTCCACCGGTCCCTCCGGGAGAAGCACCGATAAACATCAGGAGGATTAAGAGGAAGAGTGTTGATTCCGAGAGAGAAGGTATATCAACGGTGTTAAAGCCTGCAGTCCTGCTCGAGATACTCAGGAAAAAAGAGGATATAACTCTTTCCTTTAGATTTAAAGCCCAAAGCCCGCCGTAATGGAACGCTTCGGTAATAAATATCCCCAAAGCTCCGAGAACCACTAACAGCCCTGATATAGATAAAACGAGCTTTGAGTGAGTAGATAATCGGTTGATGCTCCCCCTCAAGAGAAGTAAAAGCTCGTTTATTACGAAAAAGCCCAAGCCACCTATAAGGATTAATAGGCTAACTACGAGGTTCAAGTACAGGTCTCCTCTGTAATCCATGAGGTTATTTGGGAACAGAGAAAAACCTGCGTTGTTGAAAGCGGATACGGAATGAAAAAGAGATAGCCAGAAGGCTTTTTCCGGTGAGAACTCCTTATACCAATGGGCAAATAGGAGTAAAAAGCCCGTGAACTCAACTGCTATGACTAAGATAACCACCCTTTTCAGAAACCTTACGAGCCCGTATAGTCCCGGATAGTTCAAAGCTTCCGATAAAATCATCCTGTCCTTAAGTCCTATCCTTCTGCCCAGTGTTATTAGGAAGAAGGTAGCGAGGGTCATGTATCCCAGCCCCCCTATCTGTATTAGGAAAAGTATTACCAGCTGACCGAAGAGCGTAAAATCTCTGCCCGTATCGACCACCGTTAAGCCGGTAACTGTAACCGCAGATGTGGAAGTGAAAAAGGCGTCTATAAGCTCTAAGCTACCGCGGTGGGAAATAGGTAGGTAAAGTAAGAGGGTTCCGAAGGCTATGAGAAGCAAGTACGATAGGAGTATACCCTGCGAAGGGTTCAGGCTAACCCTCACAGTAGAATTTTAACCGCCTTCTTCAGGTGAAGTCTAATTAAAAACTTGGGAACTTGAAATGTGGGAAAGGACTATTAAATTTTCAAATAACATGAATAAGAAGGAGAGGGAAAAGTATTCCTTTGAAGACTTACTCAGAGTTATGGAGGAGCTTAGAAAAAAGTGTCCTTGGGACAGGGAGCAAACGCACGAGAGCCTCAAAAAGTATCTGATAGAGGAAGCTTACGAGGTTCTGGAAGCTATAGACGAAGGGGACGACGGAAAACTCAAGGAGGAGTTAGGAGACTTACTGTTGCAACCCGTATTTCATTCCCAAATTGCCAAGGAGAGGGGAGCCTTTACCGTTGAGGAGGTTATAGATACGCTCGTCCGCAAGCTGATAGATAGACATCCCCACGTGTTCGGTGACGCAGACCCCCAAGAGGTTTTAAGGAACTGGGAGAAAAAGAAACTTGAAAACAGGGAGAGCATACTCGATGGAATACCTAAGCACCTCCCTGCACTCAGGAGGTCTCAGAAGCTTCAGGACAAAGCCTCTTCTGTGGGTTTTGACTTCGAAAACATAGAGCAGGTCTTTGATAAGTTCAAGGAAGAGGTGCAGGAGCTTAAAGAGTCCATAGAGGAAGGTGACGTAAAAAACATAGAACACGAGGTCGGGGACATACTTACCGCCGTGGTGGAGCTTGCGAGGTTTCTGAACGTCGATGCGGAGGAAGCTCTCCAGAAAGCTAACGATAGGTTTATCAGGAGGTTTCAGTACTTAGAAAGAAGAACAAAAGAGCTTGGTAAACGACTTGAGAATATGAGCCTGAAAGAGATGGACGAGCTTTGGCTTGAGGCTAAGGGGGTTGTGGGATGAAAGGCTTTGTGATTGAAGATGAACACCCCTTTGCGCTCATAGTTCCTCTGATACGGGAGGGCAAACTCGACCCCTGGAACGTTGACATAGTTCAGCTTGCCAATCTGTACATGGAAGAAATCAGGAAAAGGGAAATCTTAGACCTCAGAGTTCCCGCAAGGGCTATCCTCGCCGCCTCATTCCTTCTAAGGAAAAAGGTGGAGGTTCTGTTCCCCAAGCCCGAGAAGAAGATAAACAGGAAAAACAGGTTCACACTCCAAGAGCTTGTGGATATGTTCGAGGAGGAGGGACAGGAAATTCAGGAAGAGATAGCCGAGAACATAGATAAGATACAAAAGGTAGTAAGGAGAAGAAAGAAGGGCTACTCTAAGAAAAGAGGCGGAAGGAAAATCCCACTACACGTATCGAGATTTGAAGATGTCTTAGAGAACCTGTGGGAATTTTTTAAAAATCTTGAGGTTGGTAGGAGGCTTGAGTTTATAAACTTTCTTGACAAAAGAAACTTTGTCCCCCAATTTATGGCTCTTATGTACCTATATTTTGAAGGTAAAATTGAGCTTTATCAGGAAAAGCCTTACGGAGATTTGTTAATTGAAATAATGGAGGTAGAAGATGGCGCACAAGTTTAACCCGGAAAAGGCACATAAACTCGATGACCCTTCAAGGTTAGAGCTTTTTGATCCCGAGAAGACCTTTAAAGAGTTCGGAATAAGAGAAGGACTAACGGTCTTGGACTTGGGAACTGGCACGGGATTTTTCCTACCCTACCTTTCAAAACTCGTGGGAGAGAAGGGAAAGGTCTACGGAGTTGATATCCAGGAGGAGATGCTTAAACTTGCGGAGAAGAAAGTTGAAGAACATAAACTTGAGAATGTCCAGCTTATCAAATCCGAGGAGAACCACATACCCCTTCCGGATAGCTCTGTAGACTTTACACTTATGGTGTTTACCTTCCATGAACTCGAAGACCCGAGGAGATTTGTGGAGGAAATCAAGAGAGTTTCAAAGCCCTTCGGGCTTGTAGGTATAATAGAATGGAAGAAAGAGGAGAGGGATAAAGGACCTCCCCCCGAAGAGGTGCTATCGGAATGGGAGGTGGGACTTATCCTCGACGACTCCGGCGTGAGGGTAGGAAGGGTGGTTGAGATAGGTAAGTACTGTTACGGGGTTTACGCAGTAGTACCCCAAGAGGAGGAAAACCCGCTCCACGAAGTTCCCTTCCGTATACCTCCCGGTATGTAGTGGATGGACGACGAATTTATCATAAAGGAGCTTTTAAAGAAGGGGATAATCAGAGAGGAAGATGTCCCCCGAATTTTGGAAGGAAAGCCGGAAAACGAGGATATATTCGTAACCCTTGTCAGGAAGAATATACTTTCTGAGAAACAGGTTATACATCTTTTTAAGGAAATAGCCAGAAAACAAAAGGAGCTGGAGGAGTTTTCCTCGGATAAAGATGGCAAGCAGGAAGACGCGGACTTCATAGTAGAGGACGGGATAATCAAGTACTTTGGCACAAAGTCCTACTACATAATTCCCATAAAGAGTATCAACTTCATAGAAGTTAAGGACGACGGTAGGCTCATAATTCACTTCCCCGGTATCGATAGATTGACGATAAGCTTCGAAAATAAGCAAGATATGGCGTACCTGCTGGACAGGATAAGGCGCTACCTATCGTTAGAGGATGAGGGTTATTGAGTATATAAAGGAACTTCTTGAATCTGAGGTAGGAGACGGGTGGGGGGAATTCTACGAGTTCTTGAGTGTTCCCGATAGGGCCGTATCTGTGGCTATAAGCTTTTGGGATTCCGGTAAGCTCAGAACGGTTGAGGCTTTTAGGGTACATCACAAGAGCTTTACGGGAGTTTATAAAGGAGGTTTCAGAATTCACAGCGACGTATCTTTAGAGCTATTCAAAGAGCTTGCGGTATTAATGAGCTTAAAGCAAGCTCTTTACGGTATACCCTTCGGTGGTGCAAAGGGGGGTATAAAGCTCGACTCCCGTTCTGTGTCTAAGAATGCGCTTGAAAATGTTGTAAGGGGCTTTGTAGACAAACTTCAGAGGGATATAGGCGAAGATGTAGACGTTATAGCACCTGACATGGGAGCTGGAAGCAGTATTATGGATACCATAGCGGACGAGTACTCCAAACTCGTGGGAAGGAGGGTTTACTCTGTTTCCGTGGGAAAGTCTGAAAACAAGGGAGGTATAGCCTTTAGGAGTAAAGCTGCCGGCTACGGGGTTGCCTACTCCCTGCACGAGTTCAACGAAAGGTTTAACCTTGGCGTTGAAAGGGTAGCGGTACACGGTTTCGGAAGCGTGGGTATAAACACTGCTCTGACCCTTCAGAGATTAGGGTACAGGGTCGTAGGTGTGGCAGATTCCTCTGCAGGTTTGATTTCCGAGAAGGGACTGGAGCTTTCGGAACTTGTAAATCTCAAGAGGAGTAGGAAGTCTCTGTCTGAGTATGGCAAGTACATTAACAGTCCGGGGGAGTTTCTAAACTACAGCTTTGATGGACTCGTTCTGGCTTCGAGGGAAGGTGTAATCAACGTAGGGAATGCAGGGCATCTGTCTTCTAAAGTTTTGGTTGAAGGAGCCAACTTAGCCGTTACCTTCGAGGCTTGTAAGATTCTTAGAGACAAGGGGATATTTCTCATTCCGGACATACTTGCGAACGGAGGGGGTGCCTTTGTAAGCTATTACGAGTGGTTAAAGGGAAAGGGTGAACTTCACGAAGATAAGGAGATAGAGTACAAACTGCGAGAAAAAATTTCCCAACTCGTTAAGGAAATATCTTCCGAAAGTCTCAAGAACGCAAAGGAGTTTTACTACTTCAGAGCCTTAAAGCTCTTGAATATTTCCTTTACCTCCCGCTATGGCGGGGACAATTGATAGGGTATCTCCGTCCTTGAGTTCTGTTTCAACTCCTTTAAGAAACCTTATGTCTTCGTCGTTCAGATAGAGGTTTACGAACCTGCGTACCTCTCCATTTTCGTCAAGGAGCCTCTCTTTAAAACCCGGATACTGCTCTTCTAATTTCTCTATCGCCTCTCTTATCGTCCCGGCTTCTACCTCTATCTCTCCTTGTCCGTTGGTTAACCTCCTCAGAGGTGTGGGTATTCTAACGGTAACAGCCATATTCCTACCTCCTGAGAATTTAAACCTTTGCTAAAACCTTTTCCTTAAAATCTTTCAACGTAGGAAGTATCTTCACAGGCTCCTGAAGTTGTCCCTGTAAGACCTCCATGGTTTTATACCCGTTCCCTGTTATGTATGCTACCACCGTCTCCTCCGGGCTTATAGCACCCTGCTCAACGTACTTCTTGAGTACCGCTATGGTTGTTCCTCCTGCGGTTTCCGTAAATATGCCCTCCGTTTCCGCAAGGAGCTTCATAGCTTCGATTATCTCCGAGTCTGTAGCGGTTTCCCACAGCCCTCCGCTCTCCTTTGCCACCTGCAGGGCGTATATTCCGTCCGCAGGGTTTCCTATAGCTATGGACTTGGCTATCGTATCCGGTTTAACGGGCTTTATAAAGTCCCTCCCTTCCTTCCAAGCCTGGGCAATCGGGGAGCATCCGAGAGCCTGCGCCCCTAACATACGGGTGTTCACAGTATCAATCAATCCCACTTCTTTAAGCTCTTTAAGTCCTTTCCATATCTTTGTGTACAGCGAGCCGGAAGCTGCGGGAGCTACAACAACGTCGGGTGCCTTCCAGCCGAGCTGTTCAACAACTTCAAAGGCAAGGGTCTTGGAGCCTTCGGCGTAATAGGGTCTTATGTTTATGTTTACGAAAGCCCAACCCAAGTCGTTTGCTATCTCCGAACATAATCTATTTACGTCGTCATAATTGCCCTCTACAGCTACAACTGTGGGGTTAAATACAAGGCTTCCTATTATCTTCTGAGTCTCAAGGTTTGCGGGTATGAAGACAAAGCAGTTCATATCCGCTTGAGCGCAATGGGAAGCTACCGAGTTAGCCAAGTTCCCGGTTGAGGCACATGCTCCCGTATCAAAACCGAACTCCTTAGCCTTGGATATTGCTACGGAGACAACCCTGTCTTTGAAAGAAAGCGTTGGGTGGTTCACAGAGTCGTCCTTTATGTACAAATTCTTCAATCCCAAAACCTTTCCGAGATTCTCCGCTTTTCTCAGGGGTGTGAAGCCCGCCGTGAGTCCTACGGTCGGGTTTTCCACGGGTAGAAGCTCCACGTACCTCCACAGGCTCTTCTCCCTACCCTCTATCTTTTCCCTACTTATGTTTTTTTTAATCTCCTTGTAATCGTAAACTACCTCGAGGGGTCCGAAGCAGAACTCACATACGTGTATAGGCTCAACAGGGTACTCTCTGCCACATTCCCTGCACTTAAGCCCTTTGAGTTTAGCCATTTAACTTCCTCCGTAAATCCTAATATTATAAAACCTCAACCGGGTTCTAAGAGGGTTTGATGGTCGGGTAGAATTAAGCTTATGAAAGTAGCCTTTATATGTACGGGCAATTCTGCAAGGAGCCAGATGGCAGAAGGGTTCGGAAAGTATTACGCAAAAAAATTAGGAAAAGATATAGAGGTGTATTCCGCAGGTTCTAACCCTTGTGGATACGTCCATCCACTTGCTATCAAGGTCATGGCTGAGAAGGGGATAGATATCTCAAGGAACAAATCTAAGTCCCTTGAAGACATCCCGCTAAGCGAGCTGGATTATGTAATCACTCTTTGCGAGGACGCTGCTGAGACCTGCCCGTTTATTCCCGGGGTAGATACCCTGCACTGGGGGCTACCCGACCCTGCAAAGGTTGAGGGGAATAAAGATGAAATTCTCAGTGAGTTTAGAAAGGTGAGAGATACCGTAGAGGTAAAGGTTCGGCAGTTAATCTATGATATTTGCTGAAGCTGAATACAATTAAAGTCTAAGGGTTTCCACTCGGTTTAGGTTAGGATATTTTTTACACTTACCACGGAGGTATATAGTATGGACGTTAAGGTAGTTAAAGATATAAAATCCAAGGTTTTAGGAATTTTCCTTCCCGAAGGCAGGGATAAACTGCCCGAGGGAATACCTAGCAAGCTCAAGAAGAGAATAAATGAACTTAAAAGGCTTGAGAGTTTCAAGGGCAAAGAGTCCCAAGTAGTTAAGCTCCAAACCCTCGAAGGAGGCGTTGACGTAGTTTACCTCGTTGGCTTGGGCAAGAGGTCTGCTGTGAATGAGGATACATACCGCAGGGCTGGTGCCAACCTTATCAAAAGACTTAAAAAAGACAAGGTAAGCTCCGCGGACGTTCTTCTGACGGAGGACAGACGCGTGAAGGAGCTTTCAAAGGTTCTGACGGAAGGTTTAATACTCGGTAATTACAGCTTTGAGAAGTATAAAACCTCAAAGGATAACGGTGAGGGCAAGTTTGAGGTTAAAAGGGTAAACCTCGTTGGAGGCGATAAAAAGGAAGTGGAAAAAGGGAAAATACTTGCGGAAGCTCAGCTATACGCAAGGGGACTCGTGAACGAACCGGGGAACGTTATAAACCCCATAACCCTTGCGGAAGAAGCAAAAAAGCTCGCCGAAGAGTACGGGCTTGAGTGCAAGATTTACGACGAGAAGGAAATACAAGACATGGGAATGCTCGCCCTCTGGAACGTGGGGAAGGGTTCGGCTACACCCCCGAGGTTCATACACATAACCTACAAGCCCAAGGGAAAGGCTAAGGACAGGATAGCCATCGTGGGTAAGGGACTGACCTTTGACAGCGGAGGCTTAAATATAAAGACCGGCAATTTTATGAGAACTATGAAGATGGACAAATCGGGTGCCTGTGCGGTTTTGGGGATAATGAGGGCTATAGCTCAGCTCAAACCTAAGGTTGAGGTTCACGGCATAATAGGTGCGGCGGAGAACATGCCCTCTGGGAGTGCCTACAGGCCAGATGACATAATAAGGGCTAAGAACGGAAAGACTATTGAGGTGGACAACACGGACGCCGAGGGGCGTATTACCCTCGCGGACGCTCTGTCTTACGCATCAGAACTCAAGCCCTCAAGAATTATAGACATGGCTACGCTGACCGGGGCATGTATGGTAGCCCTCGGAGAGTACACCGCAGGACTTTTCACGAACGATGAGAAATTTGCAAAAGAGCTTAAATCTATAGCAGGGAGAACCGGGGAAAGAGTTTGGGAGCTTCCTATGGATGACGAGCGGTTAAGAAAGCACATAAAAAATACTTTCGCAGATGTTCTCAACACCGGAGGTAGGTACGGCGGGGCGATTACCGCGGCTATGTTCCTTCAGGAGTTCGTGGGCGAGGGTATAAAGTGGATACACTTGGACATAGCTGGTCCCGCTTGGTCTAAGGAGGATTACGCTTACTACTCGAAGGGCGGTACGGGATTCGGTGTTAGAACGTGCGTTGAGTACATACTTTCCATCTAAGGTGCTGGTATGAAAGTTGTTATAGTGGGAAACGGTCCCGCGGCGGCGAGCGCGGTAGAGGCTTTCAGAAAAGTTGATAGACAGAGCGAGATAATACTTCTCTCCGACGAAGAACACCCCACCTACGCACCCAACTGCATGGAGAACGTGATAAGGGACGACATACTCCCTGAGGCTCTTTTTTACAAAGGAGGGGAAAGGTTCTACGAGACCAACAGGGTTGACTTCAGACCCAAAAGCGAAGTGGTAAGGGTGGATAACCTACGGAAGGTCGTTATAACAGCCAAGGGTGAGGAGGTGTCTTACGACAGGTGTTTGCTTGCGGCGGGCGCTTTTGCCTTTATACCCCCCATAGAGGGTGTGAAACTTTCGGGCGTGACGACGGCTAAGACCCTTGACGATGCGTTGAAGATAAGGAGCTGGGTAGTGTCGGGCAAGGTGAAAAGGGCAGTTATAGTGGGAGCGGGACCTATAGGGATTGAGGACGCAGAGACTCTAAAACACATGGGTGTTGAGGTCTCCGTGGTAGAGATTTTTGACAGAGTCCTCCCCCGAATGTTAGACAAAGAGATGGGACTAAAGTATATGCAAGTTTTGCAGAAAGAGGGAATTAACTTTTATCTTGAACATCAGGTTGTAGCCTTTCACGGTAAGGACTGGGTTGAAGCCGTTGAGGTTAAGCCCCGAGGTTCTGATAGGAGTTTCTTTATAAAGACTGACATGGTTATTATCTCCACGGGCGTAAGACCCCGAACCTACCTGGTGGAGGGGACTAATATAGAGATACACACGGATAAGAAGCTCGGTAAACCCATAGGGGGAATACTCGTTAATGAGTATCAGCAGACTTCAGACCCGGACGTGTTTGCAGCCGGGGATATAGCTTCAGGCGTGGACGTTTGGGGGAACCACAGGTGGATAGCTCTCTTCCCTCCGGCTCAGCAAGCGGGATACGTTGCCGGTTTTAACATGGCCGGGAAGAGGGTTGTTAACGAGGGGCTGGTGGACTACAACGCGGTGAAGACCAGAGGCGTGACCGCGGGGAGCGGAGGTATATTCGAGGATGCCGAGGAGTCCTTGAGTGTTGAGTATGAAAACTACCTCGTGAAGGTGTTTCTAAGGGAGGGTAAGGTAAGGGGTTATCAGTTCGTAGGGGTTCCTAAGAACAGACGGATAAATGCGGCAAACCCGTTTTTAAGCAAACTGAGTTCTTGGAAAGACAAGGTGATACACGATAAAGGTCTCGGGCTGGAGGCTTCTGGAGTTCTGTTCCATACTTTCCTGAAACTCAACAGGGAACTCGGTGAGGTCGACAAAAGGCTTCTGAAAAATTTATACATAAGGTCTTTAGGAAATCCCTCCCACGAAGTACCTCTTTACTCGGAGGTGTAAACCTCTACTCTATCCTTACCACTCCTTTTTGCAGTGTAAAGAGCTTCGTCGGCTTCTTTAAGAAGCTGCTCCAGTTTTTCCTGTCCCCTGTACTCACTTACACCTATACTTACGGTTGTTCCAACCTGCTCGTTCCCTACCTTTAACCTCGAGTTTTTGAATAGGTTCCTTACCCTTTCTGCAACTAGCTTTGCACCCTTGGTATCTGTAGAGGGCAGAAGTAATATAAACTCTTCGCCTCCCCACCTTGCAGGTATATCAGAACCTCTGGATGTGGACTTTATTACCTCGGCGAGTCTTTGGATAACCATATCGCCTACGTCGTGTCCGTATGTATCGTTTATCCTCTTGAAGTTGTCTATGTCCATCAACAGTACGGATAGAGGGGAACTGTACCTTTTTGCATGTTCAAAGAGAGCCTTTGCATGCTCTAAGAAGAACCTTCTGTTGTACAGACCCGTTAAGGGGTCTTTGTAGGCTATTTCCTCAAGCTTTTCCTTATCCTTTTTCAATTGGTTTATCAAGTCTTCAAGCTCGGAAGCCATTATGTAAACAGCCCTTTTTAACCTTTCCATCTCGTCTCCGTTACCCCTTTTGATTTTTTTGGACAGCAGGCTTATATGTTCAAACTTACCCGCTTGGAACTCCGATGCCAGTTTTTCCAAGAGGTACACGTCGCTAAGGATTTTGTTGAATAGAGCGTAGAAGACCAAAGAAAGTATACCTATCAGGATTAAGTTGTATGCTCCGAATATACCTACATTTGCGAAAAACCTGTTAAACGCGGTCGATATGTCTTTTACGAACACTATCCTACCTAAGGGCATGTCTTTTATGTCTATGATTGGGTATTCAATAACGAGCTTTTTGTCCGTAAATCCGCCGACTATGTCGTATCCCCTTATCTTCTCTAAGGATTTTAAAATTTGCGGTATGTAAGTTCCTTCGACGACGTAATTGCCTATTAGTTTTCTCTTTTTTAAAAACCTATCGAAGAAATCTGGTGAACCCCTCTCTTTTAAACTTTCTACGGTCTCACGGTAGTACACCAGCAGGTAAACGGCATCGTGTATCTCAGAAATTGCACGCAGAACCTCATTAACTTTCCTACCCCTGAACACACACTTACCACCTTTTCGCTCTAAACTTCCCACGTAAAGGGCATCGACTTCTAAGAAATATCCCCTTTTTCTTTCACAATTTTTAAGCTCAACCTCCGCTTCGTAGTTGTGATTTCCTACGCTACTCTCCGCCAGAGTTTTGTAAAGGTTATAGATGGTTTTGTACGTGTTATCTATATCGTTATTTAGGTCTTTGTAGAAGAGAAATACCATGAACCCAAGGGACAGAACAAAAAGTGACGTAGACGTAGAGATTATCGTTAGTAAAACTTTACTTCTTAGAGACATGGTTAAATTATAGTGATTTCTTCAAAACTTTTAACCTGCTGAAAGGGAAAGCCTTCGATGAGTTCATTTTCCCCCTCTCTGGCAAAGCGAATAACCTGCATACCCACACTTGCGGCAGCTTCTATCTCCTCCGGACTGTCGGATAGGAAAAGTATGTTTTCAGGGTTTACACCTATACGCTCCGAGATTTTCTCGTAGGAAGTAGAGTCCTTCTTGTTGCCAACTTTGGTATCAAAGTATCCTGAGAAAAGATGCGTTAAGTCTCCGTAATTTGTATTTGAGAAGAGGAGTATCTGAGCTTTTACGGAGCCGGAGGAGTAAACGTATATGGGAATGCCCCTTTGATGCCATTCCTTGAGCTTCCTGTAAGCGTCCTCGTATACGTGTCCTTTAAGCTCACCTTTAGCGTACCCCTCTTCCCATATCAGTCCTTGAAGCTCTTTAAGGGGTGTAGCTTTCTTGTCCTCATCAATCCACCTAAGTAGAGTGTCTATGGCACCTTCAAGGCTTAAGGGCTTTCCTTCGATTGCCTCCACCTCCTTTAAAATCTCCTTAACCTCCTCCGCGTTTTCCCTAAGGAAAGACGGCAGCCTCTTTTTGGCGTAAGGGAAAAGAACATCTTTGACGAATGAAATCGAGGAGGTTGTCCCTTCTATGTCGGTCAGTACTGCCTTAACCAAGCTGGACTATCTCCTCGTACCTTGGGAACCTCTTAGCTATGTCGCTACCGGTGTACTGAGCCACCCAACCTTCCGGGGTCGTAAACAACCTTATACACTTAAAGTTCGGCTCAGAACCCATGTCGAACCAGTGGGGCGTATTGGGTGGTACGCTTATCAGGTCTCCTCCCTCGCAGTGGACTACATAGACCTTATCGTTCGGGTGCAGGTAAAACACGCCGTCCCCGTATACGAAGTACCTCACTTCGAAATCGCTATGGGTATGCTCGTCGAGGAACTTCTGCCTAAGCTCTTCCTTTTTGGGGTTGTCTGGCGTAAGGGATATGACGTCACAGGATTTGAAGCTGTACTCGTTCATAAGGCGGTCTATATCCTCTTTGAAAGCTTCCATGACTCTATCTTCACTATCTTCTACGCTAAGGGAAATCTTTGGTTCCCAACGCTCAAATAAAACACCTATCTCCGAAAGCCTGCGAGATATGCCCTCAAAGTCACTGACTTCCTCAAGCAAACTTCCCTCTTCACCGTACACTATAAGCTTACTCATAATCATTAAATTATAGTCTCTGATGTACGGCTAAGCCAAACTACCTTCGTTCTGAGGTAAACTATTCCAACGGTAGGCTATGATTCCTTTCTTACTGGTTTTTCTCGCGTACGTGAGTGCCTCCTTAGGACAGGTAATTATAAAAAGCAATTATCCTCTGAGAAACAATAACCTTCTCAACGTACTCGATGAGACCAACTACTCCCGTATGCTCTTGTTGCTAAAAAATGTAGAAGACATAAAGAAAGTACAAGCTTACAAAGAGGGTGATAACGTCATAATTCTAATCGAGAGGTTCCCCACAGTTAAGAAAATTAGGGTAAAGGGTAACCTTGCAATCTGGGACAGTGAGATAACTTCCTTTCTCGGCATAAGGGAAGGTGAGCCTTTTAGGGAAGAAGATTTAGACGATTTGAAAACGCGCCTTGAAGAGTTTTACAGGGGGAGGGGTTTCTTAGACGTGAGTGTCAAGGTAAAGCTAAGGGTAGATTCCGAAGGGCAGGCTGAGTTGGACATAGAGGTAAACGAAGGAGACCTTTACTTCATCGGCGGTGTTGTGTTTAGAGGATTAAAGAGCTTTCCAAAAGAAGACTTGCTCTACAGAGGGGGTTTAAAGGTAGGGGAAATCTTCCGTGAGGGTAAAGTGGGAGACTCTGTATTTTTAATGGAAAAAACCCTCAGGAACGAGGGATTTATAGAGAGCTTCGTGTTTCTTAAAGAAATTTACAAAAAGAAGACTAAGGGGAGTTTTAAAAGGGTGCTGTATCCATCGTCCGGCAGTCATAAAGAAGGTTTTAAGGACAAGCTCTTTTCCCTGTTTATGGGCGTCAACAATCTCGTGACCCACCCGATAGCTACGTGGAAAGCTCTTTTAGGAAGAGGTAAGCTTGCCTTTCCCGAGTATAGGGTTGTCGAAGGCAGGAGATACAGGTTTGAGTTTCACGGAAATAAATCCTTTCCGGGAGATAAGCTCCTTCACCTTGTTAAATTGGAAAGGATTTTCAGCATAGACATATTCTCCATAGGTGAGATTAATGAGGCCGTAAAGGAGTTTTATAAGTCAAAGGGTTTTTTGGATGTGGAGGTGGAAACCGTACTTGAGGATGGGAACAAGGTGAAGGTAAATATAAACGAAGGGGCGAGGTACAAACTTAAATATAAAGGTAATTACGACGAGCTTCCCGAGTACTACGACGCCCGGGCGATAGAAAGTGCCATTAAAAAGATAAAAGATAGGCTTGTAAGTGAAGGGTACGCGTTTCCAGTCGTGGACAAGAGAGAACTCGTGGATAAGGATAAGAAGGTGGTTTTCCTGTCCATCGACGTAAACAGGGGAAAGAGGTTCATACTTGCAGGCGTGCTTTTATTAGGTAAGGAAAGGGAGATATCCTCAATTCTAAAGAGCTATACAGCCAGACTTCCTGCTGTTTACAATTCAAAGATAATCGAGAGCATAAACAGGGATATAGAAGTATTCTTCAGGGATAAGGGCTTCCTTGACGGTAAGTATGAAGCAGACGTTAAAGTGGAAGTGTCCGAGGAAGAGATTAGGTACACGTACATCTACAGGGTTAAAAAGGGCAAACGCTACAGGTACGGAGAAACTTTGATATACGGCAACGATAAGACCGTAAAGCGAGAGATACATTACATGCTGGTGGGGAACGAGTACTATTCTGAAAGGGATGTGGACGAGAGTATATGGAACCTCGTTTTGAGCGGTATATTCACCTCCGCAAAGGTAGATACCTTTGTTGATAGAGATGGAAAGCTGGTTCACAGGCTTGTTGAACTAAGAGAGGACAGCAGGGGCTACTTTGAGGGTGCTGTCTCCTACAACACCGAGGAGAAGTTCAAGATTGAGATGGAAGTGGGACTCAAGAACCTGTTAGGGGTTGGGATTTCTGCCACTACCAGCTATGCGAAGAGCCAAAAGTACGAAACCTACGGGCTGAAGTTCGAGGATAGATTTCTCTTCTCAAGAAAATTTCTGACAGATTTGAACCTGTTTAAAAGTGTAGAGTTCCATAACAGCTACGACCTTCAGTCTGAGGGCTTCTCGATAAACCTCGGTTATAGGTGGAAACCGAGGGCTGTGGTAGGTGTGTTTTTCAGCTCTCTCAGGAACAAGGTTTTTGGATTTCAGGAGGGAAAGTACGACGTAAGGAAGTACGGTATATTTTTGCTCTACGACGAAAGGGATAACCTCCTTGCTCCAAAGAGGGTCTTTCACACACGCTTCAGAGCCTCTCTATCTACAGGCTCCCGAAGTTACGTAAAGTTTGAAAGCGATAGCTTTTTGCTAAGACCTTTGCAGTTCAAGGAAGGTGTTTCCATCACCATGAGGTTTGCTTTTGGTGGTGTGGGTAAGGAAGCCCCGGTGTTCGATAGGTTTTTCCTCGGAGGTTTAAGGGATATGCGGGGTTACGAGTACGAAGCCATAGGCTTTCCCCAGGGGGGAAGGTTTTACTACTTCTTACGGGGAGAGCTTATATTCCCGATTTTCGGGGGTTTAAAAGGAGTTGTGTTTACGGACACGGGAGCTGTATCTAACGCTTTTGAGAGGCTTTGGAAAGAAACTAAGCAGGACATCGGTGCGTCCTTAGCCATAGACGTACCCGTGGGACTGATAAGGGTCGATGTTGCAAAGCCCCTTGAGAAAGTTTTAAAGCCCACCTCTAACCTAAAGGTTTACCTTTCTATAGGTTTTGTTTACTGAATACGCTCTGTATAAACCCTGTAAGCTCTTCGGAAACATCTTCTCTCCTCAGAGCGAACTCCACTACCGTTTTCAAGTAGTCTATGGGAGTCCCCGTGTCGTACACTTTGCCGTCCACCTTGTAGGCGTAAACCTCTTCCCTTTCTAACAGGAGCTTTATGGCGTCTGTAAGCTGAACCTCTCCGCCCTTTCCCGGCTTTGTGCTTTTCAAGGTATCAAATATCGAGGGTGTGAACACGTACCTCCCAACTATGGCTAAGTTCGAAGGAGCTTCCTCGGGAGAGGGTTTTTCCACCACGTCCTCTATCTTAAAAACTCCGTTTTCTTTTTCCTTAACCACGGCTACGCCGTACTTACTTACGGTTTCAGGTTCTACCTCAAAGAGGGCTATGACACTCCCGCCAAACCTGCTAAACATATCAATCATGTTTCTGATATGCCCTTCACCGTTCTCAAGTATTATGTCTCCCAGAGCCACGACGAAGGGTTCGTTCCCGACTGCAGCCTCCGCGGTAAGAACGGCGTGTCCCAATCCCAGCTGCTCCTTTTGCCTCACGTATATAGGGTTTACCATGTGGCTTATCCTTCTTATCTGGTAAAGGAGATCGTCTTTTCCGGACTCCGTCAGGTGCTTTTCAAGGGATTCGTTTACATCAAAGTGGTTCTCTATGGACTTTTTGTGCTTTCCGGTTACGAATATGAGGTTCTCTATGCCCGCGTCTATGAACTCCTCGACGATAAACTGAATTATGGGCTTATCGATTATCGGAAGCATCTCCTTTGGCATAGCCTTAGTAGCGGGCAAAAACCTCGTCCCCCAGCCCGCAACCGGTAGAACAGCTTTTCTTATACTCATATAAATCCCCCTTTATTTTATAAGTTCCTTCATGGTAGAAACCGCCTGCTCAAGCCCCATGATTACAGCGTTAGCTATTATGGAATGCCCTATGTTAAGCTCCTCTATGCAGTCCCCAAGCTCAAGAAAGTCTTTTACGTTCTGGTAGGTCAAGCCGTGTCCTGCGTAAACTCTCAGTCCCAAGCTCTTTGCGTAGAGCGAAGCCTCCCTAATCCTCTCAAGCTCTTTTCTTACCTCTTGAAAGTTATGTTCGTTCCAGAGGTTTGCGTACCTTCCTGTATGAATCTCTACCGCGTCAGCTTCCACCTCTTTACTTGCGGAAATCTGTTCTCTGTCCGCCTCTACGAACATAGATACCTCAATACCGGCATCCTTTATATCATTTATAAATCCTATTAAATAATCTTTCATAGATAGAACATCAAGACCACCTTCGGTGGTTATTTCCTCTCTCCTTTCAGGAACCAGCGTTATCCTGTCGGGTTTTACCCTTAGAGCTATATCTTTCATCTCCTCCACCGGAGCCATCTCAAGGTTTACCGGGAGTATAACAAGCTCCTTTATAAGCTCAAGGTCTCTGTCCTGTATGTGTCTCCTGTCCTCGCGCAGGTGGAGGGTAATCTGGTCTGCCCCCGCTTTCTGGGCAAGGAGTGCGGCAAAAACAGGACTCGGTTCGTGGGTCTTGCGTGCTTCCCTAACGGTTGCAACGTGGTCTATGTTCACTCCGAGCCTCATGGGTAAGTATTTTAACCCAGCCCGGTTATTCTCTGAGTTCTTCTAATACGCATGGAAAGCTTTAGCGGTGAATGAAAAACTAAAGCTCACATATTCGGAGTTTATCAAGTATCTAAGCGAGCTTACAAAAGCCCTTCCTTTTTAAGTATCTCTCTAAGCTCTGCGTCCGTTTTGGCTTTCTCCCTCAGGACGTTTAAGAGCCTTCGGAGCTTCTCAGGCTTGGTTTCCCTCTCAAGCTCGTCTAAGGTTTGTCTTTTAGCTTCCCTGATAATCGTCCTTCTGTCCCACCAGGCAAAGGCTATCACTGCGCCTACAAGTCCCACCTGCCCGGCAAACACAGCTATCATTATCTGAACGAGTCTATCTATTTCTCTGTTTACCTGTTCAAACCTTCTGTTCATATCTTCCCTGAGTTCCTTAAGACGCTTGTCAGTTTGCTCCATAAACACCTTCAGTGTAGTCTCAAGCCTTATAAGCCTTTCCCTGTCCTGCTGGGTAAAACCCGTCTCTTTAGGGAAACCGGCGCTGAATGCGAGGAATAAGAAGATAACTACGAGCTTTTTCATCACCTACTTTTATAGTATAGCTACAGAAGTTCTACGTCAATCTGTGTAAGTGGTATCATAAACCACAAGATGGGCTACAAGGTCTGCCCCTCTTGCGGAACGAGGAATCCTGAAGACGATATAGTGTGCAAGGAATGTATGGCTGACCTAACGGGTGTTGAGCCGGTTGATGAAGAAGTAGAAGAAGGTGCAAACCGAGAGCCTGAAGAAGAAATAGAAGAGAGAACTGTAGTAATTTCAGATACACTTACCCTGCTGGGAGATGGCTTTTCCATAGTGGTAAAGAGTGGAGATGTGGTAGGAAGGCAAGGTATAGGAGCGGAAAGCTTAAGGGGATTTAAAACCGTATCCAGAAGACATGCAAGGTTCTATAAAAAGGGCGATAAGTGGTTAGTGGAAGATGTGGGGAGCACAAACGGAACCTTCGTGAACGATAAGCCCGTGCCGCAGGGAAGCGGGCAAGAGATAAAAAACGGAGACGTAATCAAGCTATCCTCTCAGGTTGCCCTTAAGGTAAAAGTATAAAACTTACGTTGTCCCTTAGAGGTTTGGTATCAATGACCTTTAAAAGCTCTTGGCACGGGTTTTCCGTGGCCATGCAGGACTCTATCTCATCATCTTCAAGCTCGTCCCACAGTCCATCGCTGCATATCAAAAACCTCCCGCCAGCTGTCTTGTCCACTTCCGTAGTGAAGACCTTAAGCTCCGTCGTGTATCCGTCCCCTATCACTGCAGAGGTTAGGATATTCCTCTGGGGATGTGTTCTCGCCTCCTGAGGAGTTATTACGCCGTCAAGCACCAACTCCTCTACCGCCGAGTGGTCTCTGGTGAGCTTCACGAGCTTGCCATTTATAAATCTGTAAGCCCTACAATCTCCTACATTAAAGGCTATACCTTTGCCTCCTTCTACTACCAAACCAGCAATCGCACAACCCATTCCGTAAGACTCCGGGTGCGATTTCACGTATTCCTCCAAGTTTTTGCGCGCCTGAGCTAAAGCTTCTCTAATTTCTTCCTCTTTGCACGCCGGGTCTGAGTCCCTTAAGCTTTCAAGAACGAGCCTTGAGGCTACCTCACCTTTTGCGTGGCCGCCCATTCCGTCTGCGACGGCAAACAGCAGCTTAGAACCTTCCACATTCACACACTCACAGCTTCGGAAGTCCTTTTCACTAAAGAGCAATTCACCTACGAGTATAGAGTCTTCGTTATTGCTCCTTACTTTGCCTTTGTTGGTGAAGCAGGCTACTTTCATAATAATAGGATTTAATAATTTTATTCCATCACTCTGGATTGGTACTTTTCAGTTTTCCCAGAAATATGTATACCTCCACCCGGTTGTTTCTCTGCATGAGTATGGGTTGCTTCCAAGTGTACAATGGACGGGAGTCGCCGTAGCCTATTGCTGAAAGCTTATGGGGGTCTATACCGTTTTTTACCATTTCTTTTAAGACCTCTGTGGCTCTTCTTACCGAAAGCTCCCATTTGTCTTTTACAATCTGTGTAGGTTTAACCTCCGTGCTGGGGCTTACATGTCCCTCTATCCTGATACTGTAATTTCCCTTCAGGTTCGATAGAACCTCCGATATTCCCCGTACGGTTTTTACAGCCTTAGGTGTCAGGTAAAAGGAGTTTTCCTCGAAGAGTATCTTATCGAACAATCTAAGCTTAACGAACTCCGCCGTTACAACTATCTGGTAAGACCACGGAGGTAGGACGCTTTTTATCCTCTTCTTAACTTTAAGGGCAACATCCTTTGGGAAAGGCTGTATAGGTTCAAGTATAGATGTTTTCTTTGAGAACTTTGCCTTTTCCCCCTGAAAATAGGAAAGATACTGCTCAAGCTGTGCCACGTCCAAGGAACTCATGGAGTAAAGGAGGATAAAGAAAGTAAGAAGCAGGGACATCAGGTCTGAGAAGCTCGTTAGCCATGCGGGAATCTTAGGACACTCTTCCTTTTTCTGAAAAGCCATGGCTATAACCTCAAGGGTTCAACTTTATACAGAACTCTATCCTCCTGTTCATCTCCCGTGCCGCAGGGGTGTCTTCCGCAACTAAGGGTCTGTACTCTCCGTAGCCTGCGGCTGCAAGGAGTTCCTCCGGATATCCGCAGCTTTTAAAGAGCCTTAGAACGCTTACAGCCCTTGCCGCCGACAGCTCCCAGTTTGTAGGGAACCTTTCGGTATTTATCGGTCTTGAGTCCGTATGCCCCTCTATTATTAGAGGTAGTGAAAAGGGCTTTAGTCGCATACATATCTCGTTCAGTATCGGTATAGCCTGAGGATAGGGATTCTCACTTCCGGAGGGAAATATCCTGTCCGTGTTGACCCTTAGCTTCATGCACATACCCAATACTGTGTAATCGCTCTTTATACCTTGTTCGTTTAACGCCTTTTCGAGTTCTTTAATCTCCTCCTTTAGCTTTTTGAACTTTTTCAGTCTTGGGTACATATTTTCCATGTTCAAGGGTACGTTGGTTCCCACGGGGGCATTTTCTTGATATACGACCTGTGAACCCCCAAACGCCGCCACCAGTCCCTTTAGAACCTGGAAGAACTTCTCAAGGGATATTATGCTCATGGAGTAAAGGAGGATAAAGAAAGTAAGAAGCAGGGACATCAGGTCTCCGAAGCTCGTCAACCATGCGGGAGGCTTTTTACACTCCTCCGCCTTCTTTTTCAATTAAGCCTCCTCCTGAACCTCGACGCCCAGCATAATCGAGAGGGATTGCCTTAGAATGTTGGGGTTTGTCCCCTTCTGTATGCCCTCAATAGCGAGGAAGTAGATGTTCTTGTAGAGAATTTCCGTATCTTTCATTTTCTTTAGCTTACCAGCTATTGGTATAGCAAAAGCATTAGCGAGGATAGCTCCGTACAGCGTAGTTATCAGAGCAACAGCCATACCGGGTCCCAGCGCGGAAGGGTCATTCAGGTTTTGGAGCATCTGGATAAGACCTATCAAAGTACCTATCATCCCGAATGCGGGGAATAGGTCTGCCAGCTTCTCCCACACTGCGACTTTTGTAGATAGCTCTTCCTCTATCTGGGCTATAGCCCCCTCCACGCTCGAGCGTATCTCTTCAAGCTCAAGCCCGTCCACGAGCATCCTTATCATATCCCCCAAAAGTTGGTCTTTTTCGTAGAAGGTATCTATCTCGGTCTCAAGGGAGAGAATTCCCTCTTTTCTGACCTTGCTTGCAAGTTCTCCGAGAAAGTTGATAGTCTCCAAAGAGTCCGGGGGTTTCCACAGGAAGGCATCCTTTATTGAGGTTACTCCCGAGATGAAGGATTTTAGTGGAAAATTCCCTAAAGCAGCAGCCATTCCACCACCGACGACTATGAATATGGAGGGTATGTTTATAAAGGCGGTCGGACTTCCGCCTATAACTATAGATATCGCTATCATTAAGAAAGCTCCGCCTATGCCGATAATCGTTCCTACATCCATGGCTTAATACTCTATATCGGTTAAAACCTCATATCTTATAATTTTAAATTCCATGGGAGATAAGCAAGGTAAGAGCTTAGAGGAGAGGGAGATTATAAACCTTGTAAAGAAGAGTAATAAGCCTATTTCTTTCCTTCAGATAGCCAAAAAACTCGGTGTTGATAAAAAGGATAGAAAACAGCTCAAAAAGGTTCTTAAGAAGCTTAAGAAGGAAGGAAAACTCAGCGTAGACAGGGGAAAATTTAGAATTGCGGATAAAGAGGAAGTAGTAACCGGCAAAGTTTTGCCGTACCCTGCAGGATTTGGTTTTCTCGAGGTAGAGGGTCGAGATAAGGATATATACATACCACCCTTTGAAATGAAAAGGTTGATGGGGGGGGACAGAGTAAAAGCCAAGGTAGTGGAGTTTAAAGGTAAAAACGAAGTTAGG
The DNA here is from genome assembly GCA_015490155.1 of Aquificaceae bacterium. Taxonomy (GTDB): domain Bacteria; phylum Aquificota; class Aquificia; order Aquificales; family Aquificaceae; genus WFYI01. The sequence goes on along the minus strand of WFYI01000012.1, from coordinate 917 downwards.
ATTGAACGAATCTTAAATAGAGCTAAAAAGGAACTTATAGGGAAGATTGAGCGTAGGAAGAAGAGATGTTACTTCTATCCGTTAGATGAGAACTCTCACCTGAGCTTTCTTGCCAAGGGATGCGAAGAGCTTAAGAACGGAACGCTCGTTGTAGCTCAAGTGGTAAACTACCCCTCCAAAAGGACGAGGGGAAGTGTGAAGATAAAAGATGTCCTCGGTGACCCCCAGGAAAAGTTTCTTGCAATGGAACTTCTCATAAGAAAGTACAATCTCCCAGTGGATTACCCTTCTGAGGTAATGGAAGAAGTCGAGAGTATTCCTGATAAAATCCCCGACGAGGAAATAAAAAGGAGAAAGGATTTAAGGAAGCAGTTGTGCTTTACCATAGACCCCGAGAAGGCTAAGGACTTCGACGATGCGGTGGCTGTGGAAATTACACCGGAAGGTAAATACAGGCTCTTTGTACACATAGCGGACGTATCATTTTACGTTAGAGAAGGTAGTAAGCTGGATGAGGAGGCTTACAAAAGGGGATTTACCTTCTACTTCCCCGATAGGGCAATACATATGTTGCCTGAGAAACTTTCCGCGGAGCTTTGTAGTTTAAGACCCTTAGAAGACAAACTCGCCTTCACGTGTGAGATGCTATTTGATGAAAAGGGCAAGCTCGTGGACTACGACATTTACGAGAGCGTGATAAGGAGCAAGGCAAGACTTACGTATAAAGAAGCCTTAGCCCTTATCGTCGGAGACCCTGCCCTTGAGGATAGGTATCCGGAGCTTGTTACTCCGTTGCGGAACATGGAACTCCTCTACAGGATACTCAGCAGGAGAAGATGGGAGCAGGGAAGTATAGACTTTGACCTACCTGAAGCTGAGGTAATTATGGACGAGTACGGAGAGCCTACTGCGGTTCT
>WFYI01000011.1 GCA_015490155.1 Aquificaceae bacterium | reverse complement strand
ATCTAAAGCTCTCTGCTCTGCCGGCAACGAGCCGGTTAAACTTTGCCTTTTGGAGGGGTGTAAGCATCCCGTAAACGCGGCTTAAAAACTCTGCTTCAATCTTAGAAATCTTTTTAGCTCTTTCCAATCTGAGCTTTTTGTAGAGGCTTTTATCAAACTCTCCACCCTTTAGGGAAGCTCTCAGGGGGCTGGGAGTGTTCAGTATAACCTTCCTTATAGCCGCCTTTCTTTCTCTTTGGAGGTGTTTCAGTTTTTTAATTTGAGAAACGGTAAGGTCAAGCTCTTCTGCCATTCTCATCTGCCATGCGGGTTTACCCACAGGTTTTAGAGGAGGGTGGGCTTGGGACGCGGCAGCCCCAAGAGTAAGAAATGAGAGAAGTATAACTGCAAGTTTTCTTCTTCCCGCTTTTTTCATCATGGTTATAGAATAAGGCTTGTGATTTAACAGAGTTTAAAGGTTTTGTAAACGAGCGTAAACGGGGCTAAATTCTTTTACCCTTCCTCGCCTTAGCCATTCCCTTCCAGTACATCAGGAGGATTAGATGTATAAACAACAGAAAGAGTATCAAAGCAACTACATCGGACATCTTATTTCTTCTTTTTGGGAATTAGGGAAAATGTCAGAAAAGGACCCTCTTTCTTAGGTTTGTTTTCCATACTCCCGAGTTCCCCAACTTCGTCGAGTATTCTGCTTATCAGCTTATCTCCGAGTTCCGGGTGTGCGTGTTCCCTTCCCCTGAACCTTATCCTTATCCTCACCTTGTCCCCGTCTTCGAGGAACTCCTTTATGTGCTTTAGCTTCACCATAAGGTCGTGTTCGTCTATACGAACGTTCATTTTTATATCCTTTACATCTATAGCATGCTCTTTTTGCTTCTTCCTCGCCTCCTTTTCCTTTTTCTGCATTTCGTACTTAAACTTTCCGTAATCGAGTATCTTGCAAACGGGAGGTCTCGCCTGGGGAGCTATCTCCACGAGGTCTAATCCCCTTTCCTCCGCGAGCCTTAAAGCCTCTTCGGTCGGGACTATACCTACCTGCTGTCCGTTCTCGTCAACAAGCCTAACCTCTCTTACCCTTATCTGGTTGTTTACCCTGTATCTAAACTTGTTCCTGTCCATTTAACCTCCTCTGAGTAAAATTATCGTCGCCACGAAAAAGTTTATTAAAAGCGTAAAGGTGGATACATAGGAGACCTTTCGGAACTTTGCCCTCTCGGGTGAGTTAAAAGCGTAGTCTTCTATATTTCCCAGAGTTTTTTTGTATTCTCTCAGCCACTTAGATATACCTACGTTTACTAAAAGCACTCCCAAAGGCAACAATCCCAACCAATTACGGCTCAATATAAGATACACCAACAGAAGGAAAAAAGCAATCCCGTAAAACCTCCAGAGTATCTTACCGTAAAAGCGTCCAGCTATGTCCTTGTTAGTCTCCGTTCTCAATAGGATGGGAGCAACTGTAGAGACTATCAGAAATAAAGAGCCTACATACAAAGAGAGGAACAGCTCCGTCATGATTTTCCGATTTCTCTGAGCTTCAGCTTAATTATCTTGAAAAGAAAGCCGGACAGAAACAGAACGGTTATTAAACCGATTATCGCAAATATGAAAAAGTACTTCATATTTTATATCTCTTTCTCCGCGTGCCTACACGCGTGGCACTGGATATTCACGGCAACCGGCAGAGAGGCTATGTGGCAGGGATACATCTCCACCTTTACGTCCACGGCGGTTACCGTTCCTCCGAAGCCCATGGGACCCAAGCCCAGCTTATTTATGTCCTCCATAAGCTCTTCCTCAACCTTTCTTATAAGGGGGTCTGAGTGCCTTTCGCCTATGGGTCTTAGAATTGCCTTTTTAGCGAGTATCGCGGAGTACTCAAAGTTACCGCCTATCCCCACGCCTACGGTCAGCGGTGGACACGCGTTGGGTCCGGCAAGTTTAACCGTCTCAAGGATAAATTTCTTTACCCCTTCCCAGCCGTCTGCGGGTTTTAACATCGCAAGGCGAGAAGTATTCTCCGAACCACCTCCCTTGGGGGCGACGGTAATCTTTATCCTATCTCCGGGAACTACCTCGTAATGTATTATGGCAGGTGTGTTGTCTTTGGTGTTCTTCCTTTCAAAAACCGGGTCCCAAACCATGGAAGCCCTCAACCTTCCTTCCTCGGTAGCTCTCCTGACACCCTCGTTGACAGCTTCGGTTAAAGAGCCTCCAACCACGTTTACGTCCTGTCCCACCTCTAAGAATACCACAGTAACGCCCGTGTCTTGACAGTAGGGAAGTTCCTCCTTTGAGGAAAGCTCCGCGTTAAGAACTATCTGGGAGAGAACCTCTCTTCCGAGTTCCGATTCCTCCCTTTCAACGGCTCCCTTAAAGGCTAAAACTGCCTCCTCGGGCAGTTCGTAGTTAGCCTTTATGGTAAGCTCCTTAACAGCCTCCACTATCTCATCTATATGAACCTCTCTAACCACCCAAAAACACCTCCGCAATTTCTACACTCTTCTTAACCGACTCAACAGATTTGTTCCACATCTGCCTTTCTTCTTCTATCATAGGCACTTTTATTATTTCTTCAACCCCATTACTGCCGAGTTTGATGGGAACTCCGACGCAGAAACCCTTAACTCCGTAGTACTCTCCGGCTTCACCGTCTAAATACACGGAGCAGGGCAGTATCCTTCTACTGTTGGTTACCAGAGCCTCGACCATATCAACTACCGCAGCGGCCGGAGCGTAGTATGCGGAAGTTCCCATAAGGTTAACTATCTCTCCTCCGCCGAACCTCGTTCTTTCTATAAGCTCCTGAAGTTTCTCTTTTGGTATTAAATCCTTTAGCGGTATTCCCCCCACGTTTGATATGGAAATCAGAGGCACCATTTCGTCACCGTGACCACCTATTACGTAGGCGTGTATGTCCTTTGGGGATACCCTTAGCTCTTCAGCTATAAAGGTCTTAAACCTTGCGGAGTCAAGGACACCCGCCATACCGATTACCCTGTTGGGTGCGAAACCGCTCAGTTTGTAAGCGGCGTAGGTCATTATATCCACGGGATTTGTCACCACTATGAGTATAGAGTCCGGGGAGTACTGTCTCACCTTTGAGATTATGGTGGATAGTATGTTTATGTTACTCTCAAGAAGGTCTTCCCTGCTCATACCGGGCTTTCTGGGAAAGCCTGCGGTTATCACGACTATGTCGCTGTTCACGATGGGTTCGTAGCCATCTCCCTCCGGAGACACGGTAAACCCATCAACCTTGGAGTCTATGTCCATAGCGGCTATCATCTGCTTCATGTCAAGGGCTTTGCCCTTAACGGGTTCAAATACTTTGTCCTCTGTCTTCCTCGGAATGTCAAATAGGCGAACGTCAACCAGACCCTTTAAGAGGAGTAAACTTGCCACGTGTTCCCCTACATTTCCCGCGCCTACTATGGACACTACCTTTCTCTCAACCATAATAAACCTCCTTAAGCCACCCTGCTTCCCTGTTTATTCTTTATCCAGTTGAGAAGCCCCCCGGCTATTAATACGGAAATCTGTTTGGGAGTCAGGTTGTACTTACACTCTACCTCCTCTCCCGTAGATACGTTCTTTACGATTACGTTCTCTCCTGCTTTCAGCTTTTCTTCCAAATCAGGTATCTCTATCTCGTCCCATAGGGTAAACTTCTCGTAATCGTTCTTATCCACGAACTCCAAAGGAACTATGCCGAAGTTAACTAGGTTGGCGTGGTGGATTCTGGCGAAGGACTTGGCTATTACAGCCCTAACACCCAAGAACCTGGGAGCAAGAGCCGCGTGTTCCCTTGAGGAACCCTGTCCGTAGTTCTCTCCGCCCACGATTACAGAGGCTTTACCTTCCTCGTCCCTGAGCTTCTTAGCCCTGCTTACAAACTCGGGGTCAACGTAGTGGTAAACGTACTCGGATATGGCGTATATGTTGGAGCGCAAGGGCAGTACCTTTGCCCCCGCAGGCATTATGTGGTCTGTGGTGATGTTGTCTCCCACTATGAGGGCTACCCTGCCCTCTATTTTCTCTGGCATGGGGTCAAATTCCGGCAGGGGCTTTATGTTGGGACCCCTGTATATCTCAACGCTCTGTGCTTCTTCCTCGGGTAGAGGCTCTATAAACGCCTCATCTCCGTAAGGGAACTTCTCGGGCATCTCCACCTTTATCCACTTGAGTCCCTTTTCCTTGGCAAGCCTTCTGGGGTCTATTATCTCACCCGCTATGGCGCAGGCTACACAGGTCTCCGGTGATGCGAGGTAAACCCTGGCATCGGGAGTTCCAGACCTCCCCTCAAAGTTTCTGTTAAAGCTCCTTATGGACACACCACCGCTGGGCGGGGCGTACCCCATTCCTATACAGGGTCCGCACGCACTCTCAAGTATTCTCGCACCCGCCTTTAGGAAGTCCAAGAGAGTACCGTTCTCGGTTATAAGTTCAAGCGCCTGCTTTGAACCGGGTGCTACGGCAAACACCACATCCGGGTTTACCTTCTGTCCCTCAAGGAGTTTGGCACTCCTCGTTAGGTCAACGAAAGAGGAGTTAGTACACGAACCTATTACCACTTGGTCAACCTTTACACCCTCTATTTCCCTAACTGGAACTACGTTGTCCGGAGAGTGGGGCTGGGCTATAAGGGGTTCAAGCTCATTTAAATTTATCTCAATTACCTCGTCGTACTCCGCATTCGGGTCGGAGAGAAGCTCTGTCCAGTCTTCCTCCCTGCCCTGCGCTTTGAGGTAGGCTCTGGTTATGTCGTCGGAAGGAAAAACGGAGGTAGTCGCTCCCAACTCCGCACCCATGTTAGTTATGGTTGAACGCTCGGGAACGGATAGCTCCCTTACACCCTCTCCGAAGTATTCAAAAATCTTACCTACACCGCCCTTAACAGTCAACCTCCTGAGAAGCTCTAAGATTATGTCCTTTGCCGTCACCCATTCGGGCATCTTTCCGGTGAGCTTAACGCCCACTATCTTGGGCATCTTCATGAAGAAAGGCTCGCCCGCCATCGCCGCCGCTATGTCCAAACCGCCCGCACCTATGGCAAGCATTCCAACTCCCCCGCTGGTGGGAGTGTGGGAGTCTGAACCCAGCAAGGTCTGCCCGGGCTTTGCAAACCTCTCCACGTGAACTTGGTGACATATCCCGTTTCCAGGTTTGGATAGCCACAGCCCGTATCTTTTGGCTATGCTTATCAAGTACTTGTGGTCGTCGGCATTTCTGAAGTCGGTCTGGAGCATGTTGTGGTCTATGTAGCTAACGGAAAGCTTAGTCTTTACCCTCGGAACGCCCATCGCTTCAAACTGAAGGTAGCTCATAGTTCCAGTGGCATCTTGGGTTAGAGTTTGGTCTATCTTTATCGCTACCTCCTCGCCGGGCACCATATTCCCCGATACGAGGTGTTCCTTTATAATTTTCCAAGCGACCGTTCCCTTAGCCATAATTTACCTCCTGAAAAATGAAACGTCGTTTTAGCAAGGATTATTTTACCTAACTTGCATTATAGAAAACTCTGTTAGATAATATATATCTCCACAAGCGGGTGTAGCTCAGTGGTGGAGCGGCGGCTTGCCATGCCGCAGGTCGCGGGTTCGAATCCCGTCGCCCGCTCTTACATACTCACGCCTATCAACCTTTAGAGCGGAACGCCCTTACAATAGGTGCAAAAACTATAAATAAGATAGAAAGCATGAAAAGACCGATACCCAAAGCCGCAAGAAGAGAACCGAGAATCTTGTACCCTGCCTCATCAAGCAAAAGGGCTGGGAAGATAAACAGCAGAAAGAGAATAAACGCTCCTGCAAGCCTCCACAACTGTCCTAATAACACCCGCAGAATTCCCATAGCGGTAGTTTAACAGAACAGTTTTACAATTAAGTTGCGACGGCTAAAAGGTATTCTAAGAAGGCTCTTGTGAAGAATTACCGAACCATGGTATTGGAGTTTGAGAACGCATCCTTTGACCTACAAAAACAGAGGGAGCTTATATACGAGTATGGCGTAGAGGGTGAAAGAAATGCAATAGTTGGGGATAGAATTTTATTGCTAAACCTTGGCTACTTTATAGAAAACTCCCCCAAGTGGCACGGCTTTAAGATACAAGACGATGAGAGCCAACCCATTGAGAAGTGGTGGTGGCACTTGAATAAGATTGCCAAAGGGAAGTATCCCATAGACAAACTGCCCGAGCATTTGAGGGAGATATACAGGGAGGAGTATTATGGAGAAAGTTGAAGTATTGTATAACCCTTTAGGCTCTTAGCCGAAGCGATTAAAGACGGGTTGAAAGACTTCTAAAGCTCTCAACCTTCAGGGATTAAAAATCCGTTACTTTAAATAGGTTTTGCTATATCGTCCCGTAGGGTTTCGGCTACTTCTAAGTGTTGGGAAGGTAAAGGGTGCAGAAGATAACCCTCTTACAATTGCACACTGTACCCTGTGGGAATAAAATAAATACACTTGGAAAGGGTTGAACGTAGTGAGTGAAGTGTACAGTATGGAGCGGGTCTCCTTAAAGGAGGTGGAAATCTGGTATCCTTTATTTCCCAAACCATCAGTGAGAAAGAGCCATGTTTGAGGTAAGCTTCTTCGGTGCCTTCTTAGCGGGGATTTTAGCGTTTCTTTCCCCATGCGTTCTGCCCATAATACCCGCTTACCTATCCTACGTGTCAGGTGTAGGTGTTGAGGAGCTTCAGAGGGAAAGAAGGCTTATAAATCCACAAGTATTTATGTCCGCCCTATTCTTCGTAATAGGTTTTTCCTTGGTGTTTACGCTTTTGGGGGCTTCCGCTTCCTTTATAGGACAGATGCTCAGAGATTACCAATCTCAGATAGCCCAGATAGGCGGGGGTATAGTTATATTCTTCGGACTTCACTTTGCGGGTGTACTGCTCAGGCAGAACTTTCTGAAGGAGCTTATAGGAGTTGAGGCTTTCCTATTTGCCCTTTACGTCTTCAAAGCTATAAGCTTGGAGACCTTCTTAGCCCTATCGGGTGCCTTGGCTATCGTGCTGGGTATGTATATGTTTGGCGTACACGAGTACCTTTACAGGCAGTTTAAGGTGGAGGCAAAGACGAAGGTATCCTACTTAGGTGCATTCGTGATAGGCTTGATATTCGCCTTCGGTTGGACACCCTGTATAGGTCCCGTTCTTGGTTCAATACTCTTTATAGCCTCCCAGCAGGATACGGTAGGTCAGGGAGCGATGCTACTGCTCCTGTTCTCGGTAGGGCTGGGAATTCCCTTTTTAATAGCGGGGCTTCTCTTTTCTGCTTTCTTGAGCTTCGTTAAGAGGTTCGGAAAGTTCTTCGGGTACGTTGAGTTTGTAGGCGGACTCCTGCTGATAAGCCTGGGAGTCCTGCTGGTATTAGATAAACTCGGCTGGTTTGCCACTTTGGGGTACGGAATATGAGATTTTACGGTATACCTTCGGAGAATAGGGTAGAGGAGATAATCGCAGATATAAAGGAAGGTGTTTGGGTCTATGAGGACTTAAAGGGACAGGTTCGTCAGGAGCTTTCCCCGGAAGAGGTTAAGGAAAAACTCAAGGAGATACTTGAGCAGGTAAGGGAGTGGAAGGGGAGCTTTACCACGATGTCCCAAAATACGATTTTTGTCTTTGTCCACGAGCCTTCCGAGCCTAAAGCCTTCAAGATATACGACACCTCCTCCTTGGGTTGCTCCACGGAGCTGACGCCACCGAGGTGGAAGGTATATCTCAAAGGCATGGAGTTATGAAGCTCCTCAAGTCCGATGAGATGGCTTCCGTGGACAGGGAAGCCATTGAGAGCATAGGTATCCCTTCCCTCGTCCTCATGGAGAACGCCGCAAGGGGAGTCTTAGAAGCTATAAAAGAATACTTAGGACTTCCCGAGAGAACGCTCGTAGTGGCTGGGAAGGGAAACAACGGGGGAGACGGCATAGCCCTTGCACGCCTGATGTTCCTGAAAGGGCTAAAGGTAGATGTACTCCTCGCCATGGGAGATAAGCTCAGCGAGGATGCCCGAAGGCAGTTGGAGATAGTTAAGAAGTTGGGAATTGAAGTACTTGATAAAGTCCCCAACCTTGAGAGCTACGAGCTTATAGTGGATGCCCTCTTCGGAACGGGTTTTAATCCGCCCGTTAGGGGTGAGCTGGGAAGCTTGATAGAGAAGATAAACGAAAGCCCTGCAAGAGTCGTGTCCGTAGACATACCCTCCGGGCTGTCCGCAGACAGCGGCAAGCTCTTTGAACCCTCCGTGAAAGCTGACCTTACGGTAACGATGCAGTTCCCCAAGCCCGTACATTACCTTTTCCCTGCCTGTAAAAGATGCGGTAGGGTGGTGGTCAAGGACATATCAATACCCGAGTTCCTTGCGGAGGGAATAAAGAGGGAAACAATTGAGCTTGAGGGCTTGAAGCTCTATAGGAGGGAGATGGATACCTACAAAAACAGGGAGGGACACGTGTTAATTTTGGGCGGAAGCGCTGGCAAAACGGGAGCTGTGATAATGAGCGCCCTAGCCGCAACTGAGACGGGAAGCGGACTCGTGAGCGTGGGAGTTCCGGAGAGACTGAACTCGGTTTTTGAGAGCCAGCTTATAGAGGAGATGAGCGTTCCCCTGAAGGGCAAGGAGAGGCTCTCTTACTTCTGCGTGGAGCAGGTTTTAGAGATAAAAGATAGGTTTTCAGCCCTGGCTGTAGGCATGGGAATGGACAGGTACGAGGAGGGTCAGGACATAGTTTTAAGCCTTCTTGAGGAGTGGGATAAACCGATTCTCCTTGATGCGGATTCAATAAATAACCTCGCCGATTCCGGCGAGGTAGGTATTTTAAAAAAAAGAAATGAAATTACCGTCCTGACACCCCATATAGGGGAGTTCTCGAGGCTCACGGGCATGAAATCTTCGGATATAACCGAGAACCAGTTAGACGTTGCCTCCGAATTTGCACGGGAGTACGGGGTCTTTCTCGTTCTGAAGGGGGCGAGGACTGTAGTGGCAACACCCGAAGGTGAGGCTTTTTTGTCTCTCAGGGGAACACCGGCTATGGCTAAGGGCGGTGTGGGAGATGTGCTTTCGGGAATGCTTCTGTCCCTTTTAGGTAAGGGTATAGATGTAGTAGAGGCTCTCAAGCTGGGGGTGTCCTTGCACGGCTTGGCGGGAGAGCTTGCGGAGGAGGAAAAGCACAGGGAATCTCTCAGGGCAACGGACTTGATACGCAAGATACCCCACGCTTACAAAGGACTTGAAAATTTGCACTCAAAATCCGATACTATTAATTGATGATAGAAGGGGTTAATCTGAGTAGGCTTATCGGTCAGGCGCTTGAGCTGGACAAGAAGGAGAGAAAGGCTCAAAGAGGGGAGGTATCTAAAAAAGAGCCTGTGGTCAGCCTTTCGGAAGCGGCGAGGGAAGCCCAAAGGATAGACTCCGAGGAGCTTACACAGAAGCTCGAAAGGATAAAGAAGGAGATATCCAACGGAACCTACGAGGTTAACGCGGATAAGATAGTGGAGGGATTAAAGAAGTTCATATAGCAGAGAGAAGGAGCTTCGTGTATTCCTCCCTTGGGTTGTCAAAAATATCGTAAACATCTCCCCTTTCTATTATCCTACCGTCTTTGAGAACCACGACTTTATCTGCCACCTCCGCAACCACACCGAAGTCGTGGGTAACGAGTATTACGCTCTTTCCCGTGTCCCTTATATCCCTAAAAAGGGAGAGTATCCGTTTCTGAACTGAGACGTCAAGGGCTGTGGTAGGCTCATCCGCAAGCAGTAGGGAGGGTTCGCACACGAGGGATATGGCTATGCAAACCCTCTGCTTCAAACCCCCAGATAGCTGATGGGGGTACATGTTGAACTTCTCCTCTACCTTGGGTATTCCCGCCCTTTTCATCGCTAAGAGGGCTTTCTCACGGGGATTTTTATCCTCGGGAAAGTGGGTGGTGTAAGCCTCCTCTACCTGTGTTCCCACCGTGAACAGGGGGTCAAGGTAGGTAGAAGGCTCCTGAAATACCATGCCTATCTCCCTACCGATTATGTTCCTCCTCTCCCTGTCAGAGAGTTGAGTAAGCTCTTTTCCCCTGAACTTAATACTGCCCCAGACCTCGGAGTTTGCCGGCAGAAGTCCGTTTATCGCATAGAGTATTGAGGACTTGCCCGAACCGGACTCACCGACTATGCAGAGTATCTCACCCTCCTCAAGTGTGAAGGATACATCGTAAAGAACCTGCTTATCCCCGTATCGGAGGTTTAAGCCCTTTACCTCAAGTAAGCTCATCTATAGCCTTTTTCAGCCTGTCGTAGGTATCCTCAAGGCTCTGGGATATTACCTTTGTTTTTCCCACCACGGGCATGAAGTTGGTGTCTCCGTTCCATCTCGGAACTACGTGCATGTGCAAGTGAGTCTCAAGCCCGGCTCCCGCGGGTCTTCCGAGGTTATACCCCACGTTAAAGCCGTGAGGTTTGAAAGCTTTTTGGAGGGCCTTCAGGGAGAGCTTTAGAAGCCCGTCCATGTCAAGGACGGTTTCCTTGTTCAAGCTTAAGTAATCGCTCGTATGCTCAAGTGGAACTATCATGAGGTGTCCAGAGTTGTAAGGATACTTGTTCAGTATTATGAAGCTCTCCGAGCTTTTGTAGAGGACTAAGACCTCTTTCCACTTCTCCTTTTCCTGTTCTATGGCGTGGCAGAGGAAACAGCCCTCTATGTTGTCCACGTTCTCAACGTAGTGGCTTCTCCAAGGCGCCCACAGGATTTGCATATCAAAACATCCTTAGAAGCCTCTTTATCGCCTGCTCCACCATCTCCGATGTTGGAATGAAGTCGTGTCTGTCAAGCTCCATCGTGTCCCTGAAGTACATGGCGGAGGGGAAGTTAAATATACCGAAGTCCTCAAATGAGGTGTTCTTGGTCACGTCCATGTAAAAGAACCTCAACTTATCGCCGTACTGCTCCATGTACGGCTTTAAAAGCTCTATAAACTTCTTGTTCTCCGCAGAGTTCGGGTCGACGAATAGAACCACCGTAGGCTCTTCAGAAGCCATAACCTTCTGGTAAAAGTCCTTATCGTTTATCTCCTCAAAACCTTCAAACATAACCTTGCCTCCCTTTAAAAGTCTAAGTCTATATCCTCATCGTCAAGGAACTCCATGTTAGGCGTGTTACCGGGATAAAACCCCTTGGCGTTTAAAGCCACGTTCTTAACGTACTCAAGGTATTTGAGTATCTCCTCGTAGGTTTCTATCAAGACCTTTGCCTTTCTGTACTCTTCGTAGCCCATCTTTTTTATCTTCATGAGTTTCTTCAGGGCTACCTTAGACATGTAAGCCCTCCCGAACTTCTCCTGCCACTCTGCCCAGAACTCGGCTGTGTTGATGGGTTTTTTTACTATGAAGGCTTCAAGATTAGCAAGCTCTTCAATCATGCCGAGGTCAAAGTTAGAGTTCTTCATTTATTGTTCCTCCTTAAGGTTAAGGATAATTATAAGATACTTCTACCGTTAAGATTTGCCCTTGAGCTATCACAGATTGACTCTCGGCTCTTCACCTCTAAGCATCCTGTCTATGTTAGACCTGTGCTTGTATAGTATTAATAGGAAGGATACCACAGCCATCGCTACAGTCCAGAAGGGAAAACCGCCCAACAGAAGAATAAGGGGTGCTGAGGCAGAGGCTATTATTGACGCCAACGCAACGTACCTCCATTTGTAAAGCACCGCTAACCACACGCCGAAGGATAGAATAGCTACAAGGAGGGACACAGCAAAGAGAACCCCGAAGGCGGTGGCTACGCCCTTACCTCCTTTGAAGGAAGCAAACGCCGAGAACATGTGTCCCAGAATGGGTGAGAGAGCCACGAGGAAAAAGGAAAAGGAAGATAGTCCGAAAACTGAAACAGCTATCGTAGAGGGGAGAAATCCCTTCAGGAAGTCTAAAAGGAAAACAAGTACGGCGTACTTTTTACCCAAAGCCCTCGAGACGTTAGTGGCACCTACATTTCCGCTGCCTATGCTTCTTATATCAATACCCTTGAGCTTCGAAATAATCTCGCCGAAGAGAATCGAGCCGAGCAGGTATCCGAATAGCATAAGGAGTAAGGTGAGCATAGGGAATATTTTAGCCCCCTACAATGTTTGAAGATGTCACTTATGTCGTGCCATATATGGCACATAAAGGTCAAAGTTGGCACATAGGTCAGCGGTTTTCATAGCTATAACTACTGTGCTATCGGTGATTTTTTATGTGGCACATTACTTGCAAAATTAACTCCGAAAAAAATTAAAGAGGAGGTGTACTATGGAGTTAAACAGAAGGGAGCTTTTTAAGCTGTCAGGTGCGGGGGCGTTAGGGACTGCCTTTGCCTTTTCACCCTCTTTCGGTGCGGCTGAAAAGCCCGTTAAAAATGTTCCTAAGGTTCTCCCGGACTCAAAGGGGAATAGGGTAGTTATAGTAGGCGGAGGCTGGGCAGGTGTTACCGCTGCCAAGTATATAAAGAAGGAACATCCCAAGGCTGAGGTGGTTCTAATAGAAAAGAGGAAGGTCTTTTTCTCCTGTCCCATAAGCAATACATGGCTTGCAGATATGGTTAACCTTGACTTTCTACTTCACGACTTCCAGACACCTGCAGCCAAGTACGGATACACCTTTATAAACGCCACAGTTGTAGACATAGACAGAGATAAGAAGAGGGTATATACAAACGAGGGATATGTCGGATATGACTACCTGATACTTGCACCGGGAATAAGGTATAACTACGGCGCTTGGTTCGGTAACGATACGGACATGGCGAGGTACTGCGCTACCCACTATCCTTCCGCTTTCATACCCGGTTCAGAACACATAGCCCTCAAAAGGAAGATAGAGAACTTTGAAGAGGGAGACTTCGTTTTGGTAGTTCCGCCTCCTCCTCACAGGTGTCCGCCTGCTCCCTACGAGAGGGCAGCGATGATAGCTTACATGATGAAGCAAAACGGTGTCAAGGGTAGGCTCATAATACTCGACCCCAAGGACAAGATTAAGCCGAAGGGCCCCGGATTTATGGCTGCATACGAACAGCTTTATCTTGATATGGTGGATTATGTCCCCAACGCAAAGGTTAAAGAAATAGACCCCGTGAACAAGGTTATAAAGACGACGGCGGGCGATTTCAAGTTTGCGGACGCCAACATAAACCCACCTCATCAGGCGGGAGACCTCGTTTGGAAGGCGGGACTTATAGGCAAGAAGGACGGTAAACCTACGGGTTGGGCTGCCGTAGACCCGCTTACCCTTCAGTCGAAGGCAGACCCCAACATATTCCTCGCCGGAGACGTTGTAGCCGTTAAGGGATTCCCTAAGAGTGGACACATGGCTAACTCCCACTCTAAAAATATGCTCGTGAAGGCTTTGGTAGCCCTCATGAAGGGACAAGACCCCAAAGAGGCGGTCAAGGCTCCGGACAACACTTGTTATTCCATGGTGAATGCAGAGCCACAGGAGGCTATAGTCGTAAGTGTGAAATACGACCTTGATAAGAAGGCAGGAGCTCCTAAGAAAGCCGGAGTAAAGGTCATAAACGAACGCTCCGGAGCGTTGGCTAAATCTACCTTTGAATGGGCAAAGTCCTTCTACAGGGATATGTTCTCTTAATGTTAAAGGGGGACGTCTGTCCCCCTTCTTGCTATAATTCTCCCCTATGAGGGAACACCTAAACAAGCTCTGGAGTTTGTTTTCCTTTCTCCTATTCGTATACGGGTTTTACCTTCTGTTCCTCTTTTTTTACGATACCCTCTTGAGGGTAAATGAAGCCTTAGCCTTACCTATTTCCATACTCCTGATTTTCATAGTGGTGTCTATATCCGCCTACCTCTGGATAAGAAAACACTTGAATCATATACGCATGATTTTCAGTAAATAAAATAATTAAGCATGGCTAAGATTGGTGCTTATAAAGGTATTTATCCCAAGATACACCCTACCGTTTACCTTTCCGAGAATGTATTTGTCATAGGTGACGTTGAGATTGGGGAGGACTCAAGCGTGTGGTTCGGGAGCGTTGTAAGAGGAGATGTGAATTATATAAGGATAGGTAAGAGGACGAACATTCAGGATAACTCAGTAGTTCACGTTACCCACGATACACACCCTACCGTTATAGGCGACAACGTTACTGTCGGACACAGGGTAATACTTCACGGCTGTACTTTGGGAAATAACATACTCGTGGGTATGGGGGCTGTGATAATGGACGGCGTTCAGATAGAGGACTTCGTTCTCGTTGGGGCGGGAGCTTTGATAACGCCGAATAAGAAAATCCCCTCAGGCGTTTTGGTCGCAGGTTTTCCCGCAAAGGTCGTAAGGGAATTGAAAGATGATGAGATTAAAATGATTGAACAGTCCGCTACCAACTACGTAAATTATAAAAACGAGTACCTGAGAGAGGAAGGAAGATGTTGAGCTTGCTTATAACCTTGTTCGCGGCGATTTCTATATCGGTATCTGCCCCAATAGAGAACATACCCTTCTTAAAAATCTCATTTTTAAATCTTAAGGAGGACTTAGAGGAGGCAAAACAAGAGGGTAAGTATCTCTTCCTGATGTTCCATCAGGAAGCCTGTCCCTTCTGCGACAAGATGTACAGGATTACCTTCCAAGACCCGAAGGTTAAGGACTACTTCACCAAGCACTTCTACATGGTGCTTATAGATATAAGGGGCGCAAACCCTGTAGTTACATTAGACGGCAAAGAGATGACAGAAAAGGAGTTCTCCCATAAAAATCGGGTGAGGGCTACGCCTCTGTTCGTATTCTTAGACCACGAGGGTAAGGAAATCATGAAGATGGTGGGCTACATTCCTGCGGAGGACTTCCTCCTCATAGGTAAGTACATAGTGGAAGGGCATTATAAAAAGGAGAGCTTTTATAAATTCCTGAGAAAGCAGAGAAAGAAATGATACCTTTGCTCCTTATGTTTATGCTTTCACTCTCCTTTTCTCAGACCTTGGTCTTAGACATTAAAAAAGCTTCGCAGATAGCCCTCGAGAACAATAGAGAGCTTGAGAGGGTAAAGAGGGAGATAAACTCTCTGGAGGATATATTCCTGTCTGAGAAGGAAGAGAGGTTCATGCCTAAGATAGACGCTTTTGTAGACAAGGAAGGTATGAACTTGTTCAGCGAGATACTCCTTCTTGACTTCGGCAACAGACTTGCCCTAATAGAATCCAGCAGGTTGAGGGTTCAGATAAAGAACGAATTTCTGAGAGAGCTTGAGAGACAGGTAAAGATAAGACTTACGGAGCTGTTTATGAAGCTCGCCCTTGCGGAAAAGGACGCGGAGGTGGCGAGGGAGGAGATGGCGGTAACCTACGTGAGGTTCGACAGGGAAAGGGAGAGGCTTGAGAGGGGGTTATCAAACAGGGTAAGGGTAGCAGAGTGGGAGTCGAAGTACAGGGAAAACAGGGCAAAGCTTCTGAAGGCTCAAAGGAGATACAACGAGACGCTTTTGGAGATAAAAAGGTTTTTGGGACTTTCCCTTGATAGCGATGTGGAGATAGATGTAAAAAGCCTCCTTGAGTTCGGGGTTGAGGAAGAGAAAACCATAGACGATAGGCTTATCCTGAAAAAAATTGAAAATAACTACCTCGTTAGGGTCAAGAACCTTGAGATCAAGTACTTTGAATCGAGGGCTAAGGAGCAGAAAAGGGTCTTTTATCCTGAGCTTTACGCCTACTTTGAGGTTAAGAATAGGTTCGGGAGCAATTACGATAATCTCAAAGGCTCTGCAAACCTTACGCTCAGGCTACCCTTGTTTGACGGCAGAGCTTCCTTTTACAGGTTCAGAAGTTTTCTCGAACTCCGCAGGGCCGTGGAGATTGAAAAAAAAGACATACTCGAGACCCTAAAAAGGAGGGCTTTGGTCTCTCCCTACGACTGGGAAGAGCTGGTAGCCGCCTATCAGGATGCGGTTACTTACGATAACTGGGCTATGGAGAACCTTGACCTTTCCCGCTCCAACTACGAGCTTGAGCTTGCCTTTGATTTGGGATACGCCATGTCAACTAAAACGGATGCAGAGAGGAGAGTTATGAGGGCTAAGTTTGACATAATCCTTTACCTTATGAGGCTATACAACATGATGGGCATAGACCCCCTGAAAGTTTTTGAGAGAGAGCCGGATATATTCAAGGACAAGATGGAGGAGCTGTGATGCGAGTGATACTTTCTCTAATACTGCTAAGCGTTGTTTCCTTCTCTGCGGAGATAAAAGTTTACGCCGTTGTGATAGGCAAGGTAAAAGAGGTCTTAGTTAAAGAGGGACAGAGGGTAAAAAAAGGCGAGCTTCTACTGAAGATAGAGGACAGTATATACAAGGCGAGGGAAAAGCAGTTCTCAGGAGAGCTTGCGGTTGCTAAGGCAGACCTCTACAAGGTAAGGAGGGACTACGAAAGGTTAAAGGAGCTGTTTGATAGAGACCTTCTCTCTCTGACAAGGCTTGAAGACCAGAAGGCTAAGCTCGACAGGGTACTTGGCAACATTCAAAGGGCTGAGGGAAAGCTGGAGGAGGTCAAGATACTAAGGAGCTACACGGAAATATACTCACCCGCGGAGGGCACGGTTAAGGCTATATTCGTGGGTGAGGGCAGTTACGTTAACGGAACCTTGATGCCCCAGCTACTTTTGATTATAAAACCTTAAGCCTTCCTTATGACACTATAAGGAATTCTCAATTAAGCTTTACAAACCCGTTATTTATCCTTATCTTACTTAGCAGGGCAGGTTAAAAATTTAGTAATGATCAGGGAAAGTGGCAGGAAATTTACCCTTAACCTGTTAAGGGACTTGGACAAGGGCATAATCCAAGTTTTGGAGTGTTCCCACGAACATGTGACAAGTTTAAAGGATAAAGTCCTCAAAACCTCCGAATGGGAAAACATGATTCACCCGGAAGACATCAGCTCGTACAGAAACACCTTGGAAAGGGCTATATCCTCGAAGGAAAGCTCTACGATAAGATACAGGCTTGATGTTTATGGGAAGGGCTCGTTCCTTAATGTTACAGAGGAAACTATGTACTTCGGTTATGAGGGAAAAAGCTTTCTCCTGTCGAGAGTGTCATCAGAGTGCGGGCAGGAAGCTACCCTTGAGTGTCAAAGAATTATGAATTCTATACTCGAGGAGGCTTTTCAGGATAAGCCATTAAAGGACACTCTTCAGGACATATTGGATAAGCTCCTCGAGACCCCGTGGCTTCCGAAAGGGGGCGGAGGCTTGATATTTCTCTACGACAATAAGGAAAACGCTCTTAAACTCGTAGCACACAAAAATATGCCTCAACACGTAATATCTACCTGTCGATACTTAGAAGCAGGTAAGTGTATATGCGGTAAGGTTGTACAGGAAAAACAGCTTATCTTCGTCAATCACGTAGATGAGAGGCACGACATCACATTTCCGCAAACTAAAGACCACGGACATTACTCACTGCCCATAATGTTTGAGGGTGAGGTCGTAGGTGTCCTAACCCTATATCTGGAAGCCGGGCATTCCTACTCATCTTACGAGGTTAGCTTCTTAGAGGCTATATGTAAAACCATAGCCAGCATAATAAAGCACAAAACCTACGAGGAAAAACTACAAAACCTGAGTATAGCCATAGAACATACTCCCGACTGGGTAGTTATAGCTGATAGGAACGGGACTATAGAATACGTAAACCAAGCGGTTGAAAAGATAACAGGGTTCTCACGAGAGGAAATTATAGGGAAGACACCGCGTATTTGGAAGTCAGGAGTTCACAACGTAAAGTTCTTTGAGAACCTGTGGAAAAGCATACTTTCCGGGAAACCCTACAGGTCGATATTTATAAACAGAAAAAAGTCCGGTGAGATATTCTACTTAGACCAGACCATAACCCCCGTTAAAGACGAAAAGGGAAATATAGTTAGGTTCATCTCAACGGGAAAAGACATAACCGAATCAAAGATTTACGAGGAAAGAATCTACAAGCTCGCTTACTACGATACCTTGACCGGTCTTCCCAACAGAAACTTTTTCACGGAGAAGCTCTCGGACGTACTGAACAGA
Source organism: Aquificaceae bacterium (assembly GCA_015490155.1). GTDB lineage: Bacteria > Aquificota > Aquificia > Aquificales > Aquificaceae > WFYI01. The sequence goes on along the minus strand of WFYI01000011.1, from coordinate 3,698 downwards.
AGAAGCAAGCCCTTTGCGGTGGGAATTCTCGACCTCGACAGGTTAAAGTTTATAAACGAAACCTACTCTCCAAGTACGGGAGATAAGGTGCTTAAAGAGGTAGCCGGTAGGATTTCCCGTATGTTAGATAGGGAGTCCTTTGCCGCCCGTTTGGGTAGCGATGAATTCGCATTAATGATAGCCCTCGATTCCGAGGAAAAGATAACCCTCTTTGCTGAAAAGCTCATCAAGGAGATTTCAAAGCCTATAAAATCCGAAGGTGAGGAGGTTATAGTCACTGCGAGCTTAGGACTTGCGATGTATCCTAACGATGGGAAGTTGCCCTCTTCTCTTATGAAAAACGCAGAGCTGGCACTTATAAAGGCTAAGGAGCTAGGGAGGAACAACTATCAGTTCTACGTTTCCGAAATGAACACGAGGGCTGTGGAGTTCGTCCTTATGTCGAAACATATGATGAAAGCTCTGGAGAGGGACGAGTTCCTCGTCTACCTTCAGCCCTATGTTAGGGATAAGTCCGGCAAGGTTGTGGGAGCCGAGGCTTTGCTTAGATGGAAGAGCGAAGACCTCGGCATAGTGTCTCCGGGTAAGTTCATACCCATACTCGAGGATACGGGCCTGATTGGTAAAGTAGGAGAAATGGTAATACACAAGGCATGCCAACTTTTGGGTGAGGTAAGTACAAACTTAGACATATCTGTGAATATATCTCCCGTTAATCTTATGAATAAAGTGTTTTTGGAGACCTTAAACTCTATACTAAGGGAGTATCCGCACGTGAACCCCAACAGGTTAGTTCTTGAAATCACAGAAAATGTATTTATGAAAGATGAGAGGAAAGCTATGCGGATACTATACGAGCTTAAAGATGCCGGCTTCAGACTTGCGATAGACGACTTCGGGACAGGTTATTCTTCTCTCAATTACCTGCGTAAGTTCCCCCTTGATAGGGTAAAGATAGATATATCCTACATAAGGGACATAAGCTACGATGAGAAAGACAGGGCTATAGTAAAGAGTATTATAGATATGGCACACGTCTTGGGAATGGAGGTCGTAGCTGAAGGAGTGGAGGAGGAGGCTCAAACCAAAATATTAGGGTATATGGGTTGTGATATGTACCAAGGCTTCCTATTCTACAAACCTATGCCCATGAGTGATTTTCTCAAGCTCGTATCCTAACGCTTGCAGTCCTTAAAGGTTTCCCAAACGTACCTGTTTAGGGGTAGGTTCAGGTATTCCCACTCTCTCTTTGATGCGTCGTAAACCCTCATGCCTTCGTAGCCGAGTATATCCATAACCATGTACACGAAAGCCGCTCCCGTACCGCCGAAACAAAAGAGTAGAACCTCATCTTTTTTCTTTATGCCTTCGTTTTCAAAAAAGTCCTTTGCGTATTCCGGAAATTCTACGTACAACTTTCCCGTACTGTCGTCTTTCTTCACCCACCAGTGCCAAGAGAAGGGAACCGAACACGGCACGTGTCCGAACTTCTTTGCTGCCGGAAACTTGCTTATCCCGAAGTAATGCTCAACGGGTCTCCCGTCTATTATCGGCTTTTTACCTATGTTATCTCTGAGGTACTTCCAATCTATCTCGAGGTAAGGGTCGTAATTAGCTTTGAAGTTTCCCTCCTTCGGTGCAGGCTCATCGTAATCTATGGGTAATTTCTTCTTTATCCATGCGTTCCAGCCCCCGTCGAGGATACTGACCTTCTTGTGTCCAAGAAGGTGGAAAACCCAGTAGGCGTAGACGGCTCCGAGTATCTCGTTAGTTTGGTTACCCTTGTAGTATATAACTACGTGTGTATCTTTGGACATGCCCCATTTTCGGAACTTGTCTTCGTAATAGGCGGTGTCCCTGTGAACTAATGCTCCGTTTTTTTCGTTCATTACCCTCCACTCTTCCTTTTCTGTCAGAACCGCACCGGGTATGTGACCCTCAACCATGTAGCTCTGGGTGTCCGAAAACTCAATCAACACCAAGTCCTGCCTGCCGAGGTGTTTTTTAAGTTCCTCGGGCTTTAATAGTTTGGGCAGTGAAAATGAAACCGCACTGAACAACAGCATTAAAATGAGAATGTTCTTCATGCCTGCTCCTCCCGTGTTTAATTATACGCCCTACGAAAATACTTGCAAAAGGTTAATATTTATTAGATGATAATAATATGATTTATTCGGATACGGTTAGATACGCACTGCTGGCTTTGAGTTACATAGCTTACAAAAAGGGGCGGCTCGTCAAAGCTGATGAAATCGCGAAGGCTCAGAGGATACCGAAGCCCTTTCTTTCCAAAATTCTTCACGAGCTTGCGAGAAGGGAGATTCTCTTCTCTGTAAAGGGTCCCAAGGGAGGATTTACCCTAAAGTCAGACCCCAACAGCTTAACCATGTGGGATGTACTAAAGCTTTTAGGAGAGGATACCAAGTTTGACACCTGTGTGATAAAACCTGATAAGTGCGAGGTATTTAGTGAACACCCTTGCGCGGTTCACCACAAATGGGAAAAGCTCAAAGCTCAGGTAGTAGAGTTTCTGAAGAACACAACCATAGCTGAACTTGCTTCAGTTGAGGATAGGCACACTATAACTAAGTCTTAGGAGTAAGCTTGTAATACTTAAGCACCCCGTTAAGCACGTTCGCAAAAAGCATTAAAAAGGATAAGGTGTAAAAACTCAGTGCGAACAGGGGCGATAGTATGTTTATGATTGAGAAAAGGGAGAATAGTACAGCTCCTATGTGTATATAAAAGTTCCACCAAATTCTTTTAAGAGCGATTACCTCGTGCATAGTTGGTGCCTCCAAAACGCCCTCGTTTGAAAGGTGAAACCACACGAGGAAAGGGACAATCCTGTAAAGCATGGCTGTAATTACGCTCAGGGCAAAGTTTCCGTAAAGGATTAAAAATGTAATCAAAGATGTTTTATCAGAGGCGTAAGCTATGTAGCCGACCATGGACAGAACGAGAAAAACCATACCCGTTATCCATAGGTAAACCACGGGGTCGGGAACCCTCCTTCTTCTTTTCAAAAGGTTGTATATCGTAAACATCGCAAAGGCGGTAAAGAGAATACCGAGCAGTAGCTCAGGGAAGTAATCAATAAGGGCGGTTAGAAAGCTCAGTAGTAAAATCAGGGGCGGAAGAAACCACGACAAGAGCTTAGGATAAGGTGGGGTTATAAAGAACATCTCTATCACCTGAAAGGCAACCGAGCTTATGAGAACACCCACCCAACCCAAGAGCATGAGGTTTACATGAAGTTCAAATGCCTCCGCTTTCACAGGCATACCGAGTACTTCCCTTGAGCTTAGAAGATAAAAAGTTCCCGACACAAGTGCCAGCAGGAAGGAGATTAGGGAGTACTTCATACCCGCGGAGGTGGGAGTAAAGCTCTTTACTTTAAGGAGTTTATACAGCATGAGCAGTGATACGGGTATTAGGGAAGCAAGCAGGAAAAAGAGAGCTATTGCGTAAAGCCCCTTTATGTTTGTATAAAAGGCTATCAGAAGAATGAGCGTTCCCACATTCAGGAGTATGTTACTTGCGTAAGCCTTGGGCTTCGGATTCTCTATGACCGCCCCGGCTACTACGGGCAACATCTGAAAAAGCGCTCCGAGCATTATATTTGTGGCAAAGCCGAGGGTAAAGATATGAACCACCACGGGGAGAACTAAGGAGTCTTTCAGGTACAGTAAAACAGA
>WFYI01000010.1 GCA_015490155.1 Aquificaceae bacterium | reverse complement strand
GGTCGTGAACCTGCAGTGAGCCATACATTATGTTCCTTATGTAATTGGCGTTTTTGGGAATCACTATACCTAAGGCGTCCTCAACCGCTCTGAGGGAAACTTGTGCGTGAATGGAGGTGCAGACTCCGCATATCCTCTGGGTGAAAGCCCAAACGTCTCTGGGGTCTCTGTCCCTTACTATCAGCTCTATACCCCTGAACATGGTTCCGCAGGAGACCGCGTCCTTAATCTGTCCCGTGGCTTCGTCCACCATAATCTCTATCCTCAGGTGTCCCTCTATCCTCGTGACGGGGTCAACTACAACCCTTTTCATCTTTTACTCCTCCTTCTTCCCTGAGTTTCTTATCTTGGTGGCTATACCGTGAACTATAGCTCCGCCCACCGCGGCGGCTGCAGCAACGGCTCCCACCTTATCGGCATTGCTTTCCTGCTTTGGAACGGGTATGTTGGTCAATCTCTCGTAGAAGGGTCCGTTGTCCCAGAAGTTGTCTTCGGCGCAACCTATACAGCCGTGTCCGGACTGAATGGGATAGGAAAGCCCGTTATACCACCTCATACTACCACACTGGTTGTAAGTCGTGGGTCCTCTACATCCCACCTTGTAAAGGCACCAGCCCTTCTTGGCAGCCTCGTCGTCAAATCGCTCAACGAACTGCCCGGCGTTGAAGAAAGCTCTTCTGTAGCAGGTGTCGTGAATCCTGTTGCCGTAAAACATCTTGGGTCTTCCCTGAGAGTCAAGGGGTGGAATCCTATCAAAGAGAACCATGTACATGATTACGCCCGTCATTACCTCCGCTATGGGAGGACAGCCGGGAACCTTTATTATGGGCTTGTCGGTTATAACCTTGTGAACGGGCACCGCGGTGGTAGGGTTGGGCTTGGCAGCCTGAACGCAACCCCACGAGGCACACGAACCCCAAGAGATAATAGCCTTTGCACCTTCCGCAGACTCCTTAAGATGTTCCACGAAGGGCTTGCCGTTGATTATGCAGTACATACCCTCCTCTCCCAAGGGAGGGTTGCCCTCCACCGCAAGTATGTAGTTTCCCCAGTATTCCTTCATGATTTTCTTTCTGTGCTCCTCAACCGCATCGCCCGCTGCCGCCGAAAGGGTATCGTCGTATTCAAGGGAAATCATGGAGAGAACCACGTCAGAAGCCAATGGTGTGGCCGACCTTATGAAGGACTCGCTACAACAGGTACACTCAAGCCCGTGTATCCATATAACGGGAACCCTCGGTTTACTCTCCATGGCTCTGACAACCTTCGGAACCATGGCGGGTGCAAGTCCCATCATGCCCGTTATGGTCACGGCAAACTTCATAAAGTCCCTTCTGCTTACGCCGTGCCTTTTAAAGGTCTCCCAAAAGGTCTCCATACTCGCCCTCCTTTGAATGAACAGTTATTCAATAAGATAAGACTGAATGTTCATTCTTGCAATAAATGTGTTTAATGTCATATATAAACTGAGCTTATCTTAAGCCTTTAGGGCGTTCCATATATTCTCAGACACACTATCAACGTAGTGTTCCAGCGGTTTTTCAAGTACACCCTCACCGTTGAGAAAAACTATCCCTCCCATAGGTCCCATAATACTCACGAAAGCTGTAAAGAAGTCCTGATTCCTAAGCTCTCCTTTCTCAACACCTTTAGACAGAAGAACCATTATTTCCGTAACCACTTCGCCGACGCAGGCAAACCCCTCACAGCCACCTTTAAACACCTCACGGTTCGCAAGAAAGACCCTCAAAAAGTAATCTATCAACTCGGGTTCTTTTAAGGATATGGAGAAAAAGCTAATTACGAGCTTTCTTATCTTTTCTCTGGTAGAAGTGTTTTCCTCGTTTATAGCTTTTAACCTTTCTGCTACCCAACCGGAGGCGGTCAGCATGACTTCTTTAGCAAGCTCTTCCTTTGAGGGAAAGTAGTTGTACAGGTTGCCTACGCTCATGCCCAGTTCCTTAGCTATCTCCGGCATGGTCGTGTTGTAATAGCCTCTCGTAGCAAAGAGCCTGCATGCCACCCGTACTATCTGGAGCTTTTTTTCTTCCCTTTCCTTTTCCTTTAGAGCGCGTCTACCCATTTAAGCTACCCTCAACCTCCTTTTGCTCTTTATAAAGTCCAGCCACAGCTCAAAGCCTTCACCGGTTTTTGAGGATAGTTCTATGACATCAAGCTTAGGATTTACCCTCCTTGCAGAGCTAACGGCCTCTCTTTTATCAAAATCCATGTAAGGGAGCAAATCTATCTTTGTAATCAGCATTAGCTCAGCGCTTCTAAACATCACAGGGTACTTTTCCGGTTTGTCTTCACCTTCGGTTGTGGAAAGTAGAACCACGTTCACGTGAGCGCCTACATCGTAGGAGGCAGGACATACGAGGTTTCCCACGTTCTCTATAAAGACCACATCAAGCTCCCCAAGGGGAAGGTTATGAATGCCCTCGTGAACCATGAAGGCATCGAGGTGACAGGCTTGTCCCGTAGTTATTTGGTAAGCGGGAACACCCTTAGCCCTTATCCGTTCCGCGTCTCTGTTGGTCTCAAGGTCTCCCTCTATCACACCTATTTTCAGCTCGTCTCCCGCAAGCTCTATGGTTTTCTCCAGCAGGCTCGTCTTACCTGCTCCCGGTGAACTCATTAGGTTTACGGCGAGGATTCCGTGTTCCTCAAAGTGTCTCCTGTTAGACTCAGCTTGCTTGTCGTTTGCATCGAGTATCTTAGTCAGAACCTCAACGGTCTTCCTATCACTCAGATTGGGATTGTGGTTGTGGTGTTCGTGCGTATGCTTTTCCTTGTGACTATCGGTTATGGAGCATCCACAATCCTTGCACATATCACTCCTCCTCGGATATTAAAGAAAAAATATAATCCTGACTTTATTACTTGCCCGTTTTATTGAAAAACTCTCGGACGCAATTTATGTTTTATGAGTATGCACGAATTCTCAATAGTTCAGAGCCTACTTAGCCTTATAGAAAGCTATGCAGAAGAAAACGGGGCTTTCCGGGTTTCCAAGGTTGTGGTTAGCGTCGGTGTTCTCTCCGGTGTAGAGCCTTCACTGCTTGAAACCGCTTTCAACACATTCAAGGAAGGAACCGTAGCACAAGACGCCGAACTGCTAATTGAACTCGAAAAGCTCAAACTCAAATGTGGCAGTTGTGGAAAGGAAAGTGAGAAGGAAGAGCTGAACCTCGTATGTCCCGAGTGCGGCTCACAAAATACGGAGGTTACGGGCGGAGAAGACCTGCTTCTCAAGAGCTTGGAAATGGAATGCGAAGAAACACTTGATAGAGGACAAATGTAGATTATATTAATGAATAGTCGTTCATTAGGAGGTTGTCATGTGCCTTGCCATACCTTCCAAAGTTATAGAAGTGCTGGAAGACGAAACCGCTGTGGTAGATACGATGGGGGTTAAGAGGAGGGTGTCCCTTGAACTTATGCAAGAGAGTGTGGAAGTGGGAGACTATGTATTAATTCACGTGGGTTTTGCCATAGAAAAGCTCGACGAAGAAGAAGCCATGAAAAGCTTAGAGCTTTTTGAGGAGATAGCGGAGCATCTGGAAAGCGAGGAGGAGTATGGAAGCTATAAAACAGAGGGACATTAGAAAAGGCTTCAGAGACTCGGAAAAGGTAGGTAGACTCGTTAAGCTCATAAGTAGAGGAGCAAGGGGGCTGGACTTACCCATATACATAATGGAGTTCTGCGGTGGGCATACCCACGCGATAATGAAATCCGGCATAGACAGGCTTTTGGAAGGGACGGTAAAGTTCGTACACGGTCCCGGCTGTCCCGTATGCGTGATGCCTATGTCAAGAATAGACCTTGCCCTTGAGCTTGCAAGCCGAGAGAATGTAATCTTATGCTCCTACGGAGACCTTTTGAGGGTTCCCGGCTCCCGTCGTAAAAGCCTACTGGATTTAAGAGCCTGCGGTTCAGATGTAAGAATGGTGTACTCCTGCCTTGACACGCTCAAAATAGCTAAGGATAACCCTGAGAAGGATGTTATTTTCTTCGCCATAGGTTTTGAAACCACAACTCCCCAAACGGCGGTACTTATAAAGAAAGCTAAGAGCTTAAAAATTAAAAACCTTTCCGTTGTATCCAACCACGTTATAACGCCTGCGGCGATACAGCACATACTCAACGCTCCAGAGCTTAGGGATATAGGAAAGGTAAGGATAGACGCCTTTATAGGTCCCGGACACGTGAGCGTGATTATAGGGACAAAGCCCTACCACTACTTTGCGGAGGAGTTCCAAAAACCCGTCGTTATATCCGGCTTTGAGCCTGTGGATGTTCTCCAATCCGTACTGATGATAGTTCGCCAGCTCAAAGAGGAAAGAGCAGAGGTAGAGAATCAGTACAGCAGGTTCGTAAGTTACGAGGGTAATCTAAAGGCTCAGAGGCTCGTTGCAGAGGTCTTTGAGCTTAGAAAGGAGTTTGAGTGGAGAGGTCTCGGAACAATTCCTTACAGCGCTCTTAAAATCAGTTCAGCGTACAGGGATTTGGATGCGGAGGAAAGGTTTGATGTCAGCCTCCCTAAACCCAAGGAACACCCCGCGTGTATATGCGGAAAGGTTATAAGGGGAACTGCTACCCCTACGGACTGCAAGCTCTTCGGAACCGTATGCACACCCTCAAACCCGCTCGGCTCGTGCATGGTCTCTTCAGAGGGAGCGTGCGCCGCTTACTTCAAGTACAGGAGGGAATTGGTAGAGGCAGTTAGATGAGAGTTCTGTTCTACTGCTACCGTTTCAACTCCCTTTCACAGCGGCTTTACTGTGAGCTGACGGAAAGGGGACACGAGGTCTCCGTGGAGCTTGACGTTCACCCGGAGCTTATGATAGAAGCCGCCGAGCTTTACAACCCGGACTTGATTGTAGCTCCTTTCCTGAGAAGGAAGATACCCCGCGAGGTGTGGAGCAAGTTCAAAACCCTCGTTATCCATCCCGGTGTGGTGGGGGACAGGGGGCCCTCTGCCCTTGACTGGGCTATACTCAGGGGCGTAAGTAGGTGGGGAGTTACGCTCTTGGAAGCTACCGAGGAGTACGATGCAGGAAGCGTATGGGCTTGGAGAGAGTTCCCAATGAGATTCGCCAGAAAGTCCAGCCTATACAGAAATGAGGTTACGGAGGCAGCGGTTGAGTGCGTTCTTGAAAGCGTAGAGAAATTTGAGAGGGACGATGTTAATCTCATGCCACAAAGAGAGGGGGTTTGGAATCCCAAGATGGAGCAGAGCGTCCGAGAGATTAAGTGGGAAGAGGATACAACCCAGAGTGTCCTAAGAAAGATATACGCCTCCGATAGCCAACCCGGTGTACTTGATAGAAGGGTTTTCGGGAAGGAGGTGTTCCTTTACAACGCTTACCCAGATGAGGGGCTGAAGGGCAAACCCGGTGAAATTATAGCCATCAGGGACGAAGCGGTATGCGTAGGAACGAAAGACGGAGCTGTGTGGATAACCCATCTCAGGGAGAGAAAGAAGAAATCTATAAAGCTCCCGGCTCTAAGAGTTTTACCGGAGCTGTACTACAG
>WFYI01000009.1 GCA_015490155.1 Aquificaceae bacterium | reverse complement strand
GGTCTGCGCCTGACTTTACCCCTTACACCCAAAACGAACTCGGAACGGACTCTGTCCGCCTTCTCGTAGGTCTGCGGGTTTTCCTTTTCCTCTACGACTACCTGAACTACTCCCTCTCTGTCTCTTAGGTCTATGAATATAACTCCTCCGTGATTCCTTACTTTGTGAACCCAGCCAGCTACGCTTATCTCTTTTCCTATATCCTTCTCGGAAACCTCACCGCAGTACTTGTCCCTTTTGAATCCCTTGAACCCTTCAACCATAAGAAGAATATGATACCTTGAACCTTGCCGATTTTACGGATAAAAACTATTTCGTTTTAGACTGAACAGGGACATATATAGAATTCTTCCAGACGTCTTCAGGCGGAACTTTTCCGAAGTTGCTTTTGAGGAAGTTATCGATGCGGGCTAAAATCTCTTTCTTATTGTGTAGCTCTATTATGTTTTCCTTGACCAAAAATCGGGTGAGCAGTAGCCCAATAAGCCGGTTCCCCTTCACGCTCCAGTGTCCATCAAAAGTCCAATACAAATCCCTTTCTGGGTTTAAGAAGTCCTTCTTCCTGTAGTCGGCATAAAACCTCAGAAGGGGCAGATAATCTATATACGCTATTCCTTCTTGCTCAAGAAATTTTCTTAAAATCCTCTGGGGTCTTAGGAGTTCTTCATCATTTTTGGCAAATGTTATCATCCGGTTGCCGATAAAAGAAACGGCCTTATACCTTTCCGAGTACATAAGCTCAGGATACACTTGCTCTTTAAGAGGTATCAGAGGTACCACCAACTTCCTGTTTAGTTTCTTGAAGGCTTTTACATTCCTCAGGTGATCCCTCAAAACGTCCTTTATCCACGGATGTTTATCAAGTCCAAATATTAAAAGTGGATAAGAAACATCAAAACCTTTTGAAGGTATCAACAGTCCTACGTTTTCCAAAAACTCCTTCCCTAAGAAGGATAACACAGCCTTCAAAAAGCCCTTTGTGGAATAATATAAGGCAGAATGTTTATTTAGCCAGAACTTCACTCTGTGGATTAAAGCAAGGGGTGGTTTTCTGATAGTACCGTATTTTTGGAAATTTTCAAGCCTCCTTTTAAGTAAAGTTGGTTGAAATACGGTTTTTGAACCGTCGTTAAAATCTTTTATAACCACTTTGTTCAAACGGTGTCCTCCAATTACAGTAAAGTGGGGGTAGAGGTAATCATCATCAAGGTCGTTTAAGCAATAGCTGTAAATCACTACTTTGACCGAGGGAAAACTCCTTAAAAGGTTGGCAGCTTTTATTAAGGACTGCTTAGTTCCGAAGCCGCTCACTCCGCACTTTAACGTTCCCGCTCTCAGTTCCCTCTCAAGAATTGTTCCCCACTTTTCCTCAAAAGGTGTATAGCCCCACGTAAAGCTGTCTCCTACGATAAGTATTTTGGGGTTTGCGCTCGGTGGATTATCAAAGCATCCGATATCATTGCTCCATACAGGGTATTCAAAACTCTCCACGTGAGCCACTGCGGGAGGCCAGAAGTTCCTATTTATATCGTATCCATAATCTGTAGCTGTGTAATACCAACGGGGGTATATGTAGTTTTCTCCCAAAGGTTTCCTGCCCAATATCCTTAGAATCCCTTCTGCGATGAGCAAGCCTACAACTAAACCGAAAACTATGAGGGATATTTTCGGAGTGAGGTTTTTAATCCAGTTCATACTTGTCCCTCCAATCCTCTTTCTCTTCCCACTTTGGTTGTTCTCTTTTATCAAAGAGATAGTTTCCCATGACTAGGAAGTCCATATCAGTTCTCATGAAGCACTTGTAGGCATCCTCGGGTGTGCACACTATCGGTTCTCCTCTTACGTTGAAGGAAGTGTTAACTATGACAGAGCAACCGGTCAAATCCTTGAACTTTGATATTAGTCTGTGGTATTTGGGATTTGTTTCTTTATGAACGGTTTGAAGCCTTGCAGAGAAGTCAAGGTGCGTTATGGCGGGAAGGCTTGATCTTATCGTGTATAGCTTTTCTTTTAAAGGCAGTTCATGGTAATTATCAGGTAGCTTGTTCCTATGTTTCTCTAACACATTTGCTATGAGCAGCATGTATGGAGAGGGCTTGTTTATATCAAAATACTCCTGTAAGTCCTCGTAAAGCACTGATGGTGCAAAGGGTCTGAAGCTTTCCCTATACTTGATCTTAAGGTTAAGTCTCTTTTGCATCTCAGGATTTCTGGCATCTCCAAGTATACTTCTATTGCCAAGCGCTCTGGGTCCCCACTCCATCCTGCCCTGAAACCAGCCTATAACTTTTCCGTCTCCTATGAGCTTAGCAACATCTTCGCACAGAGTGTCAAAGTCATCGTACACCCTGTACTTTGCATTGTATTTCCTTGCTGTTTTTTCAATGTCTATATGGGAGAATTCCGGACCAAGGTAACTGCCTTTCATGGCGTCGGGTTTGATTACATTTCTTGGTTTTTCAAAGTACATGTGATACACTGCAAGGGCAGCTCCCAGAGCGCCTCCTGCATCTCCTGCAGCGGGCTGTATCCATATATCATCAAACATACCGGTTTTAAGCAGTTTACCGTTGGCTACGCAGTTTAAGGCTACGCCGCCGGCCATGCATAAGTTTTTCTCCCCGGTTGCCTCAAGAGCGTGTTTAGCCATTTTGAGAACTATTTCCTCGGTGACGTGCTGTATTGCATAGGCGAGGTTGCAATGCTCTTGAGTTAGGTCAGTTTCTGGGAGTCTCCTCTCCACACCAAATAGACCTGCCCATCTTTTTTCTTTAACCATTTTCAAGCCTGTGGCGTAGTCAAAGAAGTCTTGATTCAGATGCACTGACCCATCATCGTATATATGAACCAGATGTTCTTTTATTAGCTCTATAAACTTTTTAGTTTGTTCAGATTCAGGGTTACCGTAAGGTGCCAAACCCATGAGTTTGTATTCTCCGGAGTTAACTTTGAATCCCAAATAGTAGGTAAAAGCTGTATAAAGCAGACCCACTGAGTGAGGAAAGTGCATCTCCTTAAGTATCTCTATTTTGTTGCCTACACCTTTAGATATGGAAGCTGTAGCCCACTCGCCCACTCCGTCAACGGTCAGTATGGCGGCTGATTCAAAGGGAGATGGAAAGAAAGCACTTGAGGCGTGGGATAGATGGTGTTCTGGAAATAGTATTGGCGGCAACTTCTTAACACTTTCTATGTTTTTAAGTTCGTTCCTCATCAATTTCTTTATAAAGAGCTTTTCGTTGATCCATGTGGGAATGGCTTGGACAAACTGTGTTAGTCCCTTTGGAGAGAACACATAGTACGTTTCCAACAATCTTTCAAACTTTATAAGGGGCTTTTCGTAAAAGGCTATTG
>WFYI01000008.1 GCA_015490155.1 Aquificaceae bacterium | reverse complement strand
TCAGAGAGCTTATACACTCCTGCCTCCAACCCTCTCCGGCGGTGTATTCTCCGAGAATTAGCTCCACCCTCTTATCTAAGCTTGCGATAATCTCAACCAAAACCCCTTCAAGCTTCCTTCTCCAGAAGGCTTCAGGTATGTGGACGTTGCCTATCCACTTGCTCTCGTCCTCAATGAATACGACCTCTCCTTCACACTTTCTGAGGCTTTCATAGAGCAAGGAGTCAAACATCTTTTGGGATACCCTATCCCTTATACCCACGCTACCGAAGACAGAACCTCTATCCTTTGCCAGCTCCTCTAAATCTATAACCGGATAGCCTCTGCCCTTCAGCCTTCTAAGAAGCCTCGTTTTGCCGACACCGGTTCTGCCGGTAAGGACTATAAAACTAACGTTTTCAAGGAGCCTTCCCATGTCCCTCAGGATAAACTGCCTGTATGCCCTGTATCCTCCCTCCAGTCTGAGAAGTTCCAACCCCATGTTTGCCATAGCCTCGCACATTCCCCTGCTTCGCATACCCCCGCGCCAGCAGTAAACGACTACATTTCTATATTTATCTTTGAGTTCTTTAAAACTTTCGTAAAACTCCTCCAACCTCTTGGAAGCCAGTTCGTATCCCAAGCGCTTCGCCTCATCCTCTCCCTTATTTCTGTAAACGTAGCCTATGAGCTTTTTCTCTTCGTCTTGAAAGAGGGGAACGTTCACCGCACCGGGAATGTGAAACTCCCTATACTCGTGGGGACTTCTTACATCCACAAACACGGTGTCCTCTAAAGCCAAAGCCTCTTTAACTTCAATATCCCTGTATCCCACGACTTGAAAGAGTATAGTTCACAATTTTTGAAAATCACTGACAAGATAATAGATTAAGAGCTTGAAGCAAAGATAGCAAGCGAAGGCAAGCTTACTTTGTGGTGGGAATTTCACGATTGAGCCGGATACTCAACCCGCCCATAGCAGGGAGAAAAGCCGTAAGAACCAACAAGGTAAGCACAAGGTCATTCACTTTTTACACCTCTCTTATCAATTAAAGTAGAAAAACCCGAACACGAGTAAAATCCGGCTTGCCGTTTTTCCTTGTAGTATTAAAACCGACAATGGAACACATAACACTACCTACAGATATTGATTTCGTATACTCCAGAAATAGCTCAAGGTTTCTGTATCGGTAAAGTCGTTATAATCAAAAAGCCACGGAACTTAAGACTTGCCTGTAGCCCATACGCATGCACATTATCCCGCCCAAGAGGGCAACGAAGAGTATGGCAAAGAGCATTATCATTTGAAATAGAACCGCCTCTAAAGGTTCAGCACCGGCTATGAGCATTCCCACCGCAATACCCGGTATGTGGACTATACCCGCGGACTTTAGAAAGTTAAGTTTAGGTATCATAGCTGCCCGTATGCTATCCCTGATTGCGTCCGCCATCGCTTCCCGCAGAGTTGCTCCCAGTGCTACCTTAGCCTCTATCTCTTCCCTTCTGTTCTTTACTTCTGCAGAAAACCTGTCCATGGCTATGGTTATGGCGTTCAGGGAGTTGCCTATAACAAGCCCGCCGAAGGGGATAACCTGATTGGGGACTGCCTGAAGCGTTCCGCTCAATATCAAGATAAGCACGGACAGAAGACTTGAAAGGGTTATGGAAAATAGACTTATTAGGAATATTCCCTTTATATTTCTCAGCCTTTCGGTAGCCACCACCGAGGCAAAGATGGACATAAAGAGGAGAGCAGTAAACATCTGGTAAAGCTCGGTTAGGTTAAAGAGGTATTTGAGCAGAAAAGCCAAAAGCATCAGTTGGATAAAGACCCTTATGGAAGAGAGGAAAATCTCACGCTCGTATCTAAGCCTCTCTAAATAGGAAAGTAGCAGGGAAAAGCTTACGAGGAAGAGGGAAAGGATAAAGGTTTTTTCAGCCACAGCCTTAGTAATTATAGATATAATCTTTTAGAGATATTATGAGTTGCTGGCAGGGAATTATAAACCAATACTCCGAGTTTCTCCCCGTATCGGACAAAACGCCCGTAATCACGCTATTGGAAGGAAACACGCCACTGATAAAAGCGGAGAACCTTGCAAAGGAGATAGGCTTTAAAGGAGAGATTTACCTAAAGTATGAAGGACTCAACCCTACGGGTTCCTTTAAAGACAGAGGAATGACCGTTGCCATCTCCAAAGCCAAAGAGAAGGGCAAAGAGGCGGTGATTTGCGCCTCTACAGGGAATACATCTGCCTCCGCGGCGGCTTACGCGGCAAGGGCGGGGATGAGAGCCTACGTCCTGCTTCCCAAAGGTGCGGTCGCCCTCGGAAAGCTTTCCCAAGCCATGATATACGGAGCCAAGGTCTTGGCGGTGAAGGGAACCTTTGACGATGCATTGCACATAGTAAGGAAGATAGGAGAGAGCTATCCGGTGGAGATAGTCAACTCGGTGAACCCTTACAGGCTTGAGGGACAGAAAACGGGAGCTTACGAGGTCTGCGATGCCTTAGAAGATGCACCCGATTACCACTTCATACCTGTAGGGAACGCCGGCAACATAACCGCCTACTGGAGAGGATATAAAGATTATTACAAAAAGGGGAAAGTGAAGAAACTCCCCAAGATGATGGGCTGGCAGGCGGAAGGTGCCGCTCCGATAGTTAAGGGCTTTCCCATAAAGAACCCTCAAACGGTGGCAACCGCAATAAAGATAGGAAATCCTTACAGCTGGAAGAACGCTCTAAAAGCTGCTCAGGAGTCGGGAGGTAGCATAGGTGCCGTCAGCGACGACGAGATACTTTTCGCCTACAAGCTGGTAGCCTCCTGCGAGGGGGTGTTCTGTGAGCCTGCCTCCGCTGCAAGCGTTGCCGGCCTCGTAAAGCTAACGAGGGAGGGTTTCTTTAAGAATGGCGAAAGGGTCGTATGCACACTAACCGGCAACGGACTGAAAGACCCAGACACAGCCATAAGGGTTTGCGAAGAACCCACAGACGTTCCCCCGGTTCTTGAGAAGGTGGTTAAAGAGCTGGGGTTTTAGTTATTCTCCACCAGCTATTGTAGGGGGTGAATTTATCTACAAAATCCGCATTTAGTTCATCTCGCACAAAGGTAACGATGTTCGTATTAACGAAGTCCTCAACGAGCAGATAAAAAGGCTTACCCGAGGATAGCACCTCCCGTCCTCCTTGTAAAACACTCTTCTCCATACCCTCTACGTCTATTTTGATGATTATCAAGTCCGCATCGTTTATCAAGTCTTTAAGCTCCTTGTCCAAGGTTGAGGTTCTTACTTCCTCCCTTATGCCTTGAAACTCTACCCACCTGTGTTCACAAACATCGGACAGTGCGATTTTCTTACACTCAACCTTTCCGTCTAACCCATTGACACTTACATTCCTTTTAAGAACCTCGTAGTACTCCCCTATAGGTTCGTAGGAAATAATCTTTACAGCATCTTTGTCCCTAAAGGTGTTGCCTACAGCCACGGTGTAGCCTCCTATATTTGCACCTATGTCCAAAAATAGTATATTTTTAGAGCTTATATTCTTTGAAATTATCTTTATTAAGTAGTTTAAATCTGGTCTCTCATATGCAGGGGACACAGTAATAGCCTCTGTACTTCCTTTCTTTACGTAAAATTTCCCGAATTTTGTCTCTATCAGACTGTCTTCAAAGGGATAGGGCAACATACTTTTGCGGTCTTTTAGCTTGTGCAAAGAGTATAAAAGCTCATATATGAAAAATCTCAGCTTGGGCTTTTTAACTTCGTATATTAGTGCTATCAATTTATAGAACAGATATAGCACATAAAACTTGAATTTATTGTACTTTACCACCCTTTAGGTATTTTAGCAAAAGTCCCCTCCCCTTGAGGGGAGGGGAAACAGAGCTTGGGAGGTATTCCCCCTCTTCGCTTCCCCCAAAGCTATCTAACCTTATAAGTAAAGAATTATATGCCTCAAATTTCCGTTGCAAAGGGGAATTTTTATAAAAACCGAGATTTCGGCGAGATTTTTAAAACACCGTTTGTATATTCCGCTCTATCCATTTACCATCCCACCACTCTATAGGATTTACCTCTACACCTTGAACGAGTAAGCCGAAGTGAAGGTGGTCTCCGAAAGCCAAGCCTGTTGCGTCGGTTATTCCTATGATTTGTCCCTTCTTAACCTCATCTCCCTCTTTAACTCTGTACTCTGCAAGGTGTGCATACAGGCTAACTATCCCCAAACCGTGGTCTATCATAACTACGTTACCGTATATACCTATGTAACCCGTAAAAATTACCTTTCCCGAGTTTGAGGCTTCTACGGGTGCATTCTTAACAGAAGCAAGGTCGTACCCCCAGTGCCTACTCGAGCTGATAAACTTGCCCTTGTACCTGTAGTTTCTCTTTTCTCCGAACAGGGATATAACCTTACTGTTTTTTAGCTGAAGGAACTTACCGGCCCATAGCTTTTTAGCTTCACTTTTTAAGGCAAGCTCCCTTATCCTTTTCTCGTTCTTATATCTTATGTCCTCATTAATTCTCTTAAAGGCTTCAACGAAACCCTCCGGAGAGACCTTCTCCCCGAGTATCTCCTCTATTTTCCTTAATATCTTTAACTCCCTGCCGTCAAGGTTTATCGTGTAGGTCTTAAACTTGAATTCCCTTACCCTTATACCTGTCCCAACTCTGCTTTCATTTCCCACTTCATCTTTTGCAAAAACCCACACGTAGGTATTCGGAGGCGTATCCGCAGGCACGGGAAATATAGATATAAACACCTTATCGTTTACCTTAAAGGCTTTAAAGCTTTGCTCTCCTACCCTAACCCTAATTTCCACAGGCTCACTCACGCTCAGCCTGATAGCTCCGGCGCCTCCCTGATACACAGCGTAGGGAGCTTGAATAATGTTTACCCTCGGTGGCTGGGTATCTACTACTGTATCCAGCTCAAATACACTGGTCAGCAAGTTCCACCTTTTAAGTTGGACAACAATCTTAGCTTTACCGTCCTTAACACCGTGGTCTTGGGGCTTTAAGGTAAAGTTGACATTCTTATCTTTTCCCAGTTCTCTGTAAAACAGGTTGAGCCTTTTACCGTTCTGAAGTATATCAACCTTTATACTGCTCACGTTATCGCTAACGCTCAGCTTTATCTCCTTAGTTCTGGGAAGTTTTGAAAGGGAATCAAGTCCGTAAATCTCGGGTTTCGAGAAAAACGCAAGGTAAAGTGAAAATAGTATTATCAAACCTAAGAGAAGAAACACAGCCAACCTAAGCTTTTTTATAAGCTCCTTCATGTCTTCACGCTTACTCCGTACCAGTTTTCAAGCTCCAATATTTTATCCTTACTCAGGTCGTATTTTCCGAGCATATCGAGAAACTCCTCAAGCTCCTCTCTCCCGTACAAGCCTGAGAATATACCTATACTTCTTATCCTCGGTACTATGTTTCTTAACTCCTCACGAAATATGCTCAGTTCAAGGTTTGCGAGTACCAAGTCAAAGCTTCCGCTTATATCAGAAGGAAAAGACTGTAAGCACTCTATACTTACACCGTTGAGCTTAGAGTTTTCCTTACATTCTTGAACTGCGTCGGGACTTATGTCTATTGCAATAACCTCTCCCGCACCCAACTTCTTACTCACTATGGCAAGTATACCGCTACCCGTTCCTATGTCCAACACACGGTCTCCCTCTTTCACATACTCTCTGAGCAGTTTTAAACAGAGCTGAGTTGTGGGATGAAGTCCCGTTCCGAAAGCCCTTGCCGGATTTATAAATATGACCTCCTTCCACGGAGGTAGTATTACGAAGTCTTCAACCTCCACGGGCCCGAAGCCCTTCTTCCAGTTCTCCCAGTCTTCCTCAAGTTCTTCTACCCTAAGTAGGCTTAAATTTTTCAAAGGTTTGTAGGATGCCACTTCTACTATGTCTCCCTCCCTTTTGAGTATCTCAAGAGGTACTCCCGTCTCCGCAAGAATCTCGCCGAGCTTTATCTCGTTTATTCTGTAGATGTACCTTTTAACCAACTGATATAGACCTCAGAACGAGGTTAAGTACAACATGGGGAAACAGACCAAGTATAAAAACAGCCAAAGTTGAGGTTATGAGCGTAGCAAACTCCCCCCCGGAAAGTCTCGTCTCACCGAGTTTACGCTCTTGCTTGTAAAGGAACATGTAGACTATTACCTTTAAGTAATAACCTGCAGATATCACACTCGCCAGCACGAAAAGGAATCCCAAAATCCATTCTGAGTTTTTCACAAGTCCCATAAATATACCGAGTTTTCCAACGAAGACCGCCATAGGGGGAAGCCCTATAAGGGTAAAAAGAAAAAGTGCCATAGCGCTGGCTAAAAGGGGATGCTCTTCCCGCAGACCTTGAAAGTCGAGTATGTGGTGCGTCCAGCCCTCCTTCTTCTCAAGTATAGAAAGGACTGTAAAGGCTCCGAGCGTGGTTACCGCATATACGAACACGTAGAATATCAGCGAGGACATAAGCAATTTATCTACATGGGTTAGAGCTAAAAGAAAGTAGCCCGCATGAGCTATGGAAGAGTAAGCCAAAAGCCTCTTAACGGACTTCTGAGCGTAAGCCATTATGTTTCCGTAAAACATAGAAGCTACAGCAAGTATAGAGATAATCAAGCTCCAGTTTTCAAATCCGGAGAGCAATCCAGCTGTTAATTTCACGAACAGAAAATACATGGCAACTTTCGGGACAGTTGCGAGGAAAGAGGTAGTCGGAGTGGGTGCTCCCTCGTAGGCGTCGGGTGTCCAGAAGTGGAAGGGAACGGAAGACACTTTGAGGGCAAGCGCAGATATTACGAGAAGCGCCCCGAGCATAAACAGGGTGTTCCCCTCGCTGAAATGACCGAGCGTTATGCTTCCGGTAGAGGCATAGACCAGAGCCGAGCCGAGAACAAACATGGATGTTCCCGTAGTTCCCATAACCAGGTACTTGAAGGCTCCTTCCTTTGAGAGGTAGTTCTTCCTGAAAAGCCCGACGAGAATATACATACTTATCGAGGCAAGTTCAAGCCCTACGAAGATTATGGCAAGGTTGTTTGAGGAAAGCATAACCATAAGCCCCAGCAGGGCTATCAGGTAGAGGTAGGGTAGCTCTCCGTATACGGAGTCCTTTTTAGTAAAGAAGTCGTAAGAGGAGAGGAGTACGAAGCCCGTTATCCATATCAAGAGAGACTTCCCCAAGAGCATGAAAGCGTCTACGCTAAATCCACCGAAGAACAACTCCGCAGGAGTTTTAACGAAAAATACGGATACAAAGGCGAAAAACAGCGCTCCGAAACCTGAAACAGTAATAAACTTTGAGTACTCCTTCTTAAGGATAAGTTCAAAGGCAAAGAGCAGTAAAATTCCTATGGAAAGTATTAGCTCCGGTAGTATAGCGTTCCAGTTCAACCTTAGCCTCCTAACACCAGCTTTGTCGTATGCTCCATAACCTTAACGAAAGGAGCCGGGTAAAGCCCCATAAGGAATGCCGCAAAGAGTATAAGCGCAAATGGTATTACGTGGTGAGGCTCCACATCTCTGAGAGACCTCCATTTCTCCCTTCTGTGCTCGGATATGCTTTCCTCCTCAAGCATAACCCTCTTGAACATATAGAGAAAGTAAGCTGCGCCTAAAATCATGCCCGTTCCGGCGACGAAAGCCCAAACAGGATGGAGCTTAAAGGTTCCCAAAAGCACGAGGAACTCCGCAACAAAGCTCGCAAGCCCAGGCAGACCTATACCAGCAAGCCCGCTTATGAAGAAGAGTATGGTAAAGGTAGGTATGTACCTCGCAAGTCCCCCCAGGTCGTTCATGTTGTAGGAGTGTATCCTGTCGTATATGAAGCCCGCGGCAAAGAAGAGAGCGGCAGAGGACAAGCCGTGAGCGACCATCATGTATATAGCCCCGTTCAGAGCGTTTCCTTCCAGCGCAAAGGTTCCGAGGGTAACTATTCCCATGTGGGATATTGAGGAGTATGCTATAAGCCTCTTCATGTGGCTCTGGGCTATCGCCATCATGGCAGCGTATATTATTGC
>WFYI01000007.1 GCA_015490155.1 Aquificaceae bacterium | reverse complement strand
AGTCTGAGTATTAAAATATAGCGATAATCTAATTTGGAAGTATATAATCCTGTAAGGAGGTGTTTACTATGGCAAGCATTACAGCGGATAAAAGCCTTGATACTTCTGGTCTTAACTGTCCTCTTCCGGTTTTGAAAACCAAAAAAGCCCTTGAGGGGTTGAACTCCGGTCAAATACTGGAGGTTATATCCACCGACCCCGGTTCCAAGGCTGACATACCTGCCTTCTGCAGCAGAACCGGTCACGAGCTTGTAGAAACTGTTGAGGAAGGCGGGAAATACATCTTCTATATAAAGAAAGCCTAATGTAGGAGGGAGAAAAGATGGCTACCGAGAGATTGGCTATCATAGCCACAAAGGGTTCTTTGGATTGGGCGTATCCGCCCCTTATACTTGCCTCGACCGCTGCATCACTTGGGGTAGAGACGGCTATATTCTTTACCTTTTACGGACTGAACATAATCCACAAGGAAAAGATGAAGCACCTGAAGATAGCCCCCGTCGCAAACCCGGCAATGCCCATGGTCTTTCCCCCCTCGGTGAAGAAAACACCGGGCGTGGGTCAGCTTGCAGGCTTGATGGAGGCTATATTCCCGGGACCACCTCAACTCATGGGTATAATACCCGGAATGACAGACTTCATGACAGCCATGATGAACAAGATGTTCAAAGACCATGGTGTTGCAAGCATAGAGGAGCTGCTCGAGCTTTGTAAGGATGCAGACGTTAAACTTATCCCTTGTCAGATGACGATGGAACTATTTGGGTACAAGTACGAAGAGTTTATAGACGGGCTTGAGCCTCCCGGAGGAGCGGCGACCTTTATCAACTACGTGCTTGAGGCAGATAAACCTATGATAATCTTCGTTTAAAGGAGGTCAGAAATGGCAGCAGAAGAATACGAAAAGCTGATATTCTACATTCTCACGGTTCCCTTCTTCGAAAGGGCAGAACCTACGACCGGAGAACTTATAAACCCGCAAGCGGGTGCACCCTTTTTCCTCGCTACCGCGGCAACTACAATGGACTACGAAGTCGAGATGGTGATAACCTCAGAAGCAGGATTCTTGCTTATGAAAGATAACGCCAAAAAGGTGAAAGTTAGACCCGGTGTTGACCAAACTGTATACGACTTTATAGTTATGGCTAAGGAAGCCGGTGTGAAAATATACCTGTGTGTTCCCTCCCTTGACCTTACGGATAAGTACACAAAAGAAGATGTAAACGAAGAGCTTTGTGATGGAATAATCGGGGGAGCTGCGTTCCTCGATAAGCTCATGAGCGGAGAGTATGCAGTAATATCCTTGTAAATTCGTTATGCTCTCCTTCCTTTCCTTTCTTTCTTTTCATCTATTTTTAAAACCCTGCTTTCGGTTCAGGGGGAAGTTATTTATGATTATAAGCATATTTTTATATCACTATAACGAAATTTTTATGCCCGATTTTAGATTTGGGAGTAAGTTTATAAATGTTAAACTTTTCCTGAAGGAGGTTGGCGATGGAAGGACATCCTTACGGATACAATATACCAATATCTGAGAAGACCAAGAGCGTTCCCTGGGAGGAGAAAGTCAGGGTAATAGAGGAAGTCAAGTCTGACTTCAGGTACGAAGAGTTTCTGTTCGGTTGTCTCAACTGTGGTGTCTGTACGGCATCATGTCCATCTAATAGATTCTTCGATTACTCTCCCAGAGAGATAGTCCAGAGGTTCCTTGAAGAGGACATAGAGGTTCTCTACGACATGATGCACGAGTACATCTGGGCATGTTCTCAGTGCTTTACTTGCTGGATAAGATGCCCCTTCGTTAACAACCCTGGTGGACTCGTGATAATAATGAGAGAGGTCGCGGTCAGGAACGCCTTTGAGGCTACCAAAGACCTGCTCAAGCCTTACGGTAGGGTTCTTCTGAAGGTTATGACCACCGGTAACCAGCTGTCCGCAGACATGCTACAGCCGGACTTCTTCCCAGACTGGGGTCCCAAGATGCTCGACAACATGGAGAACGTCAGAGCTAAAAGGATGGCTATACCCTTTGACGTGGGTAAGTCGGTAAAAACCGCTTGGGAAGTTTCCCTTGAGACCGCTATAGAGATGTACCACATCTGGAGAGAAACGGGCATATTCGAGATGCTCGAGAAGCTCGACCCCAACCTCTACAACGTCATAATGGACATAGTTGAGGAAAACGAAGAGCGTTGGGAAGAGCTTATGGAGGAAGAGGAAGAGGAGTAAGTTAATTAGAGGGGATAAAACCCCAAAACCATAAGGAGGTGTTACTATGGGACATGGAAAGAGCCCTTACCTAAGATATGCAGACCCAGCCCCATTTCCTATACTTAACAAGCATTCCCACTACGACCATCTTTTTGAGGAAATGCACGAGCTTGAGGAAAAGGGGGAAATCCTCGTATACAAGATTACCGAGGAGAACAGACCCGTTGAGGTGTACACAAGAACCGGCAGGATAAAGACCGTTCCCACGGCAAAGCTCTGGCACCACAAGTCCTGTGGTCAGTGCGGAAACATACCCGGATACCCCGCTTCTATCTTCTGGTTCATGAACAAGTTCGGTTTCGACTACCTCAACGAGCCACACCAAACCTCTTGTACCGCTTGGAACTACCACGGTTCTGGAACCTCTAACCCCGTAGCTCTTGCAGCGGTTTGGCTGAGGAACATGCACCAAGCTTGGAAGACCGGATACTATCCTCTTATACACTGCGGAACTTCCTTCGGTTCTTATAAAGAGACCAGGGAACAACTCATATTCAACAAAGAACTCAGAGACGCGGTTAAGCCAATACTCAAGAAGCTGGGCAGACTCACCGAAGACGGAAGGATAGTTATACCTCAAGAGGTAGTCCACTACTCCGAGTGGGTTCATGCCGTAAGACACGAGATAGCAGACCTCTACGAGAAAGAGGGTAAGCCCAAAGGAATAGATGTATCCAATGTAAGGGTTGCCATACACAACGCCTGCCACACTTGGAAGATGATGGCTGACGACTATCCCTACGACCCTGAGGTTTACGGTGGACAGAGGCCTGCAGCTTCTACCGCTGTTGTAAAGAACCTCGGTGCGCAGGTAGTTGACTACTCCACATGGTACGACTGTTGCGGTTTCGGTTTCAGACACATACTTACGGAAAGGGAGTTCACAAGGTCTTTTGCTCTCCAGAGGAAGCTCAAGGTCATAGCCGAAGAGATACAGGCAGACCTTATAGTTACCCACGACACCGGTTGTACTACCACATTTGAAAAGAACCAGTGGATAGGAAAAGCCCACGGTATGTATAACCCGGTAGCGGTTATGTCCGACGTTATGTTCTCCGCTCTTGCATGCGGTGCTCATCCCTTCAAGATAGTTCAGCTCTACTGGAACTGTTCCAACTACGAGCCCCTCTTAGAGAAGATGGGTATAACCAACTGGAAGGAACTCAGGAAGGAGTGGGAGGACACCGTCAAGCACATAGCTGAGCTTGAGAAAGAAGGAAAGTACGACGAGCTTATGGAGTTCTTCAAGGAGTACGACCTTTACGAGCCGTACAGCAAGACTCACGATGGCTTCAAGAGGAACAGGTCTGCAACGGCTGACATGCCACTCTTTAAGTCTTAAATCCTTCAAGGGGGCACTTTGCCCCCTTTAATTAAATACACTTCAGGAGGTTTTGAGAATGGCTAAGAGCGTTCTGGTGATAGGAGGAGGACCGGCAGGACTTGGAGCGGCTAAGGCGCTTGGTAGCTTGGGTATTCCCACCGTCCTTGTAGAAAAGGAAGATAAGCTCGGTGGAAGACCTGTCATTGAGGATTATCATACTTTGATACCCAGAAAGATGAAACCCGACCAGGTGATAGGTCCCTTCGTAAGCGACGTCCAAAACAACCCGAATGTGGACGTCAAGCTTGGGACTGAGGTCGAAGCTATAGAGGGCGAGGCTCCCAACTTTAAGGTAAAGCTCTCTAACGGTGATACGGTAGAGGCTTCGGCTATAGTCGTAGCTACCGGATTCCAGCACTTCGACCCCAAGAGAAAGGGTGAGCTGGGATACGGAATATACCCGGACGTCATAACCAACCTCGAGCTTGAGCAGATGTTCTCAAGAGAAGGCAAGCTCTACAGACCTTCCAACGGAGAGCTGCCCAAGAGGGTTGCCTTCGTATTCTGCGTAGGTTCAAGGGACAGACAGCTTGGCGTTACCAACGTTCACTGCTGTAGGTACGGATGTGCGCTCTCAGGTCTTCAAGGAACAGAAATAAGGGAGCATTATCCAGAGGTTGACGTTTTCTGTTACTACATGGACGTGAGAACTTACGGAACATGGGAGTATCCTTTCTATTGGGAGCCACAGGAAAAGCACGGCGTTAGGTACGTAAGGGGTAGGATAGCAGAGATAACTTACAGCCCTTCCGATGGAAGGCTCAGGGTAAAGCACGAGGATACCATAGTTCAAAGACCCTCTGAAGTTCCTATGGACTTGGTAGTTCTGGTTCTGGGAATGGAACCTTCTGAGGGAACGAAGAAGATAGCTAAGATGCTCGGACTTGCTCAAGACCCCGACAGCTTGTTCCTCGTACCTGCCGAGGAGGCAGCATCTAACATAACCTCTAACAAGGCGGGAGTGTTTATAGCAGGTGCGTGTAAGGGACCGATAGACATAGAGTCCTCAATAGCGGAAGGTGAGGCTGCAGGTGCAGAAGCCGCAGCGTTTATAGGAGCTAAGGTGACAGCTTAATCATGAGTGAAGAAAAAAGGGAAGGTTTTAAGGCTGTATCTTTAGACGATGCGCTCGTTAGAGACTATCTGATAAAAGTCCTTGGTGAGGGTGAGGACTTCGCTCAAGAGTTCTACAACCAGCTCTTGGAGAAATCTCTTCTATTTCAGAAAGCCCTTGCCAAGGAGCGTTTGCCTTCCCTAACTAAGGAAGAGCTTGAGGATATATTTGACAGGATATTTGCCGCAAAGCGTAAGAAGACGGAGATAATAGAAGAAACCGGTATAGATAAGCTCAAGAAGGCTATTAGTGACCTGCTCTATGGAGATGAGAAAGGTGGATTTTTGAAGAAGAAAAAGGAACCGAGAAGCTGGGAGGAAAAGGTAGAAGAATTTGCTAAGCAGATAAGGGGTATAGACAAGCGTTCCGCAAGGGATATAGCGGCAGAGTTGCTGCACTTCGTTTATCCTGAAGAGTATATCCTCTGGACTACTTGGATATGGGACCCTGAGTCCGAGACGGGAGCCATAGTGTTCCTCAAGGAGGAACCTCCCACGGGTGGTAAGGGTAGGCGTATGTACGGTGAGACTTACGAGCAGTTCAAACAGGTTTACACTCAGATAGCGGAAAAACTCACGGAGTTCGGTATAAAGGTTAAGGGGTACCTCTTCGTGGACATATTCCTTGCTATGATATACGCTACCTACGTGGACTACATGACCCTTTCAACCATGCACAGTGCTAAAGGGTTTTTCCCGCCCGCGGGTGTTATGGCTAAGAGGCTTTTGGGAGTTCACGCTCCCATAGAGTACACTTAAGGAGGTGTAAGTATGGCTATACACGAGCGGAGTCTTGTAGAACCGGAAAGGGTTCTGCGTAAAGAAAGGCTTGTTATAGATGGTGTTGACGTATCGGGGGACTGGAACTTAGTCATACTCCCGAGGGTTATAGAGGACTACGACCTTGATTTCCTGGACGAGGTTCTCAAGCAGCCCGAAGGAAAGACCATACTCCAGTGCTACCAGTGTTCTTACTGTACCGCATCCTGTCCCGTTCACAACTACTGGGACGAAAGATACAATCCCAGACACTTCATATACCTCGCAAGATTGGGACTCATAGACGAGCTTCAAAAGAGAGCGGACGTTATATGGAGGTGCGTCTCCTGTCACAAGTGTACCCACAGGTGTCCCAAGGGTGTTTTGGTTGAGGAAACGCTGAAGGCTATACTCAAGGTTATGAGCAAGAAGGGACTCATAGAAGAGTATCCCTCTAAGAAGTTCGATACCTTCTTCCTTGAGGCTGTCTTTGAACACGGAAGGATTGAGGACGGTGAGCTTCTCTTTGGCTGGATAGAGAAACAGGGCTATCAGGTATTCAAAGACCCAATACTCAAGAAGCCCATACCATTCCTCGGTGGAACTCCCGAGTGGCTGAAACAACTTGCGGTAAAACCCATAAAGAGCATGAACATAGACTTTCTTATACTCAACGCTAAACACATGCTCTTCCATCCAAAAACTAAGAACTGGAATAAGTTTAAGCAGGTTCTTAGAAAGGTATTTGACGAAGAGGGTGTATCCCTTGCCCATTAATTGTTAACTTAGGAGGTTGTGCTATGGCACAGGTAGCTGAGCAAACTAAAAAGTCTCCTATGGGAGGCATAGGAAAAAGAATAGCTTACTATCCCGGATGCTCCCTCGAGGGTGCAGCGAGGGCTTACGATGTATCTACGAGGATAGTTGCCAGAGATTTGGGACTTGAGCTTGACTACCTCGAGGACTACAACTGCTGTGGAGCTATGGAGACCAAGAACGTTTCCTTCTGGGGAACGGTTCTTCTTAACGCAAGGAACATGTCCCTCGCAAAGAGACAGGGGCATAATGCCATAGTGGCTCCCTGTAACGGATGCTCATTCTCACTTCAGAGGGCTGAGTACTTCCTGAACACCGATAAGAGCGTTTACAACAGGATAAACGAGCTTCTGAAAGAGGGTGGAGTAGACCCCCTTGACGAGGTTCCCACGACTTACCACCTGCTCGAGTGGTTTTACCACGAAGCAGGTCCCGAAGAGGTAAAGAAGAGGACTAAAAAGCCTCTCAGGGGTTTAAAGGTGGCTAATTACTACGGGTGTCTTTACACGAGACCTCACTTCTACGCCAGAACCTACTCACACACCGCTACCGAAGAAGAGGAGCAGGCAAGACCCCATAGAAGGGAGACCGCTGACGACGACGAACACCCATACTACATGAACGCCCTCTTAGAGGCTGCAGGTGCTACTAACGTGGAATACGAGCCTATGCATACTCAGTGTTGTGGTGGACCCCACTCTCTTTCCGACGAACAGGTATCCGAGAAGTTCGTTATGATGCTCCTTCAGACTGCCAAAAGGAACGGAGCGGACGTCATAGCTACCGAGTGTCCCCTATGCCACGCTTCCCTTGAGATGTACAGACACAGGCTTATGATGAAGGGTGTTCCCGATGTGGATGTTCCTGCAGTTTACTTCACACAGCTGTTGGGTATAGCTTTCGGTCACAGTGCAAATGATGTAAAGCTCAAGGATAACCTATCCGACCCCATTCCCGTTCTAAAGAGGCTGGGTCTCATATAAATTAGGTGGGTGGAGTTTTCCCCACCCCCTTTGTTTCCCTTGATAGCTTAGAGGTACTGCTGTGCTTGAGGAAGAAAAGAAAGTAATAATACTTATGACCAGTGGTCCCAAAACACCCTGGAGGTGTGCCGCGCCTTTCTACATATCCGCACTCATGGCTTCTAACGACGCTGAGGTTGAGATATTCTTTAACATGGACGGTACGAACCTTATAAGGAAGGGTGTTGCGGAAAAGCTCGTTCCCGGCGGTGGGAACTGTATGTCTCAGAACGGTCAGAAGTTAAAAACGGTTTACGACTTCATGAAGGATGCCAAGATGGCAGGTGTGAAGTTCTTTTCCTGTAAGCAAGCTGTTGACTCTATGGGTCTCAGTGAAGAGGAGCTTATACCCGAGCTTGACGGAGTGGTGCCCGCAAGCGAGTTCGCTATCCGTGCATTGGAAGCCGATAAAGTGTTAACATTTTAATATTCCAATAAATGGGAGGTGAAATATGGCGGAAGTAAACGGATGTTTAATACCGGATGACCTGCTTTACGATGTAGACCCGGAGGCTAACGCCTTTACATGGGCAAAGGATAACGGTGATGGAACTTACACCGTTGGTCTTACCTCGGTAGCTTCTGCTATGGCAGGTAGGCTCGTTGCCTATACACCCAAGAAGGTGGGTAAGGTCGTTAAGAAGCGCAAAAGTGTTGCTACCATAGAGAGCGGAAAGTGGGTGGGTCCTGTTCCCGCACCCTTTGAAGGGGAGATAGTCGAGGTAAACGACGCTCTTAAGACTAACCCTGCCCTTGCTAACGACGACCCCTACGGTGAGGGCTGGATAGCTAAACTCAAGCCCACGGGGGACGTTGACCTGATGGATGCCGCAAAGGCTGCCGAGATACTCCAGAAGGTAGCCTCTGAAAAGGGTATAAGCTGCGGTTAATAATCTCCCACGGGGGCTTTAGCCCCCGTTATATAACTTGAATAGTATAATCTGGTTTTTATCCTACCTAAAGCCATACCTCTTATTCCTTATCCTTTCCATACTCGGTTCCGCATTACAGTCCGCAGGTGCTGCCGGTGTAACCTTCCTCGTGAAGAGGATAGTTGACGAGGTATTTATACTTAAGAACCAGGAGGAGCTTTTAAGGGTAAGCCTCTTTCTTTTGGGTTCTGCTTTGTTAATGCAGGTCGGTTTTTTTCTTTCCACTTACTTCACTAACTTCGTTGCGGAGAAGGTTATAAAAAAGGTACGGGGAGAGATTTACGAAAACATTCTCAAGGCTTCCTTGAGCTTCTTCATTCAGCACAAGTCCGGAGAGCTTATAAGCAGGATAGTTAACGATACCACTGCCTTCAAACAAGTGTTGAGCGATTACGTTCCTAAGCTTATGAGAGAGCCTCTTGTAGGTATAGTTCTATTCGGAGTTCTCCTTTACAGGGATTTAACGCTTACCCTATTACTTTTCTTCTTACTTCCTATTATGGCTTACATGGTAAAGTTCTTCGGTAGGAAGAAGGGAAAGTACATGAAGCTCTCTCAGGAGAAGGTGGCAGAGCTTACGCAGGTTATATCCCAAACGGTTTACGGCATAGAGAGTATAAAGCTCTTCTTAGCGGAGGCTAAGTTCTCTAAGGCTTTTGCAGAGTTCAACGAGAAGCTGTTTAGGTTCTCTATGAAGAGCGTTCTTTACATGACTACCAACACGGTTCTCAACTACATGTTTGGCTATACGGTGGTAGCTCTCGTTCTTCTCTACGGGGGGTTTAGGATAGTTAGAGGAGACATGAGCACGGGCGATTTTATATCTTACCTTACCGCCCTGTTCATGATTCAGATGCCCATAATGGAGTCCCAAAAGGCTTTGATGAACCTAAGAAGCTCCGTTCCGGTTATAGACAGAATACGCTACCTTTTGGACATTCCGAAGGAGAGGAGCGGTGTAAGAGAGTTCAAAGGGCTGAAAGAGGGTATACGAGTAAAAGACCTAAGAGTTTCCATAGGTGAGAGTGAAATCCTTAAAGGGATTTCTTTGGATATCTCTAAGGGGAGTAAGCTCGGAATAGTTGGGAGGACGGGCTCCGGGAAGAGTTCCCTTATAAGGGTAATCCCGGGATTGCTTGAATACGAAGGGAGCGTACTCGTAGATGGAGTTGAGCTTAGAGAAATCAGGCTTGAAACCCTTAGAGAGAGGATAGGTTTTTCCTCTCAGGAGGTAATTCTCTTCAGAGATACTATAAGAAATAACCTTCTGCTTGCTAAACCCGACGCAACTGAAAAGGAGATACGCGGGGCTTTGAGCCTTGCGATGTGCAATTTCGTTTACACACTTCCCCAAGGTATTGATACCGAGATAGGAGAGAGGGGAACTACGCTCTCGGGAGGTGAACGGCAGAGGCTTGCCCTCGCAAGGATTTTTTTAAAGAACCCGGATATAGTCGTACTCGACGAAGCCACCTCGGCGTTGGACATGGATACGGAAGAAAAGGTGCTGAAGAACGTATTTGAGTTTTTTAAGGATAAAACTGTTATAGTGGTAGCCCATAGGATTTCAAACGTTAAGTTTTGCGACGAGGTGGTAGTTATGAAAGAGGGTAAGATAGTTGAGCGGGGGAGTATTGAGGAGCTTTCCGCACTTAAAGGAGAGTTTTACTCAATTTTTAAGGAAAGTCATGGGTTATCATAGTTTTTGATGGTAAGAATTAACGCGCTCGTAGTAGATATAGATGGAACCGCTTCGGAAATAACAGAAAAGCTAAACGAGGTTCTCGAAACGATATACGAAGAGGGTGGGGAGGTCGTGGACGTGAAAATCACACACGCAAGGGAGCATGGCATAAACGGCTTCACGGTAGTTTACACTATACTTTACAGGTCGGAAAAGGAGCTTCCCGAGGAATGAACGTTCGTTTTATAGATATAATACTCTGGGGGCTTTACTATGGAGGAGATAGGGAGTGTGCAGAAGTATCTAAAAGGTATCTTTGAAGAGCTTGAGAAGGATATAAGGGAGGACAAGTTCATAAAAAGCCTCGTGGGAGACGAGGGGCAGCTAAGAAAACTCATAGACGACCAGAGGGAACTCATATCCGAGTACCTGACCAACTGGGAAAGTGAGTCCTTCACCTTTTCGGAACGATTCGAGGAGCTTTACACACAACTTGAAGTTCCCTACACCGTGGTAGCTTGGAACATAGATAGGATAAAGACCGGCCTTATGGAAAAGCTCATATTGGAGGGCTACTCTCAGGACTTTCTGCTCAAGATTAGGACTTACGTTGAGGAGCTTATAGACCAGATAGCTAAGATATACATAAAAAGAGACAGCAAGGTTTTTAACAACTTTAAAAGCTCTCCCTTTGCAAATAGACTGCTTTACAAAGCCCACAGAGATTGGTTTACAAAGATAGCGGAGTGCATAGAAAAGGAGGACTTTTCCCAATTTCCCCTGATATCCGCCCAGGAGTGCAAGTTTTCCACCTACCTCGAGTATCCTGAGTCCCTTTTTGTGTGCCTTGATGCCAATATGTGCACCTACATACACAACCTTCACACCCTTATCCACGACACAGCCAACACCCTATACGCTTTCTACACCAAGGGGGCGTACTACCAAGCCTACAGGGTCTTCAAAGACCTCACGGAGCTGGTGGCAAAGATGCTAAAGACCGTATCCGAGCTTTACTTCCTCGCTTATTCCGATGCAGAGGCTAACTTCTTCAAGCTCGCCCATGCGCTCTCTTCTCAGGAAGGCTACAAGTACGTTTCCATGATAGACATTATGGGGCTGAGGAAAATTAACAACACCTACGGGGAGAAGGTGGGAGATAGGGTTCTCGAGGAGGTCAAAGAAAGGATAGAGAAGGTTGTGGGAAAGGATGTAGCCAGAACGATATTTATCAAGGGTATAACCTCCAACTTCTTTATGTTCAACATGGACTACGAAGAGAAAGAGATAAGAGAGCTGATAGACACCTTATCTAAAGAACTTCACTTTACCACGGAGGTAGGAGGTAAAAGCGTAGAGGTGTCCGTTGGTGTAGCCACTCTCGAACTCGAACCCTTTACGGAGCTGGTGGAAGCGGACATAAGAGACATACTCAACTTCCTAAAGGAGGAAGCTAAGAAGGACGCCGCACACAAGAGTATATCCGTAGGTGAAAAGCGCAGGAACGAGATAGTAAGCTGGATAAACGAGAAGTACACGAACGTTCAAAAAATTAAGACCAAGATAGAGAACGGAGAAATAGAGCTTGTATTTCAGCCTATAGTGGACGCTAAAAACCCTAAGACGGTAGTGGGCTTAGAGAGCCTTGTGAGGATAGTTGACGGTAAGAAACTCGTTCCCGCCGGAGTGTTCATAGACTTGATATACGAGCTTGACCTTATAGAGAAGCTGGACAGACAGATACTCGGTAAGCTTGAGGGCTATAAAGACCTGCTTTCGCAGGTGACAAGGGAGCTTTACGTAAACGTAAGCCCGAGGTCTATGGCTTCTAAAAGCTACGAAGAAGCCTTGT
Organism: Aquificaceae bacterium; assembly: GCA_015490155.1. Lineage (GTDB taxonomy): Bacteria > Aquificota > Aquificia > Aquificales > Aquificaceae > WFYI01. The sequence goes on along the minus strand of WFYI01000007.1, from coordinate 18,864 downwards.
GCGACTTTATAAAAAGGATGTCCGGGTTCAACATAATTCTCGAGCTTACGGAACAACAGATGCTCGATAACGTGGAGCTCGTAAGCAGAATTACGCAGAACGGACACGTAAGGATAGCGGTCGATGACTTTGGAACCGGTTACTCTTCCCTGAAGACCGTTGCAGAGCTTGTGGACAACGGCTCCCTGAAGGTCATAAAGATAGACGGTTCTCTTATAAAGGAAGTTTTACGCTCCCATGCTATCGGCAAGGTGGTGGACATAATTTCCATGCTGAGCAAGAAGTTGGATACCCATTCGGTAGCCGAGTTTGTGGAGAGTGAAGAAGAGCTTTCCGCGGTGAAGGAAATGGGTGTGGACTTTGTGCAGGGTTACTACATAGCCAAGCCCATGGTAGTACATGACCTTCTGGTGTGGGCTAAGAGGGCGAGTTGAAAATAGAGGTAAGGGTAAAGCCCGGCTCTAAGAAGGAGGGGGTTATCAGCTTAGGAGGGGGAGTTTACGAAGTTAGGGTATCCGCACCCCCGGAGAAGGGTAAAGCGAACGATAGGGTAAGAGAACTTCTGGCAAAATATTTCGGAGTTCCAAAGACGAGAGTGTCTATAGTAAGAGGTGAGAAATCGAGGCGTAAAACGGTGATTATAGATGAAACTCCTTAAGTACTCCTTTCACTTCTTCTTAGGAACTCTCCTGAGCAGGCTTTTAGGTTTTCTTAGGGACGCTGTTATAGCCTTCGTATTCGGGGCATCCTACGTTACAGACGCGTTCTTTATAGCCTTCAGACTGCCCAATACCTTTCGTAGGATTTTCGGAGAGGGCGGGTTTAACCCTGCCTTCATACCTATGTACTCTTCAGCTCTTAAGAGCGGGAAAGGTAAGGAGTTCCTAAGCAAGATATTTAGCCTTTATACGCTTGCGATAGTGGTTTTTTCCGGTCTAGGTGTCCTCTTGGCAGAGCAGATAATAACTTTGCTGGCTCCGGGTGTTAGGGATTCGGAAACTCACGCTCTCGCAGTTCACATGGCACGGTTTCTTTTCTCATATCTTTTGTTTGTAGGGATAAGCGCCTTCTTTATGGGAGTTTTGAACGTTCACGGTAACTTCTTTATTCCTGCGTTCGCTCAAGCCCTTTTCAACCTTACATTTGCCGTTACACTTTTGCTTACGGAAAACTCCCTCGGGTACAATTCCCTTGTTTTAGCTGTTCTCCTCGGAGGCGTATTTCAGGTTGCAGTAAACCTGCCTTTCCTCGTGAAGAGGGGTGTGTCCTTCGACTTTCTCCTGAAGGTGGACGACGAAGTTAGAACCTTTTTAAAGAGGCTTGCTCCTGCGATAGGTTCCTTCGGTGTTGGGCAGCTATCCTTCTTTATAGATACCTTCTTAGCTTCCTTTCTCGGCAAGGGCGCTATCTCCTACCTGTACTATGCGAACCGCTTGTTTTTACTCCCTATGAGTTTAATATCCACGAGCGTGGCAAATGTTCTACTTACTTTGCTCTCGGACTCCAACAGAAAAACGGATAACCTCGAGCTTTCTATCAGGGTTATAACACTTCTAACGCTTCCCTCCTCCGCAGGTTTGATAGCCCTCTCAGAGGAAATAGTTGAGCTTGTCTATTTGAGGGGTAGCTTTTCACCTCAAGATGCTGTGGTAACCTCAAAGGTACTTTCTATATACAGCCTCTCGTTGTTTTTTTTCTCACTGTATAAGATTTTTTCCTCCGAGCTTTTCTCCAGGGGGGATACGCTAACACCCATGAAGGGGAGCTTCCTGATGGTATTCAGCGAGGCTGTTTTTGCCTCTGTTTTTGCCTTTGGGTTAGGGCTGGGTATATGGGGACTCCCGATGGGAACTTCACTCTCTTCCTTGGTAGGGTTGGCTTACATTTCTTACCGCACGAATGATTTGAAGCTCAATTATCCTTTCCTGTTTGGAACCTTTCTAAAGGCTATGCTCTCGTCGTTAGTTATGACCTTTGTTCTAATATCGTTAAAAGAGACCCTAAACTCGACGATTTATATTAAAGTCCCCCTGCTGATAACCTTGGGTATATTCGTTTACGCTATGTCTAACCTTCTACTCAGGGAGGAGTTAACCCTTCGTCTCTTTAAGGGCTTTGTTAAGAAGCTGGGATATCCTTGATACCTTTCTTGCGGCTTCGTTCTTGTGGATTACCCTTTTGGAAGCCGTGTGCTGGATTACGCTTACCACCTTCGGGAAATAATCCTTAGCCTTCTCAACTTCTCCCGCTTGAATCATTCTCTTGAAGTTCCTTATATAGGTTCTCATTCTTGATAGATGGTACCTGTTCCTCAACCTTCTCTTGGCATCCCTTCTTGCCCTTTTCTTAGCCTGTTTGGTGTTAGCCATACTCTTGAACCTCCGGTTTAAGAAAGAATTATTTTAACACAAACCCTCTTTAATCAAAAGCTCTGCTATTTGAACCGTGTTGGTTGCCGCTCCTTTCCTTATGTTGTCAGCCACAACCCACATGGCAAGCCCCGGTTCAAAAACGAGGTCTTTTCTTATCCTGCCTACGAATACCTCGTCTTTACCTTCCGCATCTATTGAGAGAGGGTATTGGCTATCGGCGGGACTGTCCACGACTACCACGCCTGGAGCTTTAGAGAGAACTTCCCTTGCTCTTTCCGGGGAGATATCCTTTCCAGTCTCCATGTGAACAGCCTCAGAGTGGGAGTAGAAAACCGGAACCCTTACAGCCGTTGCGGAAACCCTTATGCTGTCGTCGTGCATTATCTTTCTCGTTTCGTTGAGCATCTTCAACTCTTCTCTCGTGTAATCGTTCTCCATAAAGGTGTCTATGTGGGGAACCGCGTTGAAAGCTATACGCTTGGCTATGTGCTTAGGTTCGGGAACTTCTTTTCCCTCACACCAAGCCTTGGTTTGCTCCTCTAACTCCCTTATAGCCTTTGCCCCAGCACCCGAGACGGATTGGTAAGTGGCTACGACCACTTTCCTTACACCGACCTCGTCGTATATGGGCTTGAGAGCAACTACCATCTGTATAGTAGAACAGTTAGGATTGGCTATTATTCTTCTGTTCTTGACCATGTTTATGTCTTCAGGGTTTACCTCGGGGACTATAAGGGGAATGTCCGGCTCCATTCTCCACGCAGAGGAGTTATCCACCACAACTACCCCGTCCTCTGCAAATTTGGGGGCGTACTCCCTGCTTATACTTCCTCCGGCGGAGAACAGGGCTATGTCTATACCCTTAAAGTTAGGTTGTTTGTTTAACGCTTTTACTTCGAATTCTTTACCCTTAAAACTTACTCTTTTACCCTCCGAACGCTCGCTCGCCAGAGGTATAAGCTCGTCTACGGGGAAATCCCTTTCCTCAAGGACACGCAGAAAAGTCCTTCCTACTTCACCCGTTACACCTACTATAGCGACCTTGTAACCCATTTTAAATTCCGTTTTTTTTAATTAACAAAAGCCCCTGACGGGGCTTTGAGGGGTTCTTTACTTGAGGGAGTTAATCCACTCAGCTAACTTCTTTGCCTCTTCGTCACTCACGTTCTGAGGAGGCATGGGTATAGGTCCCCACTGACCGGAGCTACCCTTCTTGATACTCGATACGAGGTGTTCAATATTTTTACCCTTGGCTGCGACATCTTTAAAAGCGGGACCCACCTTCTTAACGTTCACGTCGTGACATGCGAAACAGCCCTTCTGCTGGGCAAGAGCCTTGGGGTCTGCCATAGCTATTCCTACGGCACCTACGAACAATCCGAGCAGTAGCTTTTTCATGCTGCTTACCTCCTGTTAACGGTCTTTACAAACAATACGAATATTATAATATCTCTAAGCAGGGGCATGGACATAAAAGGTATAACAGAAGAGATATCAAAGGTTATTTTAGGAAAGGAGCAGGTAGTAAGCTACTCCCTCGTGTGCTTCCTTTCGGGCGGGCATCTACTTCTCGAAGACATTCCAGGAGTTGGAAAAACCACCCTTGCCCTTGCACTTTCCAAGGCACTCGGGCTATCCTTTTCGAGAATCCAATTTACGAGTGACCTTATGCCCTCGGATATAACGGGCGTATCGGTTTACGACCCTCAGAGCCGTAAGTTCGTTTTTAAAGAGGGTCCCATATTTAACAACGTAGTCCTCGCAGACGAGATAAATAGAGCCACACCTAAAACCCAAAGCGCCCTCCTCGAGGCTATGGCAGAGGGCAGGGTAAGCGTTGACGGAATGACCTACGGACTTCCTGAGCCGTTCTTTGTAATCGCTACCCAAAACCCGGTTGAGCAGTACGGAACCTTTCCTTTACCCGAGTCTCAAAGGGACAGGTTCACCATGAGGCTTTCCCTCGGATATCCGAACGCCGAGGTTGAGAGAAGTATCCTTATGGGCGAAAACCCCCAAGAACGGGTTACGGAGATTAAGACACTTTCCAGAAGGGAAGAAATAATAGAGGCTCAGAGAGACATTAAGAAGGTGTTCATATCCCCTAACGTTGCAGAGTTTGTGGTGGAAATTGGCAACAGGACGAGATTTCATAAGGACATACTGCTCGGTGTCTCAACCCGGGGCTTAATCCATACGATTAACGCCTCCAAAGCCTTAGCCTACGTTAAGGGTAGGGACTTTGTAGTACCCGAAGATGTCTTGGAAATAGCCCCCTATACCCTCGCTCACAGGATTGTCTTCAGGGAAGACACCGACTCCGAAACCGTGATTAGAGAAATCCTTCAGGAAGTTCCTGTCCCAAGGTAAAATACAAGTTATGATGTTCACCTTACTCATAGATATGGACGGCGTTCTAACCAAAAATAAAGAGTTTGAACCCTTTGAGGACGCTCCTGAGTTTATTAAGTTCCTTAAGGAGAGGGAAATTCCCTTCAGGATAGTGTCAAACAACTCAACTAAAACTCCGGAGGACATAACAGAGATTCTCAGGGAAAATGGGCTTGAGCTGGGGGAAGAAGACTTGATTACACCCCTCGTTGTATTGCCCGAGTACTTGAGGTCTCTGAACGTAAAGAGGGTTTTCGTCATAGGGACTCGTGAACTTGCGGATTTCCTTGCTAAGGAAAGCTTCGAGATTGTTTACGACCACTCCGTTGACGCGGTCGTAATAGGACAGGATAAGGAAATAGATTTCTTCAAGATAAAGACCGCAACCTCTGCCGTTTTCCTGAAGGGCGCGAAGGTAGTCCCGGTGAACAGGAGTAGGATAGTGAAGGACTCCGACTCTCTATACTTCCCCGGTTCAGGCTCTACCGCCAGTTATATAGCCTACGCCACCAATTACGAGGAGGAACTCCCTAACTTGGGTAAACCTTCGGAGCGGTTTATAAAGGAGACTTTAAAGGGACTTCCAACGCGTGAGGTGTACCTCGTGAGCGACGATATATACACCGACCTTCAAGGAGCAGGTAAGCTGGGCATTAAAACAGTTTTTATGACCACGGGGAAGTATAACGCCGGTGAGCTTGATAAAGCCGGGTTCAAGCCCGACTATACCTTCGGTAGCCTGTCTGAGTTTATGAAAGAGTTAAAAAGGTGGCTATCTACCTCCTAATTTTATGCGTACTTCTTCTCCCGTTCCTTTCTTACCCCGTGGAGCTTTTCTCCGACAAGGTTTACTCTAAAGACGGGGAAATTATAGCGGAGGGTAAAGTTGAGGTCAGATACGGCAATTACATAATAAGGGCAGACAGGATTAAATACGTTCCGGACACTAAAGAGGTTTTTGCTTACGGAAACGTTAAGGCTGTAAGTGTAAGAAGAGATGCGGTAATACAGGGGAGCTTCGGCTACCTGAACCTTGCGACCAACAAGGGTTATTTCTTAAACGTTAAAGGTAAACTTGAGAAGTTTTACGTATCCGCGGACAGGCTTGAGCAGGAAGGTAAAAACAAGTACCGAATATATAAAGCTGACATAACGACCTGCCCTCCACAGGATAAGGAGGTAAAGCTCTGCATCGGAAAGGCGAGCTTTGACAGTAAGTACGTATACTCTACGGGTAACTCGCTGAGATTCTTTGGTTTTCCCGCTTTGTATCTTCCTCTGGCGATTTTTCCAGCCGGAGACCGAAGAAGCGGATTTCTACTCCCTATGATAGGGAGCAACACTTACAACAGCTTTATATACAGACAGCCAATATACTGGGCTATAAGTAGAGACAAAGACCTCACATTAACCCTTGACATAAGGGATAAACAGGCTAAGGGTATTGAGCTTGAGTACAGACAGGCGTTTTCTGAACACGAAAGCCTATTTACCACCCTATCCCTGTATAAAGAACCCTCGAAATTGGGAGAGTGGTGGAAAGGTAGAGATAAAAAGGCTTTTAGGGAAAACAGGTTTAGGTTTCAACTGCGGTTCAACCGTGGAAACCTAACTGTGGGTATGGATACCGTCTCAGACCCCTACTTCCTTGAGGACATATACTTTTCCCAGTACAGGAGAACCAAGCCTTATCTAACCTCTTACCTATCTTACACTCTCGAGAACGATGTGTATCTTGCCTCTTTGAACGTACGCCGTTATCAGGATTTAACCTACCTTAGTAATCGTTCAGCTTACGTGCTACCGCAGGTGGGTTTTTACCTGAAAAAGAAAAAGCTAAGGTGGGTTTACTTCGGACTTTCCGCAGAGTACATGGGATTTGATAACGGAGAAGGCTTAAGGGGAAACAGGCTCAAACTCGACCCCGAGATAAGCCTTCCCTTTAAACTTTCTTCACTTTCCTCACTCTTTACACTAAGAGGTATAAACACCTTTTACAGGACGGAAGACAAGAGTTACGACAGTTCCGTAAATACTTTCCTATTGGAAAACAGAACCTTTACCTTTAGGAGATTGAGTTTCGGGAGCCTGGACGTGGGTAATTTATTCGAATTCGTTTACACGTTCCAGCCAAGGAACTTTAACAACCCTCGCTTCGATAGGCTCGATGTTGTGAACAAGAGAAACGACCTAAATTTGAGGTACAGGGCTTCTCTGTCTTACAGAGGAAGGGCGTTAGGTACTTTGTTCCTATCGGCAGGTTATAACTACCTTGCTACCTACAAGTTTCCCACGGACAACGAGGTGATAGAAAAGAACTGGCTACCTATGAGGCTTATAGCTTCGGTAAATTTACCGGGGAACATTTACTACTATCAGGACATAATTTACGACCCTAACCTTTCCATCGTAGCCAAGAACACAGGCTCTATAAGGTACGAATCGGAAAACTACAGCTTTAACATCGGGTTTGTTAACAACAAAAACAGTCTCGGTGAGTCCTTGAGTAATCAGATAAGCTTTGGCGGAAAATTAGAGAGAAAAAGAGTTTTTTCAGGCATACAATTTAACTACGACCTCAGAGAGGGTAAAGCCCTTTACCGAGAGCTGTACGTAGGATACAAGGGTGCTTGTTGGAGCCTGTCTCTCATACTCAGAAGTACGTACTACGGTTTGAGGGAAGACTACGTAAACGAGCTTTACCTCGGTATAAACATATTCGACCTTAAGACTCTTACCGTGCCTCTGAGCAGGAATTAGCTGATAAGCTCCTTTAATCTCCTCGTTTGTTCCTCAATATCTTCAGATGCAAAAATTCCGGAGCCTACAACGATTACATCCGCCCCCCTTTGGGCAACTTCTCTTATGTTTTCCTCTTTGACACCGCCGTCTATCTCTATAAGGCAGTCTGGGTTCAGTTTGTCTCTGAGCTCCTTCAGCTCACTCAACCTGTCTAAGGAACGCTCGATGAACCTTTGCCCGCTAAAACCTGGGTTTACCGACATCAAAAGCACATAGTCCGCGTAATGTATAGCTTCTTCTACAAGGAGAACCGGAGTTCCGGGATTTAAAACCACTCCAGCCTTAGCCCCCAGTTCCCTTATGAAAGATAAAGTCCTGTGTATGTGAACGACGTTTTCTATGTGGACACTTATCCAGTTCGCTCCGGATTTTACAAATTCCGGAATGTACCTATCCGGGTTCTCTATCATAAGGTGTGCATCTATGGGTAACTGAACATTTTTACTTATGTGTTGTAGTATCTCAGGTCCCACCGTTATATTGGGAACAAAGTGACCGTCCATCACGTCGAAGTGTATTACGTCAGCTCCACCTCTTACGGTGGCCTCTATCTGCTTTCCTATGTTCCACCAGTCACCCGCAAGTATCGATGGGGCAAGTAGTTTCATGGTAAGGATTATATTGTAAAATAGACCTAAAAGGAGGTACGGTATGGAGCAGCAGGCAGCAGATTTGGTGATAATCTTGATAACGGGGCCGGAAAACCCTAAGAGACTTCCCTCGGCTTTCTTTTTAGCTTCAACGGCGGCGGCAGCTGAAATGAATGTCGTCGTTTACTTTACTGGACCCGCTACCCAACTGCTTAAAAAGGGTGTTGCGGAGGAGATATACCCGATGGAAGGTGGAAACAGCATAAAGAACTTTATGGAGCTTGCATTGGACAACGGCGTCCAGTTTATAGGCTGTCTTCAATCCCTTGAGCTGAACGGTATGAGCAAAGAGGATGTTGCCCTCGACATACCCCTCTTAACTCCCAGTCAGGCTTTACCATCTCTGGGAAGTGCGGGAAGGGTTTTAACTTGGTAAAAGCTCCATAACCCTTAGCCCAATTTAGAAAACTCACGGGTGTTATAATCACTCTGATGTTTAGGAAGATACTTGTAGCCAACAGGGGAGAGATTGCTGTAAGGATTATAAGAGCATGCAGGGAGCTAGGGATAGAGTCCGCAGCCATATACTCCGAGGCGGACGTTCGCTCCCTTCACGTTAAGAAGGCAGACGAGGCTTACTTGATTTCTGGAGACCCCATAAGGGCATACCTCGATTACGTCAAGATAGTTGACCTCGCGAGACAGATACGGGCAGATGCGATACATCCCGGATACGGATTTCTCGCCGAGAACGCAGATTTCGCAAGGTACTGCAGAAAGAGAGGCATAACCTTCATAGGTCCTACTCCGGAACAGATAGATACCTTTGGGGATAAGGTAAAGGCTAAGAAGGTTATGGAAGAGGCCGGACTTCCGGTTGTTCCCGGTGTGGCAGAACCCATAACAGATATAGATGAAGCCCTGAGCGTTGCAAGGGAAATAGGCTTTCCGGTAATTCTAAAAGCCGCTTACGGTGGCGGCGGCAGGGGCATGAGAATAGTTTGGAAGGAGGAGGAGCTTAAACCCTCCTTTGAGTCCGCTTATAGGGAAGCGGAGGCGTTTTTCGGTAAGGGTGACATCTTTATAGAGAAGTACCTTGATAACCCGAAACACATAGAAGTTCAAGTTCTCGGTGATAAGTATGGAAATATCATTCACCTCGGGGAAAGGGACTGCTCGATACAGCGTAGACACCAAAAGCTTATAGAAATCGCTCCGTCGCCCGCTCTTCCCAAAGATATAAGGATGAAAATCTTAGGGAATGCAGTTAGGGCGTTGATGAAAGTAGGTTACGAAAACGCCGGAACCCTCGAGTTTCTCGTTGACACAAAAACCGGCGACTACTACTTCATAGAGATGAACACGAGGCTCCAGGTAGAACACACGATAACCGAAACGATTACAGGTGTAGATATAGTGGAGATGATGATAAGGATAGCGGCTGGTGAGCCGCTCTTATACCTTCAAAGCGATATAGGGTTCAGAGGTTATGCAATAGAGTTCAGGATTAACGCCGAAGACCCCAAAAAGAACTTTGCACCTGCACCGGGTAAACTCACAGCCTACTACTCACCGGGAGGACCCGGGGTTCGTATAGATGCCGGCGTTTACAAGGACTACATAATTCCTCCTTTCTACGATTCCATGATAGCTAAGATGACCGTATGGGGACTAACATGGGAGAAGACTGTGGCAAGGGCGAGAAGGGCGCTGGACGAGTTTCTCATAAGGGGAGTGCCTACAAACATATCCCTTTACAGGGAGATAACGAGAGACCCGGACTTCCTGAAAGGAGAGTTCGGTGTTAAGTTCCTCGAGGAAAAGCTGAGAACCAACGAGTACGATTTCGAGATAGAAGGGGAAAAACCCCTTGAGGACGTAGTATTGGCTATATCCGCGGCGCTTGCGGCTCACTACGGTCTGTAGGTAATCCTTGCAGGTTCGCTTCTTTTACCTAACTCGTTTACCGAGATGACTTCGTAGGTTGTCTCTTCGTCTGGGAGCTTGTCTATAAACACGTTCGTTTTGAGCCGGGCTACCTCTTTACCATTTTTGTAAACTACGTACTCTAAATGCTCTACAAAGCTCCATACGAGGATTAGAGTGTTCCCTTTAACAGTTATAGATAGGTTTCTGGGTGGCTGTGGAACTGGAGCAGGCTTAGGACTTATGCAAAATTTGTAGAAAGGGCTTTCCGAATTACCCAATACGCCCGTCAGGGCGTAACACCTCTTGACGAAATCCCTTTTTATCACAATCTTTTCTCTCGTAAATTCCTTCCCCTTGTCTAACAGTGGTTTATCCTCGAACGGGTATAAAATGTATCTTTTGAAGCCCCTCGGGTGGATTTCAACTGAATCCTCGCCCTCGTTCACGCTTACTTCCGGCATGCGAGTTACAGCTTTGTCTACACACCTCTTAACCTTTTTCTTGCCCGGAGATTTAACAGTAAAGCAATACTCGTCCTTGGTTTTTCTGTAAAAGTATTTATCGTCATATTTGAATGATTTTACACTTATATCCGACTCTTTTGGTATTACATACACGTATTCTCCTATTCTTTTAACGGAGAAATTAGGTTTTAAAGGGGGTTTTGGGTGCTTTTTAATGCCACATGAAAATAGAATAATGCCAAATGTAGAAATAAATATTAGCTTGTATCTTCTATACATAGTTATATAATACATTAACAATCACGGCTTGACAATTAGGATTTTGTGGTTTAAATTTAATTACGCTTGTAATAAGCCCGTTAACCTTAAAAATTACTAAATACCGGGGGCTTTATTGTGTTTAAGGAGGTGTAACATGGAGAAAAAGGTTAAATATGTCATAAAGCTACACCAAATACCGGAGCTAAGAGAGGACGAAAAGAGAGAGCTTTCTCAGGTTACCGAGAGGTTCGCTTTCAGAACTAACACCTACTACAACTCGCTTATAGATTGGAACGACCCCGATGACCCCATAAGAAGGATTGTCATACCTACCATGGAAGAGCTGGATGTTTGGGGTAGATTGGACGCTTCCAATGAGAGCAAGTATATGAAGGCTCACGGACTTGAGCATAAGTATCCGGACACGGCGCTTCTTTTGGTTACCGATGTATGTGGTATATACTGTAGGTTCTGTTTTAGGAAAAGATTATTTATGAACGATAACGATGAAGTGGCAAGGGACGTGTCCGAAGGACTTGAGTACATAAGAAATCACCCGGAGATAAACAACGTCCTCCTAACCGGAGGAGACCCCTTAGTTCTTGCAACATTTAAGCTTGAGAAAACTCTAAAGGCTCTTGCGGACATACCCCACGTTAGGATAGTCAGGATAGGCTCGAAGATGGTTGCAGTTAATCCCTTCAGGGTTATAGACGACCCTGAACTACTCGAACTCTTCGAGTGGTTTAATACCGAGACCGGTAAGAAGCTCTATCTCATGAACCACTTTAACCATCCAAGAGAGCTTACCGACGAGGCTAAGAAGGCTATCGAGCTTGTCCAAAAGACTGGAACTACGCTTACGAACCAGACACCCATACTAAAGGGTATAAACGACGATGCTGATACGCTTACGAACCTCCTTGAGGAGCTTTCCTTTATAGGCGTTCCGCCCTATTACGTGTTCCAGTGCAGACCTACGGCGGGCAATAAGGCGTACTCAACACCCCTTGAGGAAACTATAGACATAGTAGAAGAGGCTCGCTCAAGGGCTTCCGGTCTTGCTGCAAGGGTTAGGTACGTTATGTCCCACGAGACCGGAAAGATAGAGATTCTCGGTAAAACCACCGAACACGTCTTCTTTAGGTATCACAGGGCGGCAGACCCGGAAAATGCCGGCAAGTTTATGGTATACAAGAGAAACCCCGATGCCCACTGGTTTGATGACTACACTGAACTCGTAGAGGAATACAAGATTGAGGGAATAAGGGAAACCGTTTAAAACTATGGAGTTTTTCCCGGCTTACCTGCTTATGGCAAGGTTAGAGGAGGAGGTAGAGCTTCAGAGGAAACTGTTAAATGTCCTTATGGTCACCTCCACTCGTATAAACAAGGAAAGAAGTTTAAAAAGCCTCGAGTACCTCAGAAGAACGGTGAATACCCTAAAACTCATGGTGGTAACTATAGAATCTACCGAGAGAGTGTCCGACTCCTATACGAGGGAGAGCATTCTGCTTACGAGCGCGGAGTGTCTCTCCCTGACTACCATGATTTTGGAAGCGTTTGAAAGGAACTTCCCTATCTTTCTGGAGAGTATTACCCTTTACGAGGAGCCGCTCGTAGAGCGCATGGAAGATACAGTCTCTTTTATAGAATCCTGTGTCGGCAGGAGTGACCCCTCTCCGACAGAGGAGATAGCCCAATCCGTAGATGAGATTATAAAAGCTCTTGAGTACTACATAAACGTGGGAGAAAGGTCTTTAAAGGGTATGGTGTAAACTTCTTCTATGAAGCTCTTTATAGTTGAGTCTCCCACCAAAGCTAAGACGATACAGCGTTACTTAGGCAGAGGGTTTAAGGTAAAAGCCACACTTGGACATATAAAAGACTTGCCTCCAAAGGAACTGGGTGTAGATGAGGAAAGCCTTAAAGCTAAGTACGTGTATCTGAGAGGTAAGCGTAAGATAGTTGAGCAGCTTAAAAAGCTCGCAGAGAAATCCGATGAAGTTTACATAGGCACAGACCCCGACAGGGAAGGAGAGGCGATAGCGTTTTTTCTCAAACAGGAGCTTGTTAAAGTAAACGATAATCTAAAGAGGGTAAGGTTCTACGAAATAACCCCGGAGGCTCTAAAAAATTCCATCTCAGAGGGGGGAGATTTAGACATAAACCTCGTTCACGCTCAGTTCTCTAGGAGAGTTCTCGACAGGCTGATAGGCTACAAGCTGTCCCCAAAGCTGTGGCGAGCCTTCAGGGACTTTAAGCTTTCCGCCGGCAGGGTTCAATCTCCAACTCTTATGCTAATAGTTGATAGGGAAAAGGAGATACAGAATTTTAAGAGTAAGAGCTATTACTACGTAATGGCAGATGCACAGAAAGATGGTATTGATTTTACGCTGATTTACGATTACAGATATGAAAAGCCTTCGGATGCAAAGGACATAGCTAAACGGATTGAGGGAGGGTTGTTTACAGTCCTCGAGGTAATCAGGAAAGAGGAAAAAGTCCAACCCCCTAAGCCCTTTATAACTTCTACACTTCAGGCAGAGGCAAACGCAAAACTCGGATTTCCCGTGGAAAAGACACAAAAACTTGCCCAAATACTTTACGAAATGGGACTTATAACCTATCCGCGAACGGATAGCTACAGGATGAATAGCAAAAAGGCAAGAGAATTCATAGCACACATAAGAACTGAATTTGGGGATAGATACGCAGGTAGGTTAAGACAGTTCAAGGAAAAAGCGACAGCTCAGGGAGCGCACGAGTGCATAAGACCTACGGGTATCAAAGAACCTTCCCTCAAAGGAGATTTAGCCCTACTTTACAAGCTGATAAGAAATAGAACTCTGGCGTCTCTTATGTCCCCCGCATTGATAGAGAGGGTTAGTGTGAATGTTCTCGTTGAGTCAGAAAACCTGAAAAGGCCTATACGCATGGTGTCCAAAGGGACATCTCTGCTTTTTGACAGCTGGTGTCGTGTTTACCGATGTAATGTGGAATTAAAGGAACTTCCAGAGCTTGAAGTAGGCGAAATACTAAACGTTAATAGGGTTTATGTCCACCAAAAGAAGACAAAACCACCCCCGAGATACACGGAGGGTTCCCTTATAAAGACCCTTGAAAAGTTGGGAATAGGTAGACCTTCTACCTATGCAACACTCGTTAGAAGCCTTAAAAGTAAGGGTTATATAAGGAAACATAAAGGTTCGCTTATCCCTACGGAGAGAGCTTTCTGGGTAGTTGATTTTCTCAAGGAAAACTTTCCCTCCCTTATGGATTACAACTTCACAGCTCTTATGGAAAGGGAGCTTGACAGCGTAGAAAAGGGGAACTCTAACTGGAAGGAAGTTGTGAGAAAGTACTTCAACAAGGTGGTGGATACACTGTAGATTGAGTGGTGGCCCAGGGCGGACTTGAACCGCCGACACCCCGGTTTTCAGCCGGGTGCTCTACCAACTGAGCTACCGGGCCTACCCTCAGCGAATTTTTAATTATCTTACATTAGCCCTCCTTATGCAAGTGGATTTTGAGAGTGGGGCGTAAGTTAGGGATATGCATAAGAGGTGTTACTGTTAAGGGGTTTGATGAGAATGTGTACTTTAACTGTGAGTTTTTTATGGAAGTTTGTATTCCTTGAGTTAATTTATAATCTTCTGCATACAGCTATTAGATAGGAGGCTCAGTATGATTGATATAGATATAGACCTTGATAGAGAGCTTGAGGAAACTCTCAGAGAGGGCTTGGAGATAAGGCTAAGGAACTTCGGAAATAAGATTTATTTCCATAGCCCCGGGTTTAAGCACTACGAGGTAGACGATTTTCATATAGACAGCCCACCTAAGTTTGTGGACATATCTATAACAGGTAGAAACTGCGAGCTGATGTGTGACCATTGTGCAAGTAAGATACTGTGGCACATGATTCCGGCTACAACTCCCGAAGAGCTTAAAAGGGTAGGGGAGGAACTCAAAGGTAGGGGAGTTGATGGTGTTCTTATATCCGGCGGCTCAAACAAGGACGGGGTGGTTGAGTTATACGACTTCTTTGACACCATGAAGTATCTAAAGGAAGAACTTGGGATTATGGTTACCTGTCACGTGGGCTTAGTAGACCGCGAGCTTGCCAAGGGCTTAAAGGAAGCCGGTGTAGATGCGGTTCTACTTGACATAATAGGTGACAACGAAACGATTAAAGAGGTTTACAAGCTACCACATAAAACGACTCAAGACTACGACAGGTCTATGGAGCTTTTGAGGGAGTATGGGCTTAAGATAGTCCCTCACATCATAGTGGGGCTTCACTACGGAAAGATAAAGGGAGAGTACAACGCTCTGGACATGATTGCAAAGTACAATCCGGAAACTCTCGTAATAGTAGTGGTAATGCCCTACTACGGGAAGGCGAGGTTCCAGCTCTTGCCCCCTCCCAGCCCCGAGGAAAGTGCTGAGATTTTCCTTTACGCCAGAAAGAAGATGCCTAACTCACCGATAATGGTGGGATGTGCAAGACCTGCCGGTGCGGATAGAACTAAGCTTGACACCTACGCTGTGCTTGCAGGTGTTAACGGTATAGCCTTTCCCGCAGAGGGAGTTCTTACTTACTCCAAGTCCATAGGACTTGAGCCTGTAGTATCGCCCAGCTGTTGCTCAACGGTCTTTTACGCAATAAATAACTCTCGGTAAACAAAGGGGCCGGTTTCCGGCTCTCTCTTATCATGTTTATTCCGTCTCTAATCTTAAATATGTTGCAACGCTGTTGCAACATTCAACACCTGTACGCATACTTTTTAGAGTAAGAATGGACTGTAAGTAATTGATAAAACTTGTAATTTGCTTTTTGGCATACAACCTGCTCTTAAAACCTCGGGACGCCTAAAAGCCGCCTGCCGGAGGTAGGTGTCCATGAGTAGGCGGGGTATAAATACTCCGGCACCGGATTTCAACCGGAAGTCCGGTACTGAACGGAGGAGCTATGGCTACTCTGAGCAAGCTTAAAGAACTTATGTCAATTCCCGGTGCGGTAGCCGTTGGAGAGTTTTCGGACGACGGCAAATTGGTAGCTTATTACGGAGATATAGACGAAAAGTCCGCTGAGATAGCGGCTATGATGTGTGCCGCAAACAAGTCCATGGGAAACATGCAGGCTAAGGGATGGAGTGTATACACGGGTAAAGACGGCTTTTTCCCCGTAGTCGGCTTTGCGGTGGCAGGAGGTAAGTACGCAGCCTGTATTATGGGCAACGTAGGTGTTTTTGTTGAGATGGCAAAGGCAGACTTTGACAAGACCTTTGAAACTTTATCTAAGTATATCTAATAAGGAGGTACGAGATATGGCAAACCTTGAGAAAGTTATGCAGGTAAAAGGTGTTTGGGCAGCTGGAGAGTTCAACGATGACGGAACCCTTGTAGCTTACAAAGGGGATATATCAGAGGAGTACGCAGCTATGGCAGCCCAGATGTGCGCAGCAAACAACGCCATGGCAAAGATGCAGTGTGATGGTTACACCGCTTTCTCCGGACAGGAGTGGACTCCACTTATAGGTTGGGCTTTAACGGGACCTAAGTTCTCCGTATGTGTGGTAGGAAATGTAGGTGCTTTCGTAAATAACGACGAGGTTTCCTTTAATGAAGTTTTTAAGGTTTTACAGGAGGCTCAATCTTAAAAGTGCCTGCCTTTCCCTCTTTTTTCTTTTTTTACGAAGGAGGTAGTTAATGTACAAGTTTCTCTCCGAAGAATGGATAAAGGCTTATATGGATGAATGGAACAAGAACGATAAGTTAAAGGAAGGGCTAAGTAAGTTTTCTGCATCCATTAAGTACTTTGTGGAAGGTAGGGAAGACCAAGCGGTTGAACTTATAGTAAAGGATGGGCAAGCTGTATCCGCGGGCAGAGCTAACTCTAAAAAGTACGACTTTGAGATGTGGGCTACTCCGGATAACTGGAAGGTTCTTGCCACCGGACAGATGGGACCGAAGGCGGCTATGTTAACGAAAAGGTTGAAGTTTAAAGGTTCTATGATAACCGCTATGAAGTACATGGGAGCCTTTGAGGAATCACTGAGGATGATGGGCAGCATCCCGACCGACTGGGACGGTATATAAATTTTCCGTTTGTATGGACTTTTCTATCTTTGATTCACTTTTCGATAGCGTTCTTGTAATAAGTAAGGATAAAAAGGTCGTATACTTCAATCCTTCTGCCAAAGCCATACTCCCCCAGCTTAAAAAGGGTATGTCCTGCAAGGGCTTGTTCTCGCTTTGTAATCGTTGCCCTATGGACTTTGTAATGGAGGAGGAAGAGGGCGTACAGATATACGATGTAGAGGTAAAGGATACCAGCGTTCATGTATGTCACAGTATGACGCCCATATTCAAGGAGGGAGAGTTTACAGGGGTGGTCGAGATTTTCAAGGACGTTAGCAGAGTAATATACCTGATGGAGGAGGTAAAAAAGCAAAAGGAGTTCGTAGAGGTTGTCCTTGATTCTATCGTTGAGGCTGTCCTAATACTTGACTCTCGCGGTAGGGTTATAAATCACAATGCTATAGCCAAGAGAATGCTTTGCAGAGAAGGGGAAAACCTCACAGGTAAAAGCCTTGAACAGCTTATAGACATATCCTTGGAAGATTTGGAAGTTGGAGACAGAAGCGACGTGTACATAGAGACTCCCTGCGGGAAGCAGAAGGCATCTCTCTTACTATCAAAACTGAAGCAGGGTGAGGGGTACGTGGTTTCCCTTTATGTGGTACCGGAGGTAAACGTATATAACTCGGAGGAGGGAAGCTTTGTGGCTAAAAGCAAACCTCTTGCCCGCGTTTTGGATACCGTAAGGTCTATAGCAGAATACAACGTAAATGTCCTAATCGAGGGTGAGACCGGTACCGGCAAGAGCTTAATCGCTAAGTATATACACAACCTATCACCCAGAAGACACGAGCCCTTCGTAAAGGTGAACTGTGCGGCAATCCCGGAGAACTTACTTGAGGCGGAGCTGTTTGGCTACGTTAAAGGAGCTTTTACGGGAGCTGTTAGGGATAAACCCGGTAAGGTAGAGGTAGCTGATGGAGGAACACTTTTCCTCGATGAGATTTCTGAACTTCCCCTCCACCTTCAGGCAAAAATCCTGCACCTTGTTCAGGAAAAGGAGTACGAAAGGTTAGGAGATGTGAGAACCCGTAAAGCTGACATAAGAGTAATAGCTGCTACTAACAAAGACCTGCGAAACCTCGTATCCCAGGGAAAGTTTAGAGAAGACCTGTACTACAGGCTAAATGTGGTAAGGATAGAAGTTCCTCCGCTCAGAGATAGGAGGGAAGACATTCCCGCTCTCGTTAACCACTTCATAGGGAAGTTTAATTTAGCTCATAGCAAAAGGGTTAAAGGCGTGTCTGCAGAAGCCCTTGAAGTGTTGATGAACCATAATTATCCCGGAAATGTAAGGGAGCTTGAGAATATAGTTGAGAGAGCGGTAATAGTATGCAGAGGTGCATACATAAAAAAGGAAGACCTTCCCGAGGAAGTTCGAAGGGTGGATAAATTCCCTGTAAGCGAGACCGCTGGGGATAGCGAGGCTCAAATTATAATGAGGGCATTGAGAGAGGCAAAGGGCAATAAATCCCTTGCAGCAAAAATGCTTGGTATACATAGAACTACGCTGTGGCGAAAAATTAAGGAGTACGGCATCGAGTAGCCCTAAAGCTGATAGGCTTTTAAGTTGTGGATTACACCTCTTGCCCGTCCCAGAAAGTATTATAATTAGTTAACACCCTAAGCCCAGGTAGCTCAGTCGGTGGAGCGCACCCTTGGTAAGGGTGAGGTCGCCGGTTCAAGTCCGGTCCTGGGCTTTTAAATTTTTCTCAAATAAGTTCTAATTTTATGCTAAAATATTCATTTAGCCTTAAATAAGCAACTACGTCGGAGGTAAAGGAGTAATGGCAAAGGAGAAATTTGAGAGGACGAAGGAGCACGTGAACGTAGGAACCATAGGGCACGTAGACCACGGCAAGAGCACACTCACCTCAGCAATCACCTGCACACTTGCAGCTGGGATAA
>WFYI01000006.1 GCA_015490155.1 Aquificaceae bacterium | reverse complement strand
TAGCTATCTCGTGAACCTTTGGGCGTATAAGCTTTGCGAAATCGTGGGACTGCTCCTTCCTGTCGTGTTTACCTATCAAGTTAACCTGTATCTCGGCGAGATTGCTGTTCTTCCTGAGATAGTAGTGCCTTACGAGTCCGTTAAAGTTAAAGGGTGCCGCAGTTCCTACGTATATCTGATAATCGGAAACTATGCTCTGCCTTGAGATGAAATCACCTATCTCCCTTGCAACCTTGAGCGTTTCCTCCAGCGTAGTTCCCTCCGGCATATCCAGAACTATCTCAAGCTCGGACTTATTGTCGTAGGGGAGCATCTTGACCAGAACGGACTTAGTGTAGAACAAGCCCATAGAACCCAGCAGAAGTCCCACGACCAGAGTGTAGAAGGCGTATCTCTTTACCTTGCTGGATAGAAGAGGAACCATTATCCTGCAGTATATCTTCCAGAATAGGGTCTCCCTTACCTCTATCTCCTCAGCTTCCCTTTCCTTTTTCAGGAACTTGTAAGCCGCCCAAGGCGTTATAACGAAAGCCACGAGCAGGGAGAAAAACATGGCAACGGAGGCATTTATGGGTATGGGTCGCATGTAGGGACCCATCATACCCGTCACGAAAGCCATCGGCATCAGGGCGGCTATGACAGTGAAGGTTGCAAGTATGGTGGGGTTTCCTACCTCGTCCGTAGCCCTAACTATGGCATCCCTCGGCGGGAGCTTCTGCATCTCAAACCAACGGTGTATGTTCTCCACCACGACGATGGCGTCGTCCACGAGTATTCCTATGGCGAATATGAGGGCAAAGAGGGTAACCCTGTTTAATGTAAAGCCGTAAAGCTCGCTCAAAAACAGAGCTATAGCAAGGGTGACGGGAACGGCTATACCCACAACGAAGGCCTCTCTGACTCCGAGGACTACCGCTATCAGGAGTATTACCGAGAAAGTGGCGATTAACAGGTGTTCCAGAAGCTCGTTTGCCTTCTCCTGCGCTGTCTCTCCGTAGTTTCTTGTTACGGTTATCTCAAGGTCTGCGGGAAGAGTTTTACTTTTTAGATGCTCTACGAGCTGTAAGACCTGCTCAGCCACGTCAACTGCATTAGTCCCCTGTCTCTTTGAGACAGCTATGGTAACGGCTGGATAAAGCTCGTTGCCTTTTGCCTCTATACCCTTATACTCTGCGGAGGGACCGAAGCCCATAAGTACGTAGTCCCTTATCTCGGCGGGACCGTCTATTACCCGTGCTACATCCTTAAGGTAAACTACCCGTCCGTCCCTCACGGAGACCACAACGTTTTCTATGTCCTTCTTGCTCTTAAAGAAACTTCCGGTTTTCACTAAGTACTCTACATTTCCCTTGTTGAGCTTACCGCTCGTCATTTGAGCATTTGCACTTTGTAGTATCTGCATCAGGTAAAGGGGAGATACGCCGTAGGCTTCCATCTTTTGAGGGTCAAGAATGACTCTTATCTGTCTCGGAGTTCCTCCCACGATGAACACGTCTGCGACATTCTCAACCTTTTTTATCTCGTTCTGGAGCGTGGCGGCGAGTCTTCTCAGGCTGTACCAATCGTAGTTCTCACCCCACAGGGTAAGGGTAAGTATGGGAACGTCGTCTATAGACATGGACTTTATAATCGGCGGAAGCCTAACACCCGGAGGTGCCAGGTCTAAGGCTGACATCATCTTACTGTTCAAATCAACGAGAGCCTTGGTGGGGTCTGTTCCCACGTAAAACCTCGCTGTAACTATAGCCATATCGTTCGCGGATGCGGAGTATATGTACTCTATATCCTTAAGCTCCCACAACTTCTTCTCTAAAGGGATAACAACTCTGCTTTCCACCTCCTCTGGCGTTGCACCGGGGTAGGATATGTATATGTCTATCATTGGAACGACAATCTGAGGCTCTTCCTCTTTGGGTGTGGTTACAACCGCGAAAAATCCCAGTGCGATAGAAACGAAAATTATTATCGGTGTGAGCTTTGAATCTATAAAGTAGTGAGCAAGCCTTCCCGCCAATCCGTACATTTTATCAACCTCCCACCTTACAGCCGTTACAAGCCTTCTCTATACCTTCGGTGACTATCCTGTCCTCCGGGCTAAGCCCCGACAAGACCTCTATGTAATCGCCGTATTCGTTACCAAGCCTAACGAGTCTCAACTTCAAAGTTCTGTTTTCATCAACAGTCCAAACGCCCGTAAAGTCCCACCTGCGATAAACAGCCTCCTTGGGAACGAGAAGGGTAGCCACGCTCTTTTTGGGTATATAGACCTTTGCAAAAAGCCCGCTCCTTAGAGAGCCGTTACCCTTAATAAGCAGTTTCACTCTAAAGGTTCTGCTAACAGAGTCCACAGAGGGAGACACTTCAACCACCTTTGCTTTAAAGCTCTTACCTATGGAGTCTATCTCTATTCTGTACTCCTGTCCGGGCTTAATCCTGCCGAGGTATCTCTCGGGAAGGTTAACGCTCACCTTGAAAGGCTCCTTTTCCAGTATCAAAAGCGGATAGCCGGGTCTGGCAATGTCTCCCCTGTCCACCATCTTGCTCACGACTACACCTTCAAAGGGAGCTTTTATCTCACCGTAGTCCACGTTTGTTGCGACAGCCCTTATGGATTCCCTTGCAAGCCTTATACCCTCCTCTGCAGCTTTTAGCCGTGACTTTGCTGAGTTGTACCGTGCCTCTACTTGGTCGAACTCGTGCTGGGTTATTGCATTCTCACTAAGGAGCTTTTTAAACCTCTCGTATGTCTTTCTTACAGCCTCAAACTGTGCGAGGGCGCTCTTGTAGTTCTCCTCCGCCTGCTTCAGCCTACTTTCTGCCATTTTGACTTGAGACTTTACGTCTCTCACGTCAATCCTGAGAAGCGTCTGCCCCTTTTTAACGCGCTGTCCCTCCTTAACACCTACGTAAACCACCTGTCCCATAATCCTCGTGGAGATTTCCGCCCGCTGGTCAGCTTCCACGTTCCCCGTGAACCCCACCTCCACCGTTCCGATAGTCTTAACTTTCTCTACCTTCAAGCCCGTTATTTCTTTTCCCTCTGTGGGAACTTCCTTCGCTTCTATCCTGTCGTGAAAAACACCGGCAAGCCAAAGTATCACAATTGTGATTGGCAACACCAGAAAGACTATATACTTAACAGCCCCTTTCATCTTTCCACCTCCTCTTTAAGTACTCCTGCGGCAAACAGGATTTGAACGTAACTCAGATTGCAATCATACAGAGCCTTTGCTTTCTCAAACCTCGCCAAGTCCAACTGGGTTTGAACGTCTAAGAGGTCAACTATCCTTGCCAGCCCGCTCTCGTATCTCTTTTTGACCACCCTTAAAGCCTCTTCTGACTGTTTTATACGGTCTTCCGCAGACTTTAGAGCGCTGAGGGCGTTTGTGTACTGTGAGAAAGCCTCGTCTATGGAGAAGATTATCGCTTTTCTCATAAGTTCCCTCTTTTTCACAAGAGCTTCCTTTTTCTTATCAACGCTTCTCGCTTTGTTTAAGGTCGTTAAGCCCGTGTCAAAGCTCAGTGAAACGCCTGCACCCACCATATAACCCTTTCCTTGAGTTCCGAAGGGGTAGTCCCTTGAGTTAAGCTCGTAAGAGCCGAAGGCAAAGAACTGAGGTAGGTTCTCCGACATAACAGCCCTTTTCTGCTCGTGGTAAATTCGCAGGTAGTCATTTAGAGCTTTCAGGTCTTCCCTCTTAGATAAAGCCGCTCTTTTAAGGTCTTCAATGTTTACTTCCTTACAGTCTTTAAGTTCTTCAACCTCAAACTCTCCGAACGAGGAGTTCGCTATGAACTCAACCGCTTTCTTAGAAAGCTCGTAGTTATTTAGGGCTTCCTTTACCTTCTGCTCAGCCTTTGATACGTAAACCTTTGCCCTGAGTACGTCGGAAAGCAGAGCCATACCTACACCGTGTAGCTTTTGTGCGAGCCTGTAATGCTCCTTTGCATCTTTTAAGCTCTGCTTTGCTACCTTTAAAGCCTCTTTAGATAGGGAGGCGTTGAGATAGGCTTTGTAGAGTTTTTTAATTACCTCTTCCTCTTTCCTCTTTAGCTCCCTCTTCTTAGCCGACAGGTTTATCTCCGATATGTTCTTGTAAGCTCTGAGCTTTCCTCCTAACCAGAGGGGGACTTCTATGCTCAGCTTTGTTTGAAAGTTGTTTATACCCGAAGGGTCGTTTAGCTTTTTGGGGTCAAAATCAAATTGGCTTACTCTCTCCTGTCCCAGCTTTGAGAAAAACGCGTACGTTGGAATGTCCGTCCTTGTAAACCGTTCCTCAATTTTTACCTTGGGAAAGAACATTCCCTTTGCAGCCTTTAGCTCAAACTCAGCTGCGCTTATGTTTTCCTTGAAAGAGGCTATCTCAAGGTTGTTTCTGAGAGCTACAGGTAGTATATCTTTAAAGCTCAAGACTTCCGCTCTTAGAACACCAATAAGTAGAAAAATTGTTAAAGGTAACCACCTCATACCAAATCCCACCTCCTTGACATTAGAATATAAGAATATTCTAATAACCTTAATCTGTCAAGCCCCTACTTCTAATGTTTATATGATACTCCTTGAAGTATGTTAAAGGCTTTGCCACTTCTTGACTTTTTAGCGGTGGCATGTATAATATTTGACTGTCCTGAAGGCAGCCCCCATCGTCTAGCCTGGCCTAGGACGCCGGCCTTTCACGCCGGAAACGCGGGTTCGAATCCCGCTGGGGGTGCTTTCACAATGAACAGAAATGGCTCTTCTCTTAATACCTTTGCTAATCCTGAGCCTTTCCTACGCTCAAACGCTCTACATAGCCTCTGCCTCAAGTTTTCATAGGGTCTTACCTGTACTCGTGAGAGAGTTTAAGCTTGAGTTCCCAAACGCCAAGATAAAGCTCACCTTCTCCTCGTCGGGACATTTGTACGCCCAGATTAAGGGGGGTGCACCTTACGACCTCTTCATCTCTGCGGATACCTTCTATACCAAAAAGCTAATAGAGTCAGGAAAAGCCTTAGAGAGTTCCTACGTAGAGTACGCAGAGGGTCTTTTGGCGCTTTACGGGAGTTTTGAAGGAAATGACTTAAAGGAAATACTCCTGAAAGCGGACAAAATTGCAATTGCCAATCCCAAGCACGCCCCCTACGGTAGAGCTGCCGTGGAGTTCCTAAAAAACCTGGGTATATACGATTATGTAAGGAAAAAAATCGTCTACGGGGCAAACGTATCTCAAGCTTTACAGTTCGTTTACTCAAGAGGTGCGCAGGTGGGTATAGTAGCGTACTCACTCGTGAAGGGAAAAGAGGGTGTCTTGCTTCCCCCAGAAGAGCTTTACACTCCCATAAAGCACTCGGCAGTTATAACCATAAAGGGAATGCAAAAAGATGTATCTAAAGACTTTATAGAGTTTCTCAACTCGGCACGAGCGGTAGAAATCCTGAAAGAGTACGGATTTAAAGTTTCCAGATGATAGAGTCCCTGCTAATCAGCTTGAAGTTGGCTGGTATAACTACGCTCCTTCTTCTACTGCTGTCCGTTCCAATATCCTACATTCTTGCCTTCAAGAGTTTTCGCTTTAAGGTTCTGCTCGAGGCTTCTATAATGTTGCCTGTACTCTTACCTCCTACGGTTTTGGGCTTTTACCTAATTCTTGCCCTGAGTCCCGAATCCCCACTTGGTGCGATAGTGGAAAAGCTAACCGGCGGTAGTTTACTCTTCAGCTTCTGGGGATTGGTTTTAGGCTCCATGGTTTACTCGCTTCCATTCGGCGTCCTGCCCATAAGGGATTCCTTCTCCTCGGTTGATGAAAGATACATACATACCGCGTACGTATTCGGATACTCGAGGTTAGAGACCTTTTTCAAGGTGGTAATCCCCAACAGTTGGAACGGGATAATAACAGCTGCAGCGCTTGTGTTTGCCCGTACCGTAGGTGAATTCGGTGTGGTTCTCATGGTGGGAGGGAATATCCCCGGGGAAACGAGGACTCTGTCTATACTGATATACGACGAGGTTCAAACCTTAAACTACTCGGAGGCCCACAAGGCTTCTCTACTCCTCCTTGCAAGCTCACTTCTTTCCCTCTCGGCGATACTGATGTTTAGGAAGAGGCTCGGCTATGATAGAAGTAAGCTTTAGTAAAAGGTACACGAATTTAGACATAGAGGTTAGCCTCCGTCTCGAGAGGGGGTTTAACTT
>WFYI01000005.1 GCA_015490155.1 Aquificaceae bacterium | reverse complement strand
GGTAACGCCCGCCCACGACCCCAACGACTTCGAGATAGGGAAAACGCACAACTTACCCTCCGTTAGGGTCATGGACGAGAAGGCGAGTATGAACGAGAATGCGGGAGACTTCAAGGGGCTGGATAGGTACGAGGCGAGGAAAAGGATAATTGAGAGGCTCAAAGAGGAAGGGCTTTTAGAGAAAGAAGAGGAGCATCTACACGCTGTAGGTAGGTGCTACAGGTGTAAGACGGTTATAGAGCCTATGGTCTCTAAGCAGTGGTTCGTTAGGGTGTCGGATTCACGGATAAGAGAGCTATCTATAAAAGCGGTTGAGAAGGGATTTGAGAGAACGGAGAGAAAGGAACTCTACCTCCAGCTTGCAAGGGTAGAGGGGCTTCACATAAACATTCCCATATACCCCGCGGAAGGCTCGGAGGTGATAGGAATAATAACCGTACCCTCGGGTATAAAGCTCTTTGCGGGGTACAGAGAGGGCTACTTTGCCTACGTGTATTACTCGGAAGGGCAGGAAAAGTACATAGACATAGCCAAGGAGCTTTCATCGGAGCTTGAGAGAAAACACCCCGACATACAGAGCTTCGTGGGTATTGAGGGGAGTTTCTCCTTTATAAGGAGGGGAGAGGAAACTACCGTAAGCGGGAGACATATGCTCGTTTTAACCTCCTCCGAGGTTCTGCTTTACGAATGGGACGGAGAAAGGGGTATAAAGTTTAAGAAACTCCTTGAAAAGGGATATCCCAAGCCCGAGCCTACGCAGAAGTCCATAAATGTAAAGATACAGAAGGAAACCCTTGAGGATAAAAAGGTAAACCGTATCAGGTTCATGCCCTCTCGCTGGGAGAAGTTTTACCTTGAGTGGATGTACAACCTGAGAGACTGGTGCATATCACGGCAGATATGGTGGGGACACAGGATTCCCGTGTGGTACTGTCGGGAGTGCGGTCAGGTTAACGTTCTCACCGACGAAGAGTTTGATAGGGTTCACGACAAGATAATATTTAACCTCATAGCGGATAACAAGCTATCCCAGGAGTTTACACCGGAGGAGGTTGAGGAGATACTCAAGTCTCCCCACTTCGTTCATCCAGAGATGAGCGTTCTGGATTTCTACAAGAGGTTCGTATTTCACGCTTACGACTCCATGGACATAGACGCGAACTCTCTGAGGCTTCTTTTTACACAAGACGTAAACCCTATGGCTATGCTCACGCCGGGGGTTTCCGCAACCGGCAGGTACAGGTACGACTCAAAGAGCAAGAAGTGGAGGTTCGTAATCAGGTGTAAGGCTTGCGGCTCCGAAAACCTTACGAGGGAGGAGGACGTGCTTGATACTTGGTTCTCCTCCGCCCTCTGGCCCTTCGGAGTGTTCGGCTGGCCTCAGGACACCGCAGACCTTAAAAACCTCTACCCTACCGATATGCTCATTACGGGCTTTGACATAATCTTCTTCTGGGTAGCCCGCATGATAATGATGGGAACCCACTTCATGGAGGACATTCCCTTCCAAGACGTTTACATACACGCCCTCGTCAGGGACGAGCAGGGGCAAAAGATGTCAAAGACGAAGGGTAACGTTATAGACCCCTTGGACATAATCAGGGACTACGGAGCGGACGCCCTGAGGTTCACGCTCACCATACTTACGGTTCAGGGGAGAGACATAAAGCTTTCCGAGAAAAGATTTGAAGGGTACAAACACTTTGCCAACAAGATATGGAACGCCTCACGCTTTGTGCTTATGAACACGGATAAGGACTTCGTAACCGGCATACCTTACATGGCGGAAATGCGTCCCGAGGACAGGTGGATAATCTCAAGGCTGAACGTCGTGGCTCATGAAGTTAGCAAAGCTCTCTCGGAGTATAACTTCTCAAAGGCGGCGCACGAGATATACGAGTTCTTCTGGTCTGACTTCTGCGATTGGTTCATAGAGTTTTCAAAGGAGAGGATTTACAAGAAGCCGCAGTCCACGGAGGAGGAGGAAAGGGAAAAAGAACTCGCAAAGATAGAGTCGGAGAAAATAACAGCACTTTACACTCTCAACTTAGTCCTTGAGAGGGCGCTCAGGCTGCTTCACCCCTTTATGCCCTTCATAACCGAAGAAATCTGGCACAAGCTCCCCAACGCTGAAGGAGAGAGCATATCCTTGATGGAGTACCCGCAGGCTAAGGAGGAGGAGTACTTTGAGGAAGACTTAAAGAGGGTGGAGAGGCTCAAAGAGGTGATAAGCTCAATTCGTTCCCTGCGCTCAGACCTCCAGATAGAACCCTCCGCAAAGCTGAGGGCTTTTTACAGGGCGGAGAGCCATGAGGACAAAGAGATAATTGAGGAGTTCAAACACCACGTACTCAACTTAGCAAAGCTGGAGAGCTTTGAGGAAACGGCCGAAAAGCCATCCAACACGCTGGCTACCTACTCGGGCAGTCTTGAGATTTTCCTTTCCATAGAGGGACACGTGGACGTAGAAAAGCTAAGGGAGACTTACGGTAGAAGAAGGGAGAAGTTAATAAAAGAGCTTGAGAGAGCTAAAAAAAAGCTTTCCAACGAGAACTTTCTCAGTAAAGCTCCCGCACACGTGGTCGAGAAGGAGAAAAAGATAAAAGAGGAACTCGAGGAAGAGTTGCAGAAGGTTGACAGAATTCTGAAAATCCTTTCGATGAATTAATACTCACTTTCTTAGAGACTGTATACTATTTTCAGGCAAGCTATGAACATAGCAGAGCAATACAGAAGAAAAGTCCTCTACGTGTTCTCTTTTGTGGGTATCGCCTCAACACTTACCTTCGGCGTAGCCTTTTACCTATCCCAAGGTATGTACAGCTATGCGCTCTTTGAGGTATTTCTGGTGGCTCTGGTAATAATAAATGTAATCTATTACAGAAAAACACAAAACTACGCGGTTGCCTCAAATGTTATCCTTTTACTTACCCTTGTTATACTTTTGTTCTTGATAACCACCGGCGGGTACAAGGGTACGGGAATCTTATGGACTTACACCTACCCTCTCCTCACCTTTTTCCTTAAAGATAGAAAAGAGGCTCTCATCTGGAACTTAGCCCTCGGCTTAGGCGTAGGCTCGCTCTTGCTTTTGGAGTTTTCTCACGAACAGGTGGACATATACTACGAACCGGGGGAGATTAGACACGCGGCGGGTGCGTATGCAGCTGTGTTCTTACTTGCGTTTTTCTACAACAGAATACTTGAGGATGCTATGGACTCCCTTCGTGAAAAGTCCATAGTGGATTACCTCACGGGGCTTTACAATAGGGGCTTCTTTATGGAAAGCCTGAACAAGTTGGTGGAACGGCTTAGC
Organism: Aquificaceae bacterium; assembly: GCA_015490155.1. GTDB lineage: Bacteria > Aquificota > Aquificia > Aquificales > Aquificaceae > WFYI01. The sequence goes on along the minus strand of WFYI01000005.1, from coordinate 5,225 downwards.
AGAGACCCCTCCTCACAGCACTGCGTAATATACATAGACCTTGATAGGTTTAAAAGCGTAAACGACACCTACGGACACGAGGTTGGAGACAAAGTCCTTAAAAAGGTAGCCTATATGCTTCAGAGGGGTTTCAGAGAGGGAGACATAGTGAGCAGAATGGGAGGTGATGAGTTCATAGTTCTCGCTTACGACTGCACGGGTGAGGACATAAGAAAGAAACTTAAAAATCTGGTATCTGAGATAGAGAGCGAGTTTATCCGGTACAACCTCTCCGCAAGCTACGGCGTAGTGGACATACCCGGGGACTCTTTGAACGTAAAGGATATACTCAGGCTTGCGGATGAAAGAATGTACCAGATGAAGGCGAAGAAAAGAGAGTAAATTAAAGATGTATGGAATGTAAAAAAATTCTCTTTGTTTCCGAGGGAGCAGACCTTGACGAGCTGTCCTCAGCCCTGGCGGTTCTGGAGCTTTTTCCCGACAGCTGTATGCTCAAACCCAAGCTCTTATCCCGTAAAGCGAGCTACGTCTTCAAAAAATATAAAGACCTCTTCAGGGTTACAGAAGAACTCCCCGAGGAGTTTACCCTCGTCCTCACCGACAGGCACGAGGCTCCCGAGATAGAAGAGGACGGCAGGATAAAGGATAAGCTCGTATTTGACCACCACCCGGTAGAGGGAAAGCTCAAGGGCAGGGTGGATAAGGTCGGCTCTGCCACAACCCTCGTGGTTGAGGAGCTTATAAAAAGGGAAGTTAAGCTCTCACCCGAGAAAGCTACCGTGATAGCCCTCGGGATATACGAGGATACGGGAAACCTCACCTACGCCGGCACCACTCCGAGAGACCTTAAAGCCCTCGCATGGCTTATGGAACAGGGGGCGGACGTAAACACTATAAGAGAGATACTCTCCGAGAGCTACACGAAGGAGCAGATAGAGGCTATAAGCAAGATAGTCTCCTCAGTTGAGACCCTCTTCATGAACGGAAAGAAAGTTGCGGTAGCCACGGCGGTTTTGGAGGAGTACCAACCGGACATAAACCCCCTTCTCTACGAGATTAGGGAGCTTAAGGAGGCGAACGCCTTCTTCGTAATCATAGAGGCGGAAGGCAAAACCTACGTGTTTGGACGCTCAAAGGATAAGGATATTGACGTAGGAAAAATACTGACCGCCTTCGGCGGTGGAGGACACGAAGAAGCCTCCGCCGTGAAACTCGAGAACGTGTCCGCCCGCAGGATAAAGGAACTGATAGTTAAGTTCGTCAGGGACAACTACCTGCCCAAAATCTACGTCAAGGACATAATGAGCAGTCCCCCCTTTGTCCTTTCGGAGCATCTATCGGTATCGGACGCCCTTGCGGAGCTTTCCGACAGGGGCTTTGCCAACGCTCCCGTGATAGACAGGGAGGGGAACATCGTGGGAATAATATCAAAGAAAGCCCTTTTGAAGCTATCCAAACTCTATCCGGAGGAGCCGATAGGCGAGTTCGCCAACAAGGACTACTACACGCTCCCCTCCGATGCTCCAGTGTGGGAAGCGGAGGAGATACTCACCAAGTACGGACAGAAGTTAATACCCGTGGAAGATAAAGGAGCTATACTCGGCGTGGTTACGAGGATAGACATACTCCAGACGATAAAGGAGGATATGGAACAATTAAAAGCCTCTAAGAAAAAGGTAAAACTGCCCCGTAACGTAAAACCGCTGGCGGAAGAGATAGGTAAGGTTTCAAGAGAGCTGGGGTATAGAGTTTACATAGTCGGTGGGGCTGTTAGGGATATTTTACTGGGTAAAGATATATGGGACATAGACTTCGTTGTGGAAGGGGACGCCGTAAAGCTCGCTGAAGAGGTTGCGAAGAGACACGGGGTTAAAACCCACCCTTTCCCTGAATTCGGAACCTCCCACGTGAAGGTGGAAGAGCTTAAATTAGAGTTCGCAACCGCAAGGAGGGAAACCTACGAAAGACCGGGGGCTTACCCCCACGTTGAACAGGCTTCTGTAAAGGAGGACTTGATAAGGAGGGACTTCACCATAAACGCCATGGCTATATCCCTGAACGAGGACTACGGGACACTCATAGACTACTTTGGGGGCATAAGAGACCTGAAGGACAAGATGATAAGGGTTCTCCACCCTGTAAGCTTCATAGAAGACCCCGTCAGGATTCTCAGGGCGCTTAGGTTCAGCGGAAGGTTCGGCTTTAAGCTCTCTAAAAGCACAGAGAAGTTGTTAAAACAGGCGGTTAACTTGGGACTCCTTGAGGAATCCGCAAGGGGCAGGCTGATGAACGAGGTCAGGCTCGCACTGAGAGAGGATAGACTACTGGAAATCCTCAGACTTTACCGAAGGTACAAGATATTTGAACATCTCATAAAAGGCTTTCAGTGGACTCAGAAGTTGGAGGATAGACTCCTCAAGCTGAGGAAGGTGGTAAACTGGCACTCTTTGGAGTTTCCCCATGAGAGAATAGACTACGGTTGGGTTTACCTACTACTCCTACTCTCAGAGGTAAAACCGGAGGTATCAAGGGAATTTCTTGAGGATATATCCGCACCTTCTAACATAAGGCGGTTTCTAAACTTCGCACAATCGGAGGTGTACAACTTTAAAAGGAATTTAGAAAAAGCGGAGAAGCCATCCGAGATATACAGGCTACTAAAACCTTTGCAAACCGTGGAGCTATTAATCCTTATGACCTGTGAAAATGTGACGGACAAAGTTAAGATATACATGGAGGGATTAAGGGACTTCAAGTTGGAAAAGGAGGATATAGATAGTTTAAAATCTAAGGGGTACGAAGGCAGAGAGCTTGGGATGAAGATAGAAGAGCTTAAAAGGGAAGCTATGGACAGATACTTTTCAGAAAAGCTGTCCGTTGGAGGATGAGAAATGGAAGATGTAATGGTAAAGGGCTATCTTGTGAAGGGAGATAGATACTACACCAAGGAACACGAATGGATTCTGGTAAAGGGTGGTAACGCTCAGGTGGGTATTACCGATTATGCCCAAAGAATGCTCGGAGATATAGTGTACGTGGAGCTTCCCCAAAAGGGAGAGAGTACAGAGGCGGGTGAGACCCTCGTGAACATAGAATCGGTAAAGAACGTTGCGCCCGTTTACAGCCCGGTAACGGGAACCGTGGTTGAGGTTAATGAACTCCTTGAGGAAGAACCTAACCTCGTTAACGAATCACCCTACGATGCCGGATGGATAGCCATAGTTGAGATGTCAGACCCCACGGAGGTAGAAGACCTCCTTACCGCCGAGGATTATGCCGAGTTCTTAGCAGAATTGGTAAAAAGCGAGTCCATGGAAGAGGAGGAAATCCCTGCCGAGGGTATGGAACAGTCCATAGAAACTCTTCCGGAAGAGGAGCTGGGTTTTGAAGAAGAAAGGTAATATGTAATGTACATTCCCCACTCCCATGAGGATGTAAGTAAGGCCCTCTCTAAACTCGGATTAAACGTCCTTGAGGAACTTTTCTCTCACATAGAACCCGAGTTAATGAACCCTCCGGTAGGTTTGCCCCCTCCAAAGAGCGAGGAGGAGCTTAGAAGGTATTTTGAAGAGCTTTCAAAACACAATAAAAGACTCATCTCCTTTGCCGGCGCAGGTGCTTACGATAGGATTGTTCCCTCGGTGGTGTGGCAGATATTGAGTAGGGGGGAGTTTCTTACAGCGTACACGCCCTATCAGGCGGAAGCCTCTCAGGGAACTCTTCAGGCTCTTTTTGAGTACCAGACCCTTATCTGCGAGCTTACGGGTATGGAGGTGGCTAACGCTTCTATGTACGATGGGGCTTCCGCAGGTGCGGAAGCTGTTCTAATGGCGAGGGCTATAAAAGGGAAGGGAAACAGGGTTCTCGTATCAAAGACTGTTAATCCGCTCTACTTTGAAGTGCTTAAAACTTACCTTCAGGGATACGGGGACGAGGTAAGCCTGATTGGGTGGAGTAAGGAGGGAACCATAGACCTGAACAGACTTGAGGAGGAACTGAAAAAGGGAGAAGTTCACGCCCTGCTCGTTCAGTATCCGAACTTTTTCGGCTACATAGAGCCTTTAAAAGAGATATGCGAGCTGAAGGACAGATATGAGGTTCCCCTCGTTGTGATAGCTGACCCTGTGGCTCTCAGCGTGCTTGAGCCTCCGGGCAGTTTTGGAACGGAGATAGTGGTAGGGGAGGGACAACAGCTCGGAATTCCCCTTAACTTCGGGGGTCCTTACGTGGGCTTTTTCTCAACTAGGAAGGAATACGTTAGAAAAATTCCGGGGAGGCTCGTGGGAGTTGCGGAGGACGTTGAGGGGAAAAGGGCGTTTACCCTCGTTCTCCAAACGAGGGAACAACACATAAGGAGGGAAAGGGCTACCTCCAATATATGTACCAACCAGAACCTCTTGGCTTTAGCGAATCTAGTTTACTTAACCTTGCTCGGTAAAGAGGGCTTGAAGGAGGTTGCCGTTCAAAGCCTCTCCAAGGCTGTGTACTTGAAAAGGGGACTTTTAAAACTCGGATTTGAGGAAACCTTTGGCGGCAAACACCTCTGGGAATATCCCCTTAAACATAAGGATTTATACAGAATAAGAAGTAAAATGATAGAAAGGGGCTATCTTTTCGGAGTGGAGCTTGGGCGATGGAACAGAGAACTGGAAGGCTGGGTTCTACTGGCAACTACGGAAAAGAGAACCGTATCGGATATAAACTCCTTATTACAGAATTTGGAGGAACTATTGAAGTGATAGGGTTTAGCGTTAAAGACCTGATGGTTAGAAATCCAATAGCTTGCGACATGGATACCAAGGTGAGCGAAGTGCTGGGAATTATGAAGGAGTATGACATAGGAAGTGTTGTCGTACTTGAAAGAAGCTCCAGAAAGCCCGTGAACATCATCACCCACAAAGACATAATATCGGCTCTATACCACAGCTTTTTAGATAGAACTGTAAGGGAACTCGTTGAGCTACTTGAGAAGGAAGTGCTTATAACTGTGGAGGAGAATGTATCTATATTCCATGCACTTAAGATATTTGAGGAAAAGGGAATAGAGCATCTCCCCGTGGTAAATAGTGAAGGTCTCCTCGTAGGCATAGTAACAGGGACGGACATTATGAAAACCGTTCCCCAATTCCTATTTATAGACCCCCTCACGGGTTTGGAGAACCGCAGGTACCTCGATTTCCTAAACACAAGGCTGATTAAGCAGTGTAGGAGAAACTTCTACGTCT
>WFYI01000004.1 GCA_015490155.1 Aquificaceae bacterium | reverse complement strand
TGGCTTCAATCAAAAGGACTCGGTAAGTTTAAAATCACATATAGGCTCAAAGATTGGAACGTATCAAGGCAGAGGTACTGGGGAACACCTATCCCGATAATTTACTGTGAAAATTGCGGGACAGTTCCCGTACCAGAAGAAGAATTGCCGGTAAAACTTCCCCTTGAGGTTGAGTTCTCGGGAAAGGGAAATCCCCTTGAAAGCTCTGAGGAGTTCTTGCATACAAAATGTCCTAAGTGCGGCTCGCCTGCGAGAAGGGAAACGGATACGATGGACACATTCTTTGACTCATCGTGGTACTTTTTGAGGTACTGCGACCCTAAAAACGACAGAGAAGCCTTCGGCAAGGAAAGCGTGGACTACTGGATGCCCGTTGATACTTACATAGGAGGCATAGAGCATGCGGTTCTGCACCTTCTTTACTCGCGCTTTTTTCAGAAGTTCTTAAAGGACATGGGTCTCGTGAAGGAAGAAGAGCCGTTTAAAAAGCTCATAACCCAAGGTATGGTTCTTAAAAAGTGGGTAAGCATAGGAAAGCTCTTAGAAGCCCTCGGGCTTTCGCAAGATAGCTCTGTGGAAGAGCTTAGGGAAAAAGTAAAGTATTGAGATGACGAAAGCATGCCTTGTCCTGTTAATTTTCCACAGCTATAGGGAGCTTGACGAACTAAATATAATTCCTGATATTCAACCTTAGAATGGAGCATATCTCCGTCTTACTCGAAGAGTCCACAGAACTGCTTCTCGGAAACGGCGGGAGGTTTTATGTTGACTGCACCGTAGGGGGTGGGGGACATACAAAAAGAATACTTGAGAAAAATCCAGACGCATTCGTAATAGGCATAGACCAAGACGAAGAAGCTCTGAACTTCGCGGAGGAAAAACTTAAAGACTTTGAGGGTAGATTTTCCCTGTATCAGGCTAACTTTGTGGATTTAGATACGGTACTTAGGGAAGAGGGAGTTCCCCGAGTAGACGGTTTCCTATTTGATTTGGGAATGTCCATGTACCAGCTTAGGGGAGATAGGGGTTTTTCTTTTCAGGAGAACTCACCCCTTGACATGCGCATGGACAGAAGGAACGGAAGAACAGCCTATCAGGTTGTTAACGAGTACTCCTTAGAGAAGCTCATAGACGTATTTAAAAGGTTCGGTGAGGAGAGATTTTCGGGAAGAATAGCCAAGGCCATAGTTTCATACAGGAGGAAAAAACCCATAGAAACCTCTAAGGAGCTTGCGGATTTGGTAGCGGAGAGCGTACCACCCGCATATAGATACGGGAGAATCCACCCTGCGACTAAGGTATTTCAGGCTATAAGGATAGAGGTAAATAGAGAGCTTGAAATTTTAGAAGAGGCTTTGAGGAAAACCTTGAATTACCTCGGAAAAGGCGGCAGATTAGTCGTTATATCTTTCCATTCCTTAGAGGATAGAATTGTTAAGAGGTTCATGAAAGAAAATCAAGAGGTGCTGAGGATACTTACAAAAAAGCCGATAGTTCCTTCGGACTCTGAAGTGAACTTCAATCCCGCGGCGAGAAGTGCAAAGCTAAGAGCCGGAGAGTGTATAGGATGAATGTAATATTTTCCCTCATAGGTATGTCCGTAGCACTCCTGCTTGCAAGCTTACTTTACTCTTCCTATGCCCTCAAAGTTTCAAAGGAACACACGAGAAAACTAACTGAGCTGAAGTCTTTGAAGGAAGAAAACCTACGACTCAGAGCCGAGATAGAAAAGATGCTCGACATAAAGGAGTTTAAAAGATGGGCTTTAAGGCACGGCTACCAACCCTTCAACTGGGAAAAGTTCGTTCTTGAAGCGTTCACAGAACCCTCAAGGAAAGGTCAATCCAAGGGGCAGCGTAGATGATAGAGCCTGAAGAGATGTAATCAACTCCCTCTACTGCGTAATCCCGCACGTTATCGAGGGTTATATTCCCCGAAACCTCAATAGGAATTCTCCCCTCCACAAGCTTTACAGCCTCCCTAACCTCTTCCGTGGAAAAGTTGTCCAGCATAACTATATCCACACCGAGCTTTATAGCCTCCTCAAGCTCTTGCAAAGACTCAACCTCAACCTCTATCTTGTAGGCAGGGCTTACGTTGGACTTCACTCGCTCAAGGGCTTCCTTCAAGCCGCCTGCGACCCTTTTGTGGTTATCTTTTACTAAGACCATATCGTATAGAGCGAACCTGTGATTTTCCCCACCACCTACCCTTACCGCGTACTTCTCAAATGCCCGAAAACCCGGTGTAGTCTTTCTCGTGTCCAGTATCTTTGTACCGGTTCCCTCAAGGGCAATCACAAACTCTTTGGTTTTAGTGGCTATTCCGGATAGTCTTTGGAGTATATTCAAAGATAGTCTCTCCCCCCTAAGTATGCTCAAGGCATCTCCTTCTAATAAGGCAAGAGTATCACCCTTCGAGAAGGTATCCCCCTCTCTTTTTTGGAACTCTACTTCCGTACCACCCAAGAGGGAAAATATTTCCTTTACAAACCTACTTCCTGCAAGAACCCCATCGCCCTTAGCTACTATCTCAGCCCTTACAATTTCCCCGGAGCATACGCTCTCCGATGTTAAATCCCCAGCACCCAAATCCTCGAGCAGGAACTCCTCAAGCTTTTTTCTGATATAAATACTTTCCATAAAGATTTAGGATACAGGATTGAGAGATTAAATCAGGTATATAACTACATCCCCCTTCCCGTTGAGCTTAGCCTGACACGAAAGCCTCTC
>WFYI01000003.1 GCA_015490155.1 Aquificaceae bacterium | reverse complement strand
GAATAGGAATGAGGGGGTTCATTCATTACTTAGGGACAGGTGTATAGCATTAAAGAGGCGAAGTAAGTTTTTGGTTAGGAGTGTATTGAACTTGAGCTTTTACATTTCTCTTATAGCTGTCCACTGGAGGTTCATCTAAATGGCGAACTACCGTTTTCTTGGTTTGCTTGTCTTTAGGCTTAAGTCCGAATGCCAAAGGATTTATGAGAAGTTCGCCTCTTTTTACGAGCTGTTTGTTGTACTTACTCCAATCCCTACTCATGGTTCTCATTTTATCTCATTGCTTCTTGGACAAAGCACTTATTAACTGAATACCCAAGCGGGTGTGAGGTTATCATATAAAGCATGAAGGCGATAATAGGTGTTCTTACCATATCTGACAGAGCCAGCAGGGGAGAGTATGAGGACATAAGCGGTAGGGCGATAATGGATTACCTGCAAGAGGTGATTAGCACCGAGTTTGAGACCGATTACAGGGTTATTCCCGACGAGCTGGAGCTTATAAAGGACACACTTATTGATATGGTGGACAACAAAGGTTGTAGTCTCGTGCTTACCACCGGGGGAACGGGACCCGCTCCGAGGGACGTGACGCCCGAGGCCACGGAAGCTGTGTGTGAGAAGATGATGCCCGGTTTTGGAGAGCTTATGCGAAAGGTTTCCCTTGAGCAGGTTCCAACCGCAATACTCTCAAGGCAGACCGCAGGAATACGAAAGCACTGCCTAATAATAAACCTTCCGGGCAAACCCCAATCCATACGCCTATGCCTTGACGCGGTGTTTCCTGCAGTTCCCTACTGCGTAGAGCTTATCGGCGGAGCGTACATAGATACAGACCCCTCCAAGGTAAAGGCTTTCAGACCCAAAAAGTAGTAAGATTTTCCTATGGAGTTTACCAAGCTACAGGGTTCGGGAAACGACTTTATTCTCATAGATAACAGGGACGGCAAGGTTTACAATAAGGTTGAGGAGATAGGTCTCTGTCTCAAAGAGTTCATCTTCAAGGTCTGCGCTCAGCACACGGGTGTAGGAGCCGACGGGCTTATTTTGATAGAGAACCCCCAAAACCCTGAAAACGACTTCAGGTGGCAGTTCTTCAACGCCGACGGCTCGGAAGCGGAGATGTGCGGAAACGGCTCCCGTTGTGCTGTAAGGTTTTGCTACGATAAGGGGATAGTTAGGAAAGAAGAGGTAAGATTTGAGACCCTTGCGGGTGTTATAAAAGCAAAGGTTCTTGAAGGTGGTAAAAAGGTGAAGGTTCAGCTGACTCCGCCCTCAAAACCCGCGGAAAAGGAGCTTGAGGTAAAGGGCAGAAAGCTCAAGGGAATTTTTATAAACACGGGTGTTCCCCACTTCGTAGCTCCGGTGGAAAGTCTGGACGACTTAGATGTGGTATCCGTAGGAAGAGCTGTAAGGTTTCACGATGAGTTTCAGCCCAAAGGAACTAACGTGAACTTCATACAGCCGAGCGACGACGGCGCTATAAGGATAAGAACCTACGAGAGGGGTGTAGAGGCGGAAACCTTGGCATGCGGAACGGGAGCGACCGCGGGGGCAATAACGGCATATCTTCTGGGGCTTGTTAAAGGCTCTCCGGTAGACGTTAAAACCAAGGGTGGTGAGACGCTGAAGATATACTTTGACGAAGACCTGAATGAGGTTTTCCTTGAGGGAGCGGTTTACAAGGTTTACGATGGGTTTTTGCACACGGAGATTTTCATCTAAGATTTCAAGTCCATAAATTGGATAGCCTGAAGTATCAGCGTAAGCTGGGTTTCCCATATGGTATCAAGCTCGTCAAAAACAGCCTCCTCCTGCTCCTCTTTCGGAAGCTTCTTAAAGCTTTCGGACTTAACACCCCTCTCGTGCATGAGTAATGGAACGAAGAGTTTACCTATGGAGTAAAAGGCGAAGGCAAGCTCCTTGTCCGTGAGGTTGGGAAGCCCGTTGAAGGTTCGGTAAGTCTTCACCGCCGCCCAGTTAGTCCATCTTCTTATCTCTTCATCCTCAACGCGCCTCTCCATGCCCCCGACGTACATGGAGCGCACCGCCCTGAGAAGTCTATCGTCCGGATTCTCCACACCGAGGGACTTAAGTTCCTCAGCTATGAAATCAAGGTCTGAGTTCAGTATCTTTTCGTAGTCTTTCTCAAATCTATCCTTCCAGCCGAGGTACCTGTAAAGCTCTTTAAAGGGTAAGTTCATCCTGTCTCTTCAGCCTTTTCGTACTTGGGACATTCGTACTCAGAGGGGTCGTACTCCGGGAACTCTTCCTTGAACTTGTTGTGATAACCGCATACTGGACACATAATCTCAACCATATAGCCCTCGTGAAGGTGTCCTATATCCCAGCCACATAAGGGACATTCTCCCTCAGAGGCTTTAAGAATTTCTGGCGGTGTTTCACCGTTCTTAACCTGCTCTCCTATTCGCTTTACCCTTTTCATGGCTTCTATCATGTCGTAGCTGTTCCACTCAGCTCCGCACTCAAGACATCTGTATTCCGTGTACCTTCCCTCCTGAATTAGCTTGATTATGTCCGTAGAACCGCACTTATCGTCAAGGCATATACCGCCTACTTCTTTTCTGCTGAGCTTATCAAGTATCTGATAAAGGGTTTTCTTATCGACGCTCATGGGCATATCGTAGGCTTTATAACCACAGCACTGACAGACAGCCTCAACCCTCGGATACGGCTCCGAGTACTCACAAACCTTCAGAGCTACGCTATTACAGTAAGGACAAAGCTCCAAATGCTCAAGGCACCTGACCGTCATATTTGAAACCTCCTGCTTTTTAATATACTCAACCTTTAATAAATTTCCTCAAAAATTCTAACAGCTCTTCAAGGTCTTCGGGCTTCTCATCAAGCCTGAAAATCACATTCTCCGCGGGGACTTCTCCCAGAGCCACCTTTGGTATCTCTTTTGAGGACTTAAAACCCTCCACTATGACTAAATCGAAGCCTTTAAAAAACTCACTTACAGCCTCCAAAGGGTCGTAGCTTTTTCTATCCCACAGGGTAGCCCTGTCCGGGGATATAAGAAGGACTCTCGGAGATAAACCGAATATCCTATCCGTATCCGAACCCTTTTTGTCCGTCTCTCCGTGACCTTTGGGATCGTGTTTTATATAACCCACCCTTAACCCTTCTTGTGTAAGGTTTTTTACTAAGGTTTCTATTAATGTCGTCTTTCCGGAGTTGTGAAAGCCGACTACACCCAGCACCCTTGTTTTTGGCTCATACATAGAACTATGATAAATATAGCTTGAACTTACTAAAAATTAATACAAATTTAAAATAGTTGTTTTATAAGGTACTTCAGGAGGTTTTGAGAACATGTCAAGAAAGGGCGCGGACATAGTTATAGAAACCCTTAAAGAAGAAGGCGTGGAGGTTATATTCGGGCTTCCGGGAGGAGCGATAATGGAAGTTTACGACGCCCTGTACAGGGACGGTAGTATCCTCCACGTCTTAGCAAGGCACGAACAGGGTGCCGGGCACATGGCTGAGGGTTATGCAAAGGTCACAGGAAAGGTAGGTGTAGCTATGACTACCTCTGGACCCGGAGCTACAAACATAGTCACACCTATAGCAGACGCTTACATGGATTCAGTTCCCCTCGTTGTTATAACCGGACAGGTACCAACACACCTTATAGGTAACGATGCCTTTCAAGAAGTTGATATAGTAGGTATAACGCGCCCGGTTACTAAGCATAACTTTCTCGTAAGAGCCATAGAGGAACTGCCTCTTCTGATAAGAGAAGCCTTCTACATAGCAGGTACGGGTAGACCCGGTCCCGTTCTCGTTGACATACCCAAGGATATAACACAGCAGCTTTCGGAGGTAGGTATACCCTCCGAAGATAAGGTTAAGGCTGCACTACCCGGCTACAAACCCCACGTTGAGGGGAACATACAGCAGATAAAGAAGGCTGCAAAGTTGATAATGGAAGCAAAAAAGCCCGTTCTATACGTAGGCGGGGGAGCTGTAAACTCCGAAGCTCAGGAGGAGCTGATACAGCTGGCGGAAATGATGAGGATACCGGTTACTACGACCACACAGGGAAAGGGAGCTTTTCCGGAGAACCATCCCCTCGCCTTGAGGATGTTGGGTATGCACGGCACATACTACGCTAATATGGCGGTTTACAACGCAGACCTCCTTATAGCCGTGGGTGCTAGGTTTGACGATAGGGTTACCGGAAAGATAGAGGAGTTTGCTCCCGATGCGAAGATAATTCACATAGACATAGACCCCGCGTCCATATCAAAGAACATAACCGTTGATGTTCCCATAGTCGGCGATGTGAAGATAGTCTTAGGAAAGCTCATAAACGAGCTGAAGAGGAAAGGTGCGAAAATCCTACACCCCGAGGACAGACAGAAGTGGATTGAGCAGATTGAGAAGTGGAAGAAGATGTATCCGTTAACGTACAAGAACTCAAAGGAGGTTATAAAACCTCAATACGTTATAGAACAGATATACGAAGCAACGGGAGGTGACGCTATAATAACCGTGGGTGTTGGACAGCACCAAATGTGGGCTGCCATGTACTACAAGTACTCTTTCCCACGGCAGTTCCTCAACTCCGGAGGGCTTGGGACTATGGGTTTCGGGCTTCCTGCAGCCATAGGGGCAAAGATAGGAAGACCGGACAAGGAAGTTTTCTGCATAGACGGGGACGGCTCATTCATAATGACCATGCAGGAGATAGTAACTGCGGTTCAGTATAAAATTCCCGTTAAGGTCGCTATCGTAAACAACGCCTACCTCGGCATGGTTAGACAGTGGCAGGAGCTTTTCTACGACAGCAGGTATTCCGAGGTAGACCTTAGTCTTCAACCGGATTTCGTGAAACTTGCAGAGTCCATGGGTGCGGTAGGCTTTAGGGCAGAGAAGCCCAAGGAGGTGAGGGAAATCCTTGAGGAAGCTATGAAAATTGACGACAAACCTGTGATAATGGACTTCGTAGTAGATAGAGAGGAGAACGTTCTACCGATGGTTCCAGCAGGAAAGAGCTACAGAGAGATGATTCTCGAGGACGGCAAGAAAGCCGACGCAGAAACCATGTACCTTGTAGGCTGAGGAGGTTTAGTATGGCTGATACGGTAGGAACGGAGGGCATAAAAGTCATAAAAGCTCCAAGGTTCAGGCAACTAAAGAAAGGTGAGACAAGAAAGCACATAATAAATGTGCTTGTAAGAAATGAACTTGGTGTCCTTGCAAGAATAGCCACTCTTATAGCGGGAAAAGGATACAACATAGAGGGCTTGTCCGTGGGAGAGACACACGAAAAGGGCGTATCCCGTATGACCATAGAGGTAATCGGGGACGATATAGTTATTGACCAAGTGGTAAAACAGCTCCGAAAGTTAATAGATACCCTTAAGGTTAGAGACCTGACGGACATACCCCACGTTGAGAGGGAACTGGTTCTCGTGAAGGTTCACACGCCCACTTCGAGGGCAAGGGACGAGATACTCAGGATAGTTGAGATATTCAGGGGTAAAGTGGTTGACGTGTCGCAGGAAACCTATACCATAGAGATAACCGGAGACGAGGAAAAGATAAACGCCTTCGTAGAGCTGTTAAAACCTTTTGGCATTAAGGAGCTTGCGAGAACTGGTAAGATAGCTATGAGAAGAGAGATGTTTATAGAAGAAAATGTACAGGAGTAGGGATATGGACAGGAGAACATTTTTACTAACAGCGGTGCTAACGCCCTTTGTTACCCTTGCGGGTAGTAACCCTTTTATAGCCCCCAAGACGGTTAACCCCCGCCTGAACATGGCTTACGGTGCGGCGGAGCTTATAAAGAAGTACGGGATTAAAAAGGTAGCGGTTGTGTTTATGGAAGACTCACAGCTCTGCGCAGTGTTTGCAGCTGCTCTCGTGGTGGCTTTAAGGAGCAGGGGTATAGACAGCTGGTATATTGAGGGAGGGAAAGAAGTCTCTAAAAGGGTTAAGGAAACCGGCGCTGATTACGTTTACATGGCTTACTTCGGAGAACTGCCCGAAGACCAAGTGCAGATGGCACTTGACTCAGACCTTATAGAGCTGGCGGAGGCAAAGCTGAAGGTTAGCCTCATATTCCACCCTTCCACAGTCTCCAAAGGTTTTGTAAACAACTCTGTGTTTGACGAAACCATCAACTCTTACTTAAAATCTATCAAGGGTGTGTATGCGGTAATTCGTAGGGACGACAAGCTCTTGTTTGCCAAGGCTTCCGAAATATCAGATTTAGGAATATCTTTTAAGGAACTTTTAAAGGTAGACTACGGAAGTTAGCCATGGTAGAGATACCGAGGAGGGCTTCCTTATCGGAGGAGCTGCTTAAGTTCTTCTTTTTAAGTTCTACATTTTTGTTTTTATCTTTGACTCTGGTTTTTCACTTCCTCGGTGGCATAGAAGTTCTCCAGTCTGCTCTCATATCCATTCCCGTATCCGTCGGATGGACTTTTGTTCTTATTCAGTGGTTGAAGGGTAAGATAGAGCGTGTGCTTGGAAGGTTGATGTACGTTGTAGACCTTATGGAGCAATCGAGACACGAAAGAGCTGTGGCTGCGGTTCCAATCTACGAGGAGATGATGATAATTATAGAGAGCATAAAGGAGGTTTTGAGTAGCGTAGAATCTAAGTGTGATAGGGAGTTAAAGGAGCTTGAGGAGCAACTTGAACTCATATCCGAGAACACTGCACAAATTATTGAGAGACTGCAGTTGATTTCTGAGGGAGACCTTACGGTGACCTTTCCCTCTGGATTAGACCTGTCCGGGGCTATAGGGCAGGCGGTTAACCAGAGCTTGGCCGAGATAAGAAAGCGAATCCTCAGCGTAAGGGCGAGCCTTGAGAGATTGTATAGACAAACACAGCAAGTCCTTGAGGACTGCGAATCAATAAACGATAAAACTTTAAGGAATGAGATATATAATATTCTCAAAGAGGAGGAGAAGATACTAAAAGAATTGGGATATTTTAAGTGTTAGGTAAAATTAATATAAGGGAGGTTTTATAAATGGATAGATATGAACAAATACTCCAAGAGCTGATTAAAAGCTCCGGTTTGGAAGGAGCGGTATTGGTTAGTGCAGATGGATTGCCTATATCCTCTGTTCTGAAACCCGGCATAGAGGAGGACAGAGTGGCAGCGATGAGTGCAGCTATTCTATCTCTCGGTGAAAGGGTCGTCGAGGAGCTTCAAAAGGGAACTTTGGAGCAGATATCTGTTAAAGGTGACGGGGGATATATAATACTAACCGGTGTTGGAACCGAAGCGGTACTCACGGTTCTTGCTGATGTTAACGCCAAACTCGGACTTCTTCTCATGGAAATAAGGAAAGCACAGAAAGAACTACAGGAGGCTATAGGTTAATACATGGCTCTAACTGGAGACCTATCGGTATTTAATTTTGCAGATATACTGCAGGTGCTTGCAAAGGACAGGAAGAGCGGAGTCCTTCTGGTAGAGTGGAAGGACATAGTAATCGCCTATTACGTAAAGGACGGTGAGCTCGTATTTGCAAGGCCCGTGGATAAGGTGTTCAGGGTTTACACCGACAGGGACTTCGACAAGTTACTGGACAAGCTAAGGATAAAAAAGGAAGACCTGCATAAGACTATTGATAAGTTTTTTCTAAGCAGAATTGATAACAAGGAAGGGATTTTCTCCTTTACGCCGGGCTTCATAAAGTACAACACAGATATACCCGTTTTCTATCCTGTGGAAGAACTTATAATGCGCGCTTCAAGGGTTCTAACTCCCGAGGAGGTGGAAAGGAAAATATCAGATGAGCTTTTGGTTTTTGAGCGTAATAAAAACGCGGAGGACATACTGCCAAAGGTAAAGCTCACGGAGGACGAGAAAAAAGTTTTAGAGCTTGTTGACGGTAACAGGAGTGTGGCGGACATAAGGAAGGCTTCTAAACTCGACAGTCTAACGGTCGATAGGGCTTTATATGGATTTCTGGCTACGGGGTTAATAAGAAGGAAGAAGAAGGAAAAAACTCAGAAGCCTTCAATATCTTTAGACCTACTTGCAAAAATCATAGAGAGGATTAAGAAGCTTTAGAATTATGAAGACTATAAAGAAGATAAAAATAGTTGTTGCAGGTCCCTTTGCCGCGGGCAAGACGCAGTTTATAAATACTGTAAGTGAGATTAAAACCGTAGCCACGGAGAGAAAGACCACATTAGATAAGGAAAAGGATGTGAAACACCAGACCACAGTGGCTATGGACTTCGGAAAGATAAGGATAGACGACGAACACGAGCTTTACCTGTTCGGAACTCCGGGGCAGTCGAGATTTGACTTCATGTGGGAAATTTTAGGGGAAGGGGCTTTGGGAATAATAATTCTCGTTGATAGCACAGACCCTAAAACCTTTCACGAGGCAAGGAAGATAATAAACTTCTTTCACTCGCGGTTTCCGGTTCCCATCGTTGTGGGGGCAAACAAGCAGGATTTGCCCAACGCATGGTCGCCCGAAGACATAAGCTTTGCCCTGGACATAACTGACGAGGAGGATATCCCCGTAATACCTCTGTCCGCAAAGAACAAGGAAGAGGTCAAAGATGTTCTCCTGAAACTCCTTGAGATAATAAGGGAATACATATCTTAACCAATCCTTTCGGAAAGATGCTCGTTCCTGTCTCTCATATTTTTGAAGAGCAGAAATCCTATGGGAATTATACCCACGATGGAGAATATCCCACACCATACGAATAAGTCCTGAAAGGCGTAGGACAAGGCAAGCTTTGCCTTTAATTGAGCCACGGAGTAGTAGCCCTTTATAAGAGCTTCCTCAAAAGAGTGTGAGGTATTCAGAAAGAACGTAGATATACTTTCTATCTTTTGATGTATGAGATTTGCATTTAAGCCCTGTATTGAGGACATTTCATCGTAATGGAAGGAACTGTTACCTTTAAGTATATTGGTAGCAAGGGCTGTCCCAAAGGAGCCACCTATAAACCGTATGTAATCAAGTAGACTTATTACGAGTATGGCTTTATGCTCAAGTTTCTGTAGAGCTATTATGGTAATCGGTGCGAAGAAAAGCCCCATACCTGTTCCCATAAGCGTAAGCTCAAGGCTCGCCTGTAGCTTGGGTGTGTACAGGTCAAAGTGAACAAAAAAACCGTATATAGATACCATGTACACAACTATCGCTATAAAAAGGGTTCCGCCGGGGCTCCATCTGTCGCTCAGAATACCCGCAACTATCGAAAACAGTCCTATCGCAAAGGCAAAGGGTAGCAGGAGCAGTCCGGTTGTAAAAGTGCTTAAACCCTTTAAAAATTCAAAGTACAGGGGCAGAGCGTAAAATATAGCGTACATAGAAAAGCCGAGTACAAACATAAACACGAGAAAGGCAACCGTGAAGTTTGCACTTTTAAATACCTCCAGCTCTATCAACTTGTTCTTTGACCTTATATCGGTTAGTAAGTAGAGAGCGTAAGACAAGACAGCCGTAAGCGTTAGAAAGGATATAAAGTTCGAGGTGAACCATCCGTATTGCTGTCCCTTTGATAGGACCACGAGAGTGGATATGGTAGCTAAGGAAATGAAGCCGAAGGCTAAAAAGTTAAAGTGCGGGATACCCTCCTTTTTACGGGGGACGCTGAGGAAGAATAAAGAAAGTATCGTTATGAAAACTCCTACAGGTACGTTGATGAAAAATATCCAGTTCCAGTTTATATGCTCCGTTAACCACCCTCCCAAAGTGGGTCCCACCGCAGGGGCAAAGCTCACTCCCAGTGAGAATATTCCCATAGCAAAGCCCCTCTTTTCGGGTGGGTAGATGGCAAAAAGTATAGCCTGAGCGGACACTATAATCAGAGCTTCCGCAACCCCCTGAATACTTCTGAATATTATCATCTGGTAAAGCTCTGTTGATATACCGCACAGGTAGCTTGCTATGGTAAATCCCGCTATACCTATCAGGTACATCTGCTTTAGTCCTATGACCTTCTCAAACCATTCTAGGAAGGGTAGGGAAACCGCGGCGGCTATCATGTAAGCGGTCACGACCCACTGTATTCCATACAGGTCTGTTTTCAGAGGAGCTATCATTTTGGGTAGGGCTATATCCACTATGGTGGTATCGAGGATAGCCATAAAGGTACCGGCTATAACTATGAAGGTAGTTAGTGCCCTCTCCATTAAGGGATATTTTCACATAGAAGTCTGTCTAACATACTCAAGTCTTCTTTGTAAGTTATCTTAACGTTCCAGTAAGAGCCGGGAACTATGCCTACCTTGTAGCCGTATCTTTCAAGTAAGCTGGCATCGTCCGTTCCGTAAAAGCCTTCGTTTCTTGCCCTGAAGTGGCACTCGAGCAGGGTCTTTCGCCTGAACGCTTGCGGTGTTTGAGCGAACCATATATGTGACCTGTCTATCGTTTTCAATACAGTATCGCTGGATACCTCCTTTACCGTATCCCGTGAAGGTACCGCAACTATCTTTCCCTCGAACTTCCCGAGGTTTGCCACTTCCTTAAACATTTCTTCCGTGGCAAGGGGGCGTGCGGAGTCGTGAATTACCACAACTTCCGCTTCGGTTTCAAGGATACCGTTCAGAACAGAGTCCTGTCTCTCCTTCCCGCCGGCTACTTTTTTAACGCCCTTCGGAACCGATACCTTGGTAAGCATGTCCTCCGGAAGTACCAAGACTACTTCCTCGAAGAGCTTTACAGCTTTTAAAAGTGAGTACATGTAAAGGGGTTTTCCACAAATCTGTGCGAACTGTTTCCTTACGCCTGTTCTCCTGCCCTCTCCGGCTGCGAGTATTATACAGGCTTTCATGCCCTTATACTTCTTCCCTCATACGCTCGATTCTACTGATAACTATGTCCTCTATACCCTCTGAGTTTTCGGAGATAAGCCTGAGTTCGTCGTCTGCTTCAAACACGTATCCGTAAAGTTTTAAACCTTTAACGTCCGCTTCGAGAGCTTCCCGTGTAGTTCTCTCGAGGAACTTCTTTACGGTTTCCTTGTCCTCCATGTCTATTTCCTGCTCTGAGATTTCTATACTCTCCTCGCTAACCTCTCCGGACTGAGGAATAAATACAACGTAAATCTTTACCTCTTCCTCTCTGGGAAAGTCAGGATTATCTATCGTAAGCTTTAGAAGTTTCTCAACTTCCGCTCTCATCTTGTGCCTTACGCTCATAAATCTCCTCCTCTTTGGAGTTTAAACTGAAGATTATTTTAACTGAACTACCGAGTTTAGCCCATAGGGTCTATCAGGAATAGAGGCTGTCCGTACTCTACGGTCTCTCCGTTCTCTACCAGAATTTTCTCCACTTTTCCCTTTATATCACTTTCTATCTCGTTCATCACTTTTAGAGCTTCTATTATGCAGAGAACCTGACCTGGAGATACGACATCTCCGACCTCTACAAAGGGCGGTGCACCGGGAGAGGGGGAACGGTAGAAGGTTCCCACCAGAGGGCTTTTTATCACGTGGTACTTATCTTCTTCCTCACCTACCTCTTCGGAGGGAGGTAAAACCTCTTGGAACTTAAACTCTTCCTTTTCCTGCCTGGGAGGTAAAGAACTCTCCCCGGAATGAGTTTCTATACTTATCTTTAGCTCTCCGCTCTCTATAGAGAAGCTCTTTATATTTGAGTTCTTGACAAGCTGTACTATCTCCCTTATAAGCTCTATATCCATCACTTAACTCTCTCTACGTAAGCTCCCGTTCTCGTATCTACCTTCACCGTATCGCCTTCCGCCACGAAGAAGGGAACCTGTATTACAGCTCCGGTTTCAAGCTTAGCGGGTTTGCTTCCCCCTGCAGCGGTATCGCCTTTGAAAGCCGGCTCCGTTTCAACCACCTGAAGCTCAACGTGTTTAGGAAGCTCTATGCCTACGGGCTGACCCTTGTATACGAATATTACTACCTGCATGCCTTCCTTTAGGAACTTGCTCTCTTCGGATATGTTCTCCTTGCTTAGGGAAACCATCTCGTAGGTTTGGTTGTTCATAAAGTAGTAATTGTCTCCGTCGTTGTAGGAGTACTCGGCAAACACCTGCTCAAAATCTGCTAAGTCAATCATCTCGGAGGATTTGTAGGTAATCTCTATAACGTTTCCCGTGAGCATATTTTTAGCCTTGACCCTTACGAAGGCTTGACCTTTACCGGGTTTCACGTGGTCGTAATCCAGAACCCTGTAAGGCTCTCCCTTGTACTCTAAGAATATGTCTTTCTGTATTCTGTTTATGTCTATTCTGTCCGCCATGGGAAGATATTTTAACTCAAGCTGTCTCGGGGAAAAGTTATAATAAAACCCATGGCTATAAAGGTAGGGATAAACGGTTTCGGAAGAATAGGAAGGAGTTTCTTTAGAGCTTGCATGGACAATCCGGATATAGACGTAGTCGCTATAAACGACCTTACGGGAGCGAATACGCTTGCCCACCTGCTTAAACACGACTCTGTTCACGGTGTCCTCAAAAAAAACGTCGTGGCTGAGGACGGGAGTATAAGCGTCGATGGTAAAGAGGTAAAAGTTCTTTCCGAGAAAGACCCTGCCAACATACCTTGGGGAGACCTCGGGGTAGATATAGTTATAGAATCGACGGGGATTTTTAGGGATAGGGAAAAGGCTTCTTTGCACCTGAAAGCGGGTGCTAAAAAGGTGATAATTTCTGCTCCTGCAAAGAATCCGGACGCAACGCTCGTTCTCGGTGTAAACGAGGAAAGTTACGACCCGAAACAACACTCAATAGTTTCTAACGCTTCTTGTACGACCAACTGTCTTGCACCTACCGTTAAGGTTCTTATGGATAGCTTCGGTGTAAAGAGGGGGTATATGGTAACAGTTCACGCCTACACGAATGACCAGAGGTTATTAGACCTGCCCCACAAGGATATGAGAAGGGCAAGGGCGGCAGCCACGAACATAATTCCCACCACCACCGGGGCTGCAAAGGCTATCGGTGAGGTTATCCCGGAGCTTAAGGGTAAGCTTGACGGCACCTCGAGGAGGGTTCCCGTATCGGACGGCTCCCTCGTGGACTTGACCGTGGTACTTGATAAACCTGTATCCGTTCAGGATATAAATGAGAGCTTCAAGGAGGCATCGGAAAGATACAAGGGTAGCGGTAAGAGATACCTTGCAGAGATTCTGGAGTACACGGAGGAACCCCTTGTATCTACGGACATAATCGGGAATCCCCACTCTGCGATATTTGACGCACAGCTTACGCAGGTGATAGAGGACATGGCTCACGTCGTGGCTTGGTACGATAACGAGTGGGGATACTCGTGTAGGTTAAGAGACCTCGTTGTTTTCATGGCTGAGAAAGGGATTTAACGCCGTTTGTCTCACCGTAACCTCGATAATGGACAGGATTGATAGGCTTTCACCCTTCATAGTTATGGACATCCTGCGGGAGTCCCAGAAGTTCGAAGACGTAATCCACATGGAGATAGGCGAGCCAGACCTCGACCCACCCCCAGGTGCTTTAGAAGAACTCAACAGAGCTATAAGGGATAGAAGGTACTTCTACACGCCCGCTCTTGGGCTTATGGAGCTAAGGGAGAAGGTAGCAGAGTTTTATCACTTAAAGTACGGAGTTGATGTCTCTCCGGAAAGGGTAGTGATAACAACGGGAACCTCCGGAGCCTTTCTGATAGCCTACTCCATACTGATGAACGCCGGGGATAGGGTCATACTCCCAGACCCTTCTTACCCCTGTTACAAGAACTTTGCCCACCTACTTGACATAAGCCCGGAGTTTATACCCGTTGGAAAGGACACCAACTACCAGATAACTCCTGAAATGCTTGAAGAGAAAGAAGCTAAGGCTGTGCATGTATCTTCCCCCGCCAATCCTACCGGAAGCTTATATGACAGGGAAACCCTAAGCTCCCTCGTGGAGAAGGCGGAAGGTATGGGAATGCACTTTATATCCGACGAGATATATCACGGCTTGGTTTACGAAGTACGAGAGCATACGGCATTAGAGTTCTCCGATAACGCCATCGTTATAAACGGTTTCTCTAAGTATTTCTGTATGCCGGGTTTTAGGCTCGGTTGGTTAATCCTTCCGCAGGAGCTTGTAAGGAAGGCAGAGGTAGTTATGCAGAATGTATTTATATCCGCACCGACCTTGAGCCAGTATGCGGCTCTCGGAGCCTTCGATTACGAGTTTTTACAGAATGTAAAGAAAATTTTTTCTGAGCGTAGGGAAGTTCTCTACACGGGCTTGAAGGAACTGTTTGAAATAGACGCAAAGCCCCAAGGCGCCTTCTACGTGTGGGCTAACGTAGAAAGGTATTCTGAAAATTCTTACGAGTTCTGCATAAAACTCCTGAAGGAGGCTAAGGTTGCTGCAACACCGGGAATAGACTTCGGGAGAAACAACACGGACAGGTACATAAGGTTCTCCTACACGAAGGAGGTACCACACCTCGAGGAAGGTCTAAGGAGACTAAAAGAGTACCTACTATGAAAATAGGGATAAGCGCCTGTCTCGTAGACTACCCTTACAGGTATAACGCAGAGGACGTGTCCCTTGAGAGTTTAAAATTACTCGGAAGAGAGTTCGAGCTTGTACCCTTCTGCCCGGAGGTATCGGCAAACCTCGGCGTTCCAAGAGAACCTATCAGGTTTGTGAAGAGAAATGGGGGAGTTTACCTGTTGAGGACGAGTGATGCCAGACCCCTTTACGGCAGAATCAAGAGGGCTGTTCTGAACTTCTTGAAGGCAAACCCGGAGCTGAGAGCTTTTATACTTAAGTCCAAGTCTCCCAGTTGCGGTATAGCCTCCGCAAAGGTATACAAAAATCTCCACAGTGAAGAGTATTACGGAAGAACGTGGGGTATCCTGCCAAAGCTCCTTAAAGGCAGGAACATACTTATAGTTGAGGAAAGGTACCTCCTGAAAGAGCGAAATTACAGGGAATTCAAGGAGATACTGCAAGTACTCAAGGGATTTTACTCCGAGAAGAGTTTATCGATTTTTCACAGGCGCTTTTGTAGAAAACTCAGGGAGCTTTCTCCTTACTGGGAAAAGGAACTTAGGAAATCAACAGACAGCCCCTCTTTTTATAAAAAAGTCTTATTGATGCTTCTTTCGAGAAGGCTCAATAAACTTTACCCTTGAAGTGCAAGAAAATCAGAGAGGGAATCCCCAGCAGGATTGAGGAAAGTATCAAAAAGTTGTGAGTTATAAACCCAAGCTTCAGACCCTCTTGTATCTCTATACCGAGGGCTTTTAAAGGAAGCAAAAACCCGCCCTCGTAAGTTCCGTATCCCATAAAGCTGTGAACGGGCAGTATGGTGGTGATATCTCCCCCTGCAAAGGCGAGCATAGCTGTAATAAAGCTCATCTTACTCAGCTCCAAAACCACAAAGTAAAGGGATAGGAACTTAAAGAAGAAGGAAAACAGAGAGGTGGTTATCAGGATTAGGGAAACCCGTAACGTATGCTTTTGAGATAGGAAGTCTTTAATAGATTTTAACCTCCCTACGGGAGGTATAAGTTTAAAGGAGACGGGAAAAAGCATAGCCACCAGCAGGCTGAGAATTAGGGAAAGGCTAAGGATAAATAAACCTCCTTTGAGGTAAGAAAGGTATGTAAAAAAAAGAGCCACAAGCCCCAAGAGGTCGTACAGCCGAGCTACGAAGAACACCCATAGAGAATCTTTCAGGGATATACCTCTCGTTTTTGTGTAATAAAACCAGCTCAGCTCCCCTGCCCTCGCAGGAATAACGTTGTTTAGGAGTATGTTTGCAGAGTTTATGAGGAAAGCTAAGCTGAAGTTCAGCTCCGGTAGAAGTAAAAACCACCTCAGGCTCCTGATAAGCTGACTTAAAAGGTAGTATGCAAAGGCGTAAGCTAAAGCCAACGGAGATATGGAAGCTACCGAGGAGATTATCTCCTCGTAGGGTATAAAGTAAAATAGAAAACCTACAAAGGCAACAGAGATTAGAATAGAAAGCGTGAGCTTGATTTTCAACCTTGTCCCGGAACGTCGTGGATTACCACGGGCTTACCAGCCCACTCGGAGAGTATGTTTATGGCAACCTGAACACCTATGCCTGCGGCGGCTGTAAACATGGAGCTTGCTCCCGCTAAAAGCCCTGCAACCCATAAGCCCTCGCCCACCTTATAATCGCCGTTGTGTTTTACCATAACCCTTCCTGGCTTGGGAGACTTAGGGTTTTCCACTATCTCGAGGTTTAATCCCTCTATGTCAAACCCGTGAAAGCCCGTTGAAAGCACTACATTACCGGCTGTAAACTCCTTACCTCCCGCTGTTCTCAACTCGAAAACTTCCTCCACCCTTTGTACACTTACCACCCTATCCTTTACGAAATCCACGCCGCCGAAACTTTCTATCTGGGACTTTATTCTCTTCAACAGCTCCGCGCCTGTAGTTCCCCGGGGAACACCGGGTACGTTGTTCAGTAGAGCCTTTCTAAGGTCTGAACCGGAGGTGTCAAAAAGTACATACCTGCGTCCCTCAGCCCATTCCCAGCCTCTACCCTTAGATGACACAAGGGTTAACGCGCAGGCAAGCCCGGAAGCTCCTCCTCCTACAATGGCTACATCGTAGTTCATGTGGACTTATTATAAGTCAATCCTCAAAGTACTCGGCTCCGCAGTTTTCAGTTTCCCACACTACTACCTTCTCCAGAGTAGGGAACCTTTCCTTCACCTTCCCGTACACCCAGCGAGCCACGTTCTCTGCACTGGGAGAAAAGTCGTATATGTCGTTCATACATCTGTAGTCGGGAAGTATGTCTTTGAGGAAATTGTCCACCTCTATGAAATCTATCCCCATGCCCCCTTTATCCAGAGCGTCAGCCTTTAGGTACACCTCCACGCTCCAAGTATGTCCGTGCAACGGCTCGGGCGCTCCGTGATAATCGGTTAGGAAGTGGGCTGAGTTGAACTTACGCTTAACCCTTATACGCCAAGGCATGCTTTCTAACCTCTTTCATGAGTTCCTTCATTCTGTACATTCTTTTGTCCGCTTTCTCTATCAAGGTTTGTAAGTCCTTCCCGTCCAGTGGGAAACAGGCGTACCCTATGCTTGCGAAAACCTCTATCCCGTCCACATTCACCTTTAGCTCTTCACTTATTTTATCCACTATAGAGAGTAGCTCTGTATCCTCACCACCTATCAATACGATAAATTCGTCCCCACCGTACCTTATTAAGAAATCTTCACTCCTAAGGAATCTCTTTATTTTTTTTGCAATTATTTTCAGCACCTCGTCTCCTTTAACATGTCCGAAGGTATCGTTTACCTCTTTGAAGTTATCGAGGTCTATAAAGAGCATACAAAAGCCCTTTTTAAATTTCCTGTACTCCTCCTCCTCTATCTTGAACATCTCCTCAAGGAATCGCCTGTTGTACGTTCCGGTAAGTGGGTCTTTGTATATGCTGTTTTGGAGCTTCCTGAACTTCCGTGCTATCTTGACGTGTTCCACGAACGTGTAAGCAAATATCACGTAGCCTAAAGCTTCCAACTGCGTAGAGAAGTTTCCCGAGTACTCCGTGTGGGCAAACCCGATTAGCATGAAAGATACGCTGTACAAAGCAGCAAAGTACTTGGTAAACTTACCGCGGACGAACAGCGTAAGCCCAACGAATATAACTGCAAAGGCTAAACTTATGTACAGGCTATATATCATCTATACTTTCTCCCCTCAAAAGCCTCTGGGCATAATTAACGCAGGATAGAACCATAAACCAGAGGGCGTGCTTATCTATATCCTCAAACTCCTCCTTTACCCACAAAGACCCGTCCTCTCTTTCAACGACCTTTATGTACTTGAGGGCTTCCTGTGCAAGGAGTTTATTAGAAACCTTCTCAAGTATTTTTTCCCTAACCCAATCCGGTAACGGTTTTTCCACCATCTTACTCTACCCTCAAAAAGCCGACAGATATAGGCTTAACGTTAAATAGCAATCTTCCCAGCTTCATAGTATAAGTATAACTCTCTATGATAAAATTTCCTCCTTCTGTGAAAAAAACGTGATTACTCCCTATGCACTCCCTCTTTTCCTTCGCACTTCTGAGGACTACAAGACAGTTTCTATAGGGCAGGTAGACATTTATCCTCTTACCTTCAACCCACAGGAGTGAAGGCTTCTCACAGAAGCTTATCACCGAGGTACACCTCTTAATTGCCTCTAAAAGCTCACCCTTGTTTTCTATACTTTTCTCGGAGAGTAGAAAGTTTCTTAAAAGCTTGAAGGAGTGATTGTAGGCAGGGAAGAGGAACCTCGTTCCTACCTCCCTTACGTATATCTTTACGTGATGGTCTACACCCCCTATAATCCTGCTTTTCCATCCTTCTTCAAGGTATCTCTGTGAGTAAAACCCCACATCTATAAGCTTTGTTAGGTTTTCTATAACCTTCTTTCTCGAGAAGGGGTACACGAACAGGGCGGCTAACAGGTAAAAGAACAGAGCAATTTTGTTTTTGAGCAGTGCGTCTTTAAGGTCTATCAATTCAAACAGGTACTCCTCGCTCTTTTCCAGCCTCCATCTATACTTATCCTTAAAGTGGTGGACTATGACCTTGAGGCCTCCTACCTCTATTAAGTCTCCCAAGAGCTTGCCCCTTTCATCGTTTATTTTCCTCTCAACGCCTACAACGAGCCTATCGTCCGCAAAGTACTTCATGTGGTCAACGTCGTGGTCTGTGGTTACGACAAAGTCGATTCCGTTTTCTTCCCTCGCTCTTAGGACATCTTCAGGCTTTCCAAGGGAGTCGTAAGAGAACTGCGTATGGACGTGAAACACGTAAGAGTATACATAAAGATTGGGTGGAAGGAGCTTAACGGAGGACGCCTTAGCCCGGGTGTACCTTATGGGAAAGAAAAAGAACCATAGAAGGAGCATAAATAGAGGCAGAAGAACAAGGAAAATCCATAGCATTATATATTCAGGGCTTCCCTTACTTCACCTACGGTCTGCGACGCAATCTCACCGGCTTTCTCAGAGCCTTCGTGGAATATATCCATTAGGGTATCTGTGTTCTTCTCGAGGTTTTCCCTTTGGGTTCTGAAGGGGGCTATGAATTCTTCCAAACTGTTAAACACTATTTTCTTGCAATCCACACACCCTAACTTTCCGTTAGAGCAATCCTCCTTAATCTGATTTACAAGCTGTGAATCTCCCGTAAAGAGTTTGTGATAAGCAAACACCGGGCATATATCCGGTCTTCCGGGGTCGTTTTTCCTGAGCTTTTGGGGGTCTGTGAACATCTTCATTATCTTTTGCTGAACCTCTTGGGAGCTGTCGCTGAAAAATATGGCGTTGCCGTAGGACTTACTCATCTTCCTTCCGTCCGTTCCCGGAACCTTAGGGGTTTCTGTAAGAAGTGCCTGTGGCTCAGGAAAGGTATCTCCGTAAAGGTGGTTGAACCTCCTCGCTATTTCTCTTGTAAGCTCTATGTGTGGAAGCTGGTCTTCGCCTACCGGAACACCTTCGCCCTTGTAAATTAAGATGTCCGCAGCCTGAAGAACCGGATAACCTAAGAACCCGTAAGTGTCTGTTTCGTAAAAATCCCTCTTGGACACGTTCAGCTCTTTAAGAATTCCTTTGTCTATTTCCCCTTCGAACACAGCCTCTACCATGGCTTCAGCTATAGCTTCAAGGAGGTGTTCTTCAAGCCTCTCAAAGTCTTCTATCCTATAGGGAATGCTACCGAGGAACTCTTTAACATGGTCTCTGAGCGCTCCTCTAAACTGCAGCTCAAGGTCTTGGAGCTTTAAGAGGTTATACTTCATGTCCTTGTAGGTCGGGTTCCACTCGAGCCAGCTCTTGGGCGTAATCATAGAAAATACGAGGTGTAGCTCCGTGTGTTCTTTAACCTTAGATTGAATAAAAAGGGTGCTTTTCTGGGGGTCTAATCCCAGAGCCAACCAATCTATCATAAGCTCCCTTATGTGGGATTTAAGGTTTTTCGTATCTTTGTAAGCTGTTGTGAGGGCATGCCAATCCGCTATGAAGAAAAAAGCTTCGTGTTCCTTTTGTAACCTAACCCAGTTTCTTATAACACCGAAGTAGTGTCCTAAGTGGAGTTTTCCCGTAGGACGCATACCGCTAACTATCCTCATAGTTCAAGTATTTTACAAGGAATGAAAAATTTTGGTAAAATATGCTGTCGGAGGTGATGGAAGTTTGGCAGTAGTTATAGTCGGTGATAACGAGCCTGTAGAGAAGGCGCTCAGGCGATTCAAGAGGATGGTAGAGCAAGAAGGTATACTTACCGAGGTCAAAAGGCGAGAGTTCTACGAGAAACCCAGCCAGATTAAGAAGAGGAAGGAAAGGGCTCGTAGAAAAAGAATCCTTAAGGCTCTTAAGAAGCAAAGAGAGTTTATGTAATCTCTCCAGTTTTGTAGGTTTTTATCAACCTTCTTTGTTCGTTCATTATAAACTGTTCTATAAGTTTTTCTTCCCGCTTGGAAAGGTTGAGGAACTTTATACCCATGCAGATTTTTTTGCCTACGCTTCTTATGTTTACCACCTGTCCGAGCGTGTTTTCGAAGGGTACATTACCTATCTGAAAACTCATTATAAAAAACTCGTTCCCTGAAAGTTTTATGGCTTCGTGTGTACATATCCTTATACCCTTTGCACTTATATCCTCTATGGTTCCATCGATAGGTGCTGAGTCCGAGGATAAGTTTGCAAACCCTTCCTCTTCTGGATTTCCCTTCGCAATAATGAACCTCACGGGTAGGTTTACCTTCCACCTGAGCCTCTCTCTAAACTGAATTCTGTTGAGGTTCTCCGTATGCTCAAGGACGAGTACAAGCTTATTCTGTTCCCTGTACGTGTCTTTCACTCTGCTTTCAAAGGAGTACCTACCGTCCATATCCCTGATGAAGAAGAACTTTACCTGTTCCCCGGCTCTCACGGGAACGTAGGTGTCTTTTAAAAGGGCTATGTGGATTTCCGTTTCGTCTTTATCCCATACTGCAGCTTCCACTTTAAGCCCACCCACTTCCAAAGTACCGGTCTGGTACAAGTCTATATCCCTCGTGGTATTCAGGGGTATGAACCACGGAATTGTATCGAACTTTAACTTCGTCCTTATAGCAGGAATAAGGGAAACCTTTGAAGGTTCTTCCCTTACTATCGACGAGACAACTTTGTCGAAAAGAACTTTGTTCTCGTAAATCATTTCGGGGTTGTATGGAATCTCCTTAGAGTACTTCCAGAGTATATCTATCTCCTCATCTGTAAGCTCAAGGCTTTTCCCTCTAGAGTAGAAACTGTTGTACACAGACCTTTCCCTTTGGTACTTGTTTATGAATACAGCTATACCTATGACGAAAATTACGAGAGAAAAAACGGATATTAAAAGTATGACCTCAAACTTCGAGGGCCCCTTGAACATGAAACGGGTGGCTTCTATAAAGGTGTCAAACCCCCCTTGAACCCACATTCCTATAATATATAGGGTTTACCCTCCCCGCGGTATATTAACTACACGTGGGCTTCCATCATTTGTTTCAGAGCGTCCTTGGGTTGCACACCTATCCTCGTGTCCACAACCTCTCCATTTTTGAACAGCATGACCGTGGGGATAGCCCTTATACCGTACTGCATGGCTATGTTGGGGTTCTCATCGGTGTTCAGCTTTCCGACCTTTATCTGACCCTCAAACTCGCTGGCAAGCTCTTCTATTATGGGAGCAATTATCCTACAAGGACCGCACCAAGGCGCCCAGAAATCTACCAAAACGGGAACGTTAGAATTTACAACCTCTTCATTCCAATTACTCTCTGTAAGAACTACAACATTTCCAGCCATTCTCAATCCTCCTTGATAAGCAGATTATAAATTTTAATGACTCTCTCGTCCTTGATGAAGTAGCAGATTATAGAACCTTCCCTCCTCCAACCGACTATGCCCCTGCTCCTGAGTATCGATAGGTGTTGGGAAACGCTGGGTTGTGACATACTAAGAAGCTCTCCGAGGTTCTTTACGCACTGTTTACCTTCGATAAGTATAGATATTATCTTCAACCTTACGGGATGGGACAAAGCCTTAAAAAACTCCGCAAGCTCCTCTAACCTCTCCTCGCTTAGAGTCTCAATATCATACATTCTCATACCCTCGCATACCGCTATATGCATGAAATTTTAACATATTTAGAATATATGAAAAGTTAGATGTTTCTCAACGCCCTGTACCCCTCTCTAAGCTCTTCCTTCGAGACGCCGTACTTAGAAAACCTGTGTCTCTGATATATGCGGGTTATGAAGAGTATGTTTTTAAAACTTGCGTCTTCTTTGAACAGTTCCAAAATCTCCTCCGGCATAAGCTCCCTTAAAGGAGCGCCCCTCTTCCTCTCAAGTTTAGCAATCATGTTCCTGTATAGGTTTTCCGGGCTTCTGCGCAATTCCCTGTAAAGTACAATTAAGAGGGGCGGTAGCAGGAACGCTAACATAAAGTCTCCCTTCTCCTTTATAAAAACCTTGAGGTTCTTGAGGTTAAGAGTTCCGAGACCACTTTTGAGGTTATGTATTATGCTTATCTGTCTCTCAACAGAAAATCCCACCACGTTGGCGTACCAGAAGGACACTATAGAGTCCCTGATTAGGTCAATTTTTGATATTTTCCTCACGGCAGGAGAGATATAACTCGGGGTGGTATCAACCCTTATCCACTTACCGCCCACAAAGGCTTCAACCCAAACATGAGCCATAGAGTTGGTAACTATGAAGTAATCACCGTACTCGTTCTTTACAGCTCCCTTGAACCCGCCCACGAGCCTCGAGGGAATACCCATCAATCTTAGTAGCAGGGCGGTTGTCGATGCGTAAAACTCGCAGTTTCCCTTCTTTGACACAAAGAGGAAGTACTCTAAGGGGTGTCCCGTGTACCTATCTAACCTCAGAGAGTACTTAAAGCCGTTATCCCTGAAGTATCTCTTCACACTTTCGAGTTTTTCCGTATCGCTTCTGCCCTCACCAAGCTCCTGAGCGAGTTTCCTTATGCTCTTTGGCACTCCCTTGGGTACCTTCAGGTGAACCCAAGAGGCTTTGTCGTAAGGCTCCGATGGAGAGGAGAGGGCTACGTACCTTATAGGCTTTTTTATCTCCTTTCTCGCTCTCCAAACCCCACCCTCAATCCTATGGGTGTCTTCTCTCTTAAAGCCCTCCATATGCAAGAGCGTAATTGGGTAATCTATCATAGGTATGTAAGCTCCCAGAATAGGTTCGAGAACCACCGTATATTTGATAGCTTTCTTTCCGCTTTGGAACTTTACAGGCTCCGGTCTTTCTAAGGTTGTAGTCCACCTAGTTCCCTCCATGGTGTCGAACACGGATACCCTCCAGTAGGTATCTTTGCTCAGGTTCTCAAGTCCGTAAACTCTTAACACTACGGTGTTATCCTGCTGGATTTCGCCAACCTTACCGATTTCTACTTCTTCTGCTATACCGCTCTTCAGCGCTCCCTTCCTCGCAAATATGTCAAAGAGTGGCGTTTGAACCCTCGGAAGCAGCACGAAGAAAGGCACAGAGAGTATAGCCACCAAAATCGGGAACACCACAGCCACTTTAAGGTAGCTCGCAAGAAGCTCCTTGTTTATCCGTTTATTTCCAACCTCCGCGTATAGGTTGATAAACATAAGGGATATAGTCCCCAGAAAAAGCTCTGCGAGAAAGAATAGAAGGAAAGAAAGGCTTATTCTAAAGGTAGTGGCTACCGATATGGCGGCTAAGCTAAGGAGGAGGATTTGGTAAAGGTCTCTTACCCTTTTTTCCTCGAGGGCTTTTATACCTATGAGCATTAGAAGGGCGCTTGCCAAGGGTTCCACGAGGTTATCAAAGTTCAGTTGGAGCAGGAAAGCAAGAGTCAGAGGTATGGCAACGATGTTCAGGAGAAGTCTGGGGGGATAATGAGTTCCGCGAATGTCAAGGAGTATTCCCACTATAAACATCATGGAGAACATGAAAAAGTAAAAGGGGTCTACCAGCTCGAAGAGTGCGAGAAACGCGTTTGCAGAAGACACGTATATTAAGGTGTAGGTTATAGCCTTAGTAGTGAGCATACCTCTTCTTTTATAGAGCTTTCAGCGTAAATGCTGTAAATTCTTATGGGCTTTAGAGATTTCACTATGGCGGACACTTCTTCAATTCTCAAAAGCACTCCTTTCTTGCTTCTTACGAGTATTGTATCATCGTAGGGCTTTTTGAATACCTCGTCGAACTTAAGCAAGCTCGGTTCGAACCTGCTCAGGAGTTGCGTCTTAGCCTCCTCAAAGGACTCTTTATCTTCGCTTGAGAACACCTCCCTAAAGTGTTTTCTTCCGAATATCCTCTCTCTGTCCTCAGAGAATTCTTTGTCGGAAAACAACCTGCTTATAAGAGTAGAGTCGTTGTGGCTCATGTAAGTTTCGAGGTTCTCCATACCCTCGTAAAGGGCGAGCTTTTTTATAAAGTCGAGCAGGTGTAGGTTAAGTATCCTAACGACCTTGTGAAAGTAAACCTGAGAATACATGAAGTACCTACCCAGAAGGAAGCTCTCGAGGGCGCTCAAGCCACCTTCGTCCACGACTATGCCCTTTCCGTAGTCAGTATCTTCCACCGACAAGGTGTTAAGCAGTCGGTTGTATTCAAAGAAACCGTAGGACACACCGCAGAAGTAGGCGTCCCTCCTTAGGTAGTCCATTCTGTCGGCACCGAACTGACCCGTTATAAAACTGCTTAGGAACTCTTCCTCCTTATTTTCGGTCTTCCCCGTGGTTATCCTCACCAGAAACTCTACCTCTTCGTGGGAAAACCCAAAGTTTTTTCTTAAAAGTTCGTATATTTTAGTTTCGAGAATTACCCTTGCCGTAAAGTCCTCGTGGTTTTTTCTGTCTGGAAGGAGAACCTCCGTAGTGTGGGAAAAAGGGGGGTGTCCTATGTCGTGCAGTAGCCCGGCTATCCTAATTATCTGTTCTTGCCTTCTATCTTTGATAACTCCGAGAGTTTTGAGAAGCCTATCCGAAAGGTAGAAAACGCCGAGAGCATGCTCAAAACGGCTGTGTTGGGCAGCAGGAAACACGAGATAGGTAAGTCCAAGCTGTTTTATGTGCCTTAGCCTTTGAAACTCAAGAGAATCGAGTAAGGGAACTTCCTGCCCGCCTACCTCTATAAAGCCGTAAAGGGGGTCAAGTATCTCTTTAGACACTCTAATTGGGCTTGAAGGAGCCTTTCTCTTGCAGGCTCTTTATCTCCTTCATAGTTTGGTCAAACTTGTAAAGGTGAGAAGCAACCTCCTTTAAGTGTTGTGCCGCCTCTTTGTAAAGGTCTTTCACGTGCTTATCGGGAGATGTCTCCGCCTTTTCAAGTAAGCTCCTGTGTAGCAGGAGAATTCCGTTTCTGAGTTCATTAAAGTCCATCTTTTTCCTCCGCGCTTTTTTAAAAAGCTCTTCATTTTTCCGTATAAGTCTATGATTCTTGTAATAAAACCTCTTCCGTAATTTCTATCTTTGAAAAGCTCTATCTTGACCATGTAAACGGACTCTCCCTTCATAAGGTTTTTTCTAAGCTTTTCTAAGTCCCTGTACAGCTTTCCCGTGTCCACGGAGTAATAGACCTCTCCGAGGTTTGCAACTAACCTTTGTGCGGTTATGAGCTTTTTCATGTCAGCGTCATTGTTTTGGATGTAGGATAGGTAAAAGTTACCGAGTTCCCTCATGAGCTTCCAGAATTCCTCCTCATCGGGGAACCTTTGAAGAAGTATATCGCTGTAATAGGTAGCTTCTTTGAATAGACCCTCGTTAAAAACCATGCTTAGTATGTGTATGTATTCAGGAGCCGTGTTTTTCCTTGCGTAGCTCGATATTTTGCTGAGTACCCCCCAGTACTTTATCAGCTTTGAGCATATCTCTTGAAAGCTCTCCCTGTATTCGGGTTGAAAGCTAACGGTGTAATCCGAGCTTTGGGATACGGTAAGTATTTCCTTTCCTGAAAACACCTTTCCTTCCTTGGACTTTACCTGAAACAGGTTAAGCTCCAAAAGTATATCTTGCCACTCACCCTTTACGGAGCGAAAGGTTTTGTTGGCACACCTGAGCAGCTTCCCCAACTCTATTTCAAAGCTACCCTCCTTTCTAACCAACTGGCAGTAACAGATTGGATACAAGAGGACTTCCTTCTTCGTAGGGTCGTCTATTATTTCTATAAATAAGCTCTCCAGCCTCCCGACCTCGAACCATGTGTCTTGAATCATAGTAAAGAATAATTTAGAACAGCTTAATTTTCCATGCAACGTTTATCATAGAATATATAGTGCCCGTAGCTCAGCCGGACAGAGCGCGGGGCTCCGGACCCCGAGGTCGCGGGTTCAACTCCCGCCGGGCACAAAAGTTGTTTGAAATGTATTTGCTTGAAAAGATAGAAGAGGAACTTCTTGAGAATATAGACTCGAAGGTGAGGCTCATACTCGAAACGGGGCACTACCTAATCAAAGGTGGTGGAAAAAGGGTAAGACCCTTGCTTACGCTCCTTTCCTGCGGTATGTGTGGAGGAAACCCGGAGGTTGCAGTTAAGTTAGGTGTGGGTCTTGAGTACATACACGCCGCCTCCCTGCTACACGACGATGTCGTGGACGGTGCGGAGAAACGGAGAGGTAAAGATTCCGCAAACTTACTATTTGGCAACGGAGTGGCTGTGCTTACCGGTGACTATATGTACGCCAAAGCCTTACACTTGTTCTCTACCTACGGAACCATGGAGATGATAAGGATAGTGAGTAAAGCTGTTATGGACATGGCTGAGGGACAAGTGTTGGAGCTTAGCAAGGTGGGAGAGCTGATTTCTGAAGATGAGTACTTTAGGATAATAGATGGCAAGACCTCTGCTTTGTTCGGAG
>WFYI01000002.1 GCA_015490155.1 Aquificaceae bacterium | reverse complement strand
CTTTTATAGCCTTCCCTCTATCGTATATCCCCTTTATATCTATAAGGACGGGCTTGCGCCTGTTGGACATTAGGACTTTGTATTTTTGGAAGTCCATCTCCTCCAAGAAGGGTCTGTGCTTTACCGCAACCACCACGGCGTCGTAGGGTGCTTCCTGCTCAATACTGTCCAGAAGTTCTATAGAGTGTTCCGCTTTTACCTCCTCCGGGTCTGCGAACGGGTCATATATGTAAACTTTCACACCGAACTCCTCAAGCTCTTTATAAACGTCAACCACTCTTGTGTTCCTTATGTCGGGTATGTTCTCCTTAAAGGTTATACCGAGTATTAGGACGTTGCTACCCTCCACTATCTTCCCCGCCTTTATAAGCTGTTTAACGGTGTTCTCTGCAACGAACTTCCCCATGGAGTCGTTTATACGCCTGCCTGCAAGAATAACCTCCGGGTGGTGGCCAACCGCCTGTGCCTTGAAGGTCAGGTAGTAAGGGTCAACACCTATACAGTGTCCGCCCACAAGTCCGGGTTCAAATCTCAAGAAGTTCCACTTGGTTGATGCCGCCTCAAGAACCGCCTTGGTATCTATTCCCATTTTGTTGAATATCACCGATAGCTCGTTCATCAGAGCGATGTTTAGGTCTCTTTGGGTGTTCTCTATCACCTTAGCAGCTTCCGCTGTCTTTATGTCCGGCGCTTTGTGGATACCGGCGGTTATCACGCTTCCGTAAAGCTCTGCTAAAAACTCCGTTGTCTCGGGTGTGTCTCCTGCCACTACCTTGACTATCTTGTCTATTGTGTGTTCCCTGTCTCCCGGATTAACTCTCTCGGGTGAGTAGCCCACGTTGAAGTCCTTTTTCCACTTTAGTCCGCTTTCCTCTTCCAGAATAGGAACGCACTCTTCCTCGGTGAGTCCCGGATACACGGTGGACTCGTAAACTACCACGGTTCCCTTTTTCATGTGTTTACCTACCGTTCTGGTGGCGGACTTTATGGGTCTCAAGTCCGGTATGTTGTGCTTATCTATGGGTGTAGGAACCGTTATTATCACGACCTTTGAAGAGGATATGACCTCCGGGTCTGTGGTGAACTCTATACCGGCTTTTACCAGCTCATATTCGCTTACCTCTTTGGTTCTATCAAAACCCTTTCTCAGCTCTTCCACCCTGATGGGGTCTATATCAAAGCCTGTTACCTTAAACTTTCTGCTTAGAAGGGCTGCAAGGGGAAGCCCTACGTATCCGAGACCTATAACGCAAATGCTTATATCTTTGCTAAATGTAGATTCCATGTAATTAAGCAATTAGAGGTCTATGGCATAGGGTTTTCCCTAAACTGCAAGGCTTGGGCTACATGGTGGGCTTTTATAGTTTCTTCCCCTTCGAGGTCTGCTACGGTTCTTGAAACCTTTAGCACTCTAAAGTAGCCCCTTCCAGAGAGATTTAATCTGTCCATAGCTGTTTTAAGGAGCGCTTTAGACTGGGAGTCCATCATACGCACACAGTAAGTTTCAACATCTTTATTACTCATCCTCGCATTTAGGTGTATACCTGAGTTTTTAAATCTTTGCCTCTGGATTTCGTATGCACGCAGGACTCTTTCCCTTATGGAGCCGGAGCTTTCTCCCTTCTGATGTTTTAAAAGCTCCTCTTTATCTACAGGTTCGACCCATACGTGTAGGTCTATCCTGTCCTTTATAGGTTGCGAGACCTTTGAGTTGTAAGCTCTTATCTGAGAGGGTGAACATACACACTGCTTAAAGGGGTTTCCATAGTTCCCACAGGGACACGGGTTCTGAGCGGTGATTAGCGTAAACTCTGCAGGAAATTTAACCTTACCCTGCGCCCTTGATATGTTTATATATCCGTCCTCTATTGGTTGCCTGAGAACTTCAAGGGTTTTGCGGGGGAATTCGGGAAGTTCGTCCAAAAATAATACCCCTTTATGAGCCAAGGATACCTCACCCGGCATGGGGACACTTCCTCCGCCTATTATGGCTACTTCCGAAGAAGTGTGATGCGGGGAGCGGAATGGTCTGTGGGAAATTAGTCCCTCGTCAAGCTCGCCGGCAACGCTGTATATCCTACTTACCTCCACTATTTCCTCAAATTCCATAGGGGGTAAGATGGTTTGTATTCTTTTTGCAAGCATGGATTTGCCCGTTCCGGGAGAACCGACCATCGAGAGGTTATGCCCTCCCGCAGCACTTATCTCAAGAGCTTTCTTTACGGCGGTTTGACCGAGGACATCTTCCATGTCTATGTCGAGTTTCGTCTTTGAGTTCAAAATACTCTCTACATCCTCTTTTACGGGAGGCAAATCCTTCCCGCATAGAAAATCTATAAGCTCCTTAAGGTTAGAAACACCGTAGATTTTGACGTATTCTATAAAAGCCCCCTCAACCGCGTTCTCTAAAGGCAGTACAAAATCTTTAACACCCTTGTCTTTTAACGATACAACTATGGGTAGAACTCCCCTAACCTTGTTTACTTTACCGTCTAAGGACAACTCTCCTAGAAATATAAATTGTTGAACCTTCTCCTGGGGTATGTATCCGCTCAGCGCAAGAAGCCCTACAGCTATGGGCAAATCGTACAAAGTGCCTTGCTTTCTAATGTTTGAAGGAGATAAATTAACGGTTATCCTTTTCTGAGGAAAGCTAAAGCCCAAGTTCTTTATCGCACTCCTTACCCTGTCTCTGGATTCCTTTATTGCCGTATCTGGCAGACCCACTATATTGAAGGAAGGAAGCCCCGGAGATACATCGACCTCGACATCTACTTCGTAGCCTTCTATACCCCACACTCCTCCGCTTTTGATTTTTATCAGACTCATTTTCGTAAGTTCCTTAAACTGTAGTTTCGTGTATACAGACTAAACCCCCAAGTTTTATATTTTATACTTAACCTAAGTGCTTGGCTGGAGCGAGTTTTCACACCTTACCTTTATATTCGGAGACTAAGATTTACCATTTCCACCTGTGAAAACCTTTAACGGAAGTCTTTCATAGGAAAAACAGCTCGTATAACATAGATTATGTATGCTCAAGGGCTTAATACTCTGGAGACTGACCTATCTGACCTATACCGTAGCCCTCTTTTTGGCGTTTATGCTTATAGCTGTTCAGTTATTCAGGTTGGGTAATGTTATTTTTGGATTGCCTCCGGACATGTCACTACCCTTCCTTTTTGTATGGTTCAGCAATTACAGTTTGTTCTTCATACCCGACGGGGTTTTCGTTGCCAGTGTAGCGGTTGTGTTCTGGCTAAAAGAGAAAAAACTCCTCCAAGTGATTTACTCTTTTGGGATTCCTCCCCGTAGAATACTGTTTTACATACTCGTACCTGCTCTCATATTTTCTTTCCTTCAAATAGCTTTCTCTACCTTCTTGCACGAGGAAAAGGTCTCATTTGTCAGAAAAAAATTAATCCTTAGCTACAAGGACAGGCTTATAGAAAACCTGCCGCCACGAACGTTTCTGAGAACGGGTAGCGTGGTGATATACGCAGAGAAAAAGGATAAGGGCGGTATTAAAAATCTCTTTTTTAAATACAAAGACCTGACGGTCTTGGCAAAAGAAGCTATTTACGAAGGCAACGAGGTATTCGTGTTTAGAGACGGCTCTTTGCTGACGAGGGAATCTAATAAATTCTTGCTGACCGAGTTTAAAACTTACAGACTAAACCTTGGTGAGAGCATAGGAAGCATAAAGTACAGAGAAAAAAAAGCTACTAAGGCTGTAATTACAAATGTCATTAACTCACTGACTACCGTGCCATTAGCCACCCTCGGATTTCTAATAACTCTGAGATATATTAAT
Organism: Aquificaceae bacterium; assembly: GCA_015490155.1. GTDB lineage: Bacteria > Aquificota > Aquificia > Aquificales > Aquificaceae > WFYI01. The sequence goes on along the minus strand of WFYI01000002.1, from coordinate 12,603 downwards.
TCCGTAGTGGGAAGTTACTACCTTATGGCCTTAGGCGTTATACTTCACCAATTGTTTATGCTTTTCGTTAAGCTCAGCCTTTAAGGGATTTTATATCCCTGCCTATTTTCTCCTGAACCGATTCTACCTTGCTAAGGAGCCTGCCGGATTTACCCTCTCTGTAATCTATCTTCATAGTGATTGACACCCTCGGGCAGTCCCTTTTAAGCTCTTCAAAGCCCTCTTTCAGGACTCCCATAACCTCCTCCCAGCTTTCTCCCTCAACTATGGTTCCCATAGGAGTTAAAACGTATGGCAGCCCCGACTTATCTACTATGTCCACTACCCTTGCAACATACTTGCTAACGCTCTCTCCTTTCCCTAAAGGAGTCATGCTTACAAACACGAGGAAGCTCATAGCACATAATTATAACAATCGATGGAGTAAACGGATGTTTAAACGGCAAAACCTCCTAATCAGACACCCACCCTATCTACAATCTTGATTAGGAAGGGAGCTATTTCGGTTTTATCGAGTACGAAGTCTATACAACCAGTAGCTATGGCGTTTTTAGGCATAGCCCACAGCACTGCGGTCTCTGGGTTTTCAGCTACCGTTATACCCCCCGCGTTTTTTATCGCAACCACACCCTTGGAGCCGTCGTCTCCCATACCAGTCATTACTATACCCACACTATCACCGCCTACTGTTTCTGCAACGGAGGACATTAGCAGGTCTGCAGATGGAACGAATTTCACGCTATCATCTTGAACGTAATCTACCTCTATTGAAGAGCCTTTGCTCCGTACAACCATGTTAGTCCTGCCCTTCGATATGTAAACCGTTCCTCCCTCTATCTTCTCTCCCCTTTGTGCCTCTTTGACCTTAATCTTGGCAGACCTGTCAAGGTGTTCCGCAAAACTTGCGGTGAATGTATCGGGCATGTGGATAGCTATCAAGATTGGTGAGGGGAAGTCTTTGGGTAGGTGAGGAATAACCGCGGACAGTGTTTGGGGACCTCCAGTGGATATACCAATCGCTATAACCGGCGGTTTGCTAAAGCTGAAATCTTCGGGGGATTTCTCTGGAGACTTTTTCTTAACCTCGGGTTTGAGGCCTATTTCGTAAGAAGCTTTTATCTTTTTTATAATTTCCTCTTTAAACTCCAAAAGCCTTTTGTGGCTTTCTGGTTTGGCTATAAAGTCAACAGCTCCTAACTCCAACGCCTTTATAGTTTCCTTTGCACCATCTTTAGTGTAGGCACTTATCATAACGACTCTGCAGTCCGGACATTCCCGCAGTATGAGGGGGAGAGCGGTTAAGCCGTCCATCACGGGCATATTTACGTCGAGCGTCACGACGTCGGGCTTTAAAGTCCTGACTTTCTCAACCGCGTCTTCCCCGTCGATAGCCTCCCCTACTACATCTATATCCTCGTCGTCTGCCAGAATTTTCTTAATTGCAGCTCGCACAAACGGAGAGTCATCAACTACAAGAACCCTTATCATACCTCCAACCAAAACTTAATTCCTCTCCTTTGAAAGGAGTTTATCATATAAAACTATGAAGGTACTAACGGCTATTTTGGTGACGGGAATTTTCCTGTCCTTCGGCATAGAGGTGAAGGTTTCTGAGCAGGAGCTAAAGGAAGACAGAGAACTATTGAAGGAGATAAACTCTCGTTTAGATAAGTTAGACAAAAGAGTTAATGCCGGAGATACTTCCGCTCAGGTGATTAACGAGCTAAACAGCTTCGGACACCCACTTTACATTCTGAGACAGAAGTACCTTGACTACAACGAGCCTCGCTATGGCAAGTACCATGACACTTACTTCATGACCTTAGATACTCAGGAAAAGCTCTTCTTCATAAAGAGAGGAATTCTACCGGGGCTTGTAAGGAAGGAAGCAGAGACTCAAAAGCTCCCGGTGTGTGATGTGGAAATTAAAGGCAAGGATAGAAAAACCCTTCTAATCAGAATGAAAAACCCCACAAGCGACGAGGAGATTAAAAGAATTATAGATAATACACAGATAAAGTACGCCCACATAATAGGTGTTGAAACCGTGTCTTTTGACAAGTGTGAATGAAGATATACCGCATCGGGAAAGTAGGCAACTTACGCTCTATAACTCTATTCCATGCCCTTGCAAGGCTTGGATACGAAGGCTTAGTGATAACCTCTCCCTTGGAAACTTACCTCAGTGTCGGCTACTTTGATAAAACTCAGGACATAATTGACGTAAAGAGGTGTAGAGAGCTGGGGATACCCATTATTAGGAGAGAGGTAGGGGGCGGAACCGTTCTCCTTGACGATGGTCAGGTCTTTTACCAGCTCGTAGTTAATAGGAAAAGGGGAAACCTACCCTTTAAGGTTAGCTCCGCTTACGAGTTCTTTTCAAAGCCAGTTATCGAGGTTTACAGAAGCTTAGGTGTTGAGACAGAATACAGACCGGTAAACGACATAGTAGTTAAGAGGAACAGAAAGAAGATAGCCGGGCAGGGCGCTGCTGATATAGGGGACTGTTTCGTGTTCGTAGGAGGAATTTTGAGAAGGTTTAATACGGAGCTTATGTCCAAACTCTTCAAGGTTCCGGAGGAAAGGTTCAGGGACAAGGTTTACAAAAGCCTTGAGGAGGGAATGTCTTGGATAGAGAAAGAAACGGGAGTCTTACCTACCTACGAGGAGGTAGAAAACACACTTATAGAAGAGTTCAGCAAGATACTTCCCATCGATGGTGAGAGTGATATACCAGAAGAAGCTTTAGTTCTCGCAGATAAGCTTAAAGAGGAGTTTACCTCCGACGAAGTCCTATTTGAGGATACGGGGCGGAAACACAGGACTATAAAGATAAAAGAGGGAACCTTTATAAGAACAGCTCTTCGTAAAACTCCCGGAGGTTTGCTCAAGGCTGAGGTTGAGACAGATGGAAAGGTAATTAGCTCGATAAGGGTTTGGGGAGACTTTACCTTAACACCGAAAGAGTCCCTAATGGAGTTGGAAGAAAGTTTGGTGGGTACACCTTTTAATAGGGAAAAAATACTCGAAAAGGTGAGGGAGTTTCTAAACAGGCAAGACCTGTACTTCCCCGGAGTGAACGAGGAAGACCTAACGGATGTTATTTACGGTGATTGACTTTTCCTTACTTTTTGGAGTAAGTTGTGGGCAAGTCGTGTAGGCTCTGGAACTCTGTACCTTGATGTTTTCAGAACAAGCTCCACCGCGGTTCTCAGAGAGATTCTATGCCCAACCGACACGTAAACCGGGGAAGTGTTGTCCCTCGTTCTTACCACAGCTCCTATTATCTCACCCTTGCTCGTGAGGTAGGAGAAACTTCCTTTCGGAGCGGCCGGCTCTTTATAGCTTCCGTAGAGTCTCGTTTTTGCGACCCCTACGCTTACCTCTCCTGTCTCAACCCCAAACTGTGATGCTATCCCACACCTGCGCGGGTGTGCTATTCCCTGCCCGTCTATGAAAAATACATCAGGTAAGACCTCTGCTGAGCTGTAAAGCTTCTTAAGTATCGGTAACTCTCTAAAGGCTAAAAAAGTAGGTATGTATGGAAAATCAACTACGCTTTCAACGTAATGTGTGTAGATGGGCTTGAGGGTTTTTATATCTATAACCACGAGACTTGCCCAAGCTTTAGTAGGATTTTTATCTATCCTTTCAAAGGTAACGTCCATACCCCCGATAGTTTTTAGCTCTTTAAAGTCGTCTTTTCCTATAACCTTTCGGGCGCACTCGTTTTGAATTCTCTTTAATTCCTCTACGTCCACCCAAAAATTATACGGCTGGTTGTAAGGTAGATAAAGATATATACTATCGGGAAGTGTTCGTGTGATTAGCCATGAGAGTATACAGCGTGCAGTTTAAAGTATCTTTGGAGGACTGGGAAGGGAACTTGGATACAGTCCGTAATCTTATGGATTGTGTGAAAGAAAACTCCCTTGTTTTGCTTCCCGAGATGTTTTCCTCGGGCTTCAATTACGAGAATTTGGAGGGGGCTTGTAATTTCACAAAAGAGGCTCTGGGTTTTATGAAGGAGGTATCCGATAAAAAATCCCTTCTCGTTTGCGGTTCCCTACCGGTTAAGGAAAACGAATGTATATACAACAGAGCCTTCTTGGTGCAGGATGGTGAGGTTTTAGGGTGGAAGGATAAAATTAAGCTCTTTCCTTTAACTGACGAGGGTAGATACTTTAAGCCCGGTAGGGAAAATCCGGTATTTGAGAGCAAATTCGGAAAGCTGGGAGTGTTAATCTGCTTTGAGCTTAGGTTTTCTGAGACGGCTAAACAGTTAAGGGACAGGGGAGCAGATATAATTCTCGTACCGGCTCAGTGGGGTGCAAAGAGGAGGGAACACTTGAAAGTTCTATCGAGGGCGAGGGCTATAGAGACACAGAGCTATCTAATTCTATCGGATACCTGGGGAAGGGCAGGAAAAGAAGAGTACGCAGGATGCAGTGCTATATACTCGCCGTGGGGAGAAGTTCTCGCCTTTTCAGAGTCCGAGGATACGCTACTGACAGCGGACATAGACACAAGGGAGGTTAGAAAGGTCAGAAGGTACATACCCATGGATTAATGCACTACCTAAGCATGTAGCCTCTTCCCCTGTAAGTCTCTATGCTACCTTCAGGTAGGATTTTTCTTAACTCCTTTACGTAAGCCCTTACAACTTCGTCTCCCACAGGTTTGTCCCGCCACACGTAATTGAGGATTCTCTCGGTAGGTACTACCTTACCTCTATTTCTGAGGAGAAGTTCCAACAGCTCCCATGCATTTCTTGAAATTTTAATCTCTTCGTTCCCCCTGTAAACTCTCTGGGATTCTAAATCGACCACGAGGTCTCCTATTTTCTCTTGAGCCTTTACTCTCCCCTTATACCTTGATGTTAAAGCCCTAAGCCTCAGAATAAGCTCTTTAGGTTCAAAGGGCTTTGTAAGGTAATCGTCAGCTCCCAAGTTGAAGCATACCTCTTTGTCCCTTATGGAGTTTTTTGCGGTTAGAATTAAGACAGGTAAATCCTTACCAGATTCTCTTATGCTCTTGAGTATGTCCTCTCCGTTACCGAACTTGAGTATTAGGTCTAACACAACCACATCGTACAACTCCAGCTCTTCGATTGAAAACTCCCTATCGTCAGAAATCCAATCTACGCTTATACCGTTCATCTCGAGGTAATCCTTGAGACTTCCTCCCAACAGTGTGTCGTCCTCTACGAGTAAAACCCTCATATCTACGGATATTCATTATGGAGGCTATGCTACCACTTGACAACTTGATAACAATAGACTAATATAATATATAGAAAACCCTATAAAGGAGGTGGTGAAGATGAGAAGAGGATTGGCTATATGGAGTCCTTTTGCAGAGCTTGACAGGATTAGGAGAGAGTTCGACAGGCTTTTAGAGGACATGATACCTGCCGGTGACGGAGATAGGATTCTTGCTCCTCCGGTTGATGTTTACGAGACCGAAGGGGAAGTAATAGTTAAGGCGGAGCTTCCCGGCGTGAACAAAGAGGACATAGAGGTAACGATTAAGGAAAACGCAGTCCACATCAAGGCTGAGAGGAAAGAGGAAAAGGAGGAAAACACAGAGAACGTCCACAGGGTAGAGAGGTTTTACGGTAGGATAGAGAGGGTTGTGCCATTGCCCGTAGATGTGAAGGCGGATAAGGCAAAGGCTGAGTACAAGGACGGTGTCCTCGAGCTGAGAATCCCCAAGGAGAAGGTTAGTAAGGAAGCCAAGGTAAAGATAGCTTAATCCTCGTGTTCCGTGAGCCTCTCTATGGAGGCTCCGAGTTTCCTTAGTTTTTTATCTATGAATTCGTAGCCCCTGTCCAGGTGGTATATGTCTCTTATTGTAGTTCTACCTTCCGCGACCAGTCCCGCCAAAACCAAACCTGCGGAAGCTCTTAGGTCTGTTGAGAACACCTCGGCACCAGAAATCTTTTCTACACCGCGGACAACCGCGGTTCTGCCGTGTATCTTTATATCCGCTCCCATTCTACTTAGCTCCGCTACGTGCTGAAACCTGTTCTCAAAGATATTCTCCGTTATCTCAGAAACCCCGTTGGCTAAGGAGAGCAGGCTCATGAATTGAGCCTGCATGTCTGTGGGAAAGCCCGGGTACTCCTGCGTCTGTATGTTCGTCGGATGTATGTAAGCTCCCTTTCTGTAAACCCTTACCCTGTTGCTACCTATCTTCTCTATAACCCCTCCACATTCTTCCAATTTTCCGCACACAGAGCCGAGGTGTTCAAGCCTTATATTTTCCAGAACTATATCACCTCCGGTTATAAGGGAAGCTACCATGAAAGTCCCGGCTTCTATTCTGTCGGGTATTACTCTGTGGGAGAAACCTGTTAAGTTTGGAGTCCCTCTAATCTCAATAGTCCTATCCCAAAGCTCTATCTCAGCTCCCATTTTTCTCAAAACTTCTATAAGGTCTAATACCTCCGGCTCTATCGCGACATTCCTTAGTATGCTCCTTCCCTCAACCGCACTCAAAAGTAGCAGGGCGTTTTCTGTTCCTGTGACCGTTACAAGGTCAAAGTCGAACTCAATGGGCTTGAGCTTGTCAGCTTTCAGGTATATGTAGCCGTGTTTTATGCTTACCCTTGCACCGGCTCTCTCGAATAGTTTTATGTGCTGGTCAACGGGCCTGAGTCCTATTGAACAACCGCCGGGCATGGCAACCACAGCCTCTCCGAACCTAACGAGCAGAGGACCCATGCTCAAGATAGAGGCCCTCATCTTGCGTACTATGTGGTGGGGTGTTTCGTGGCTTTTTAGCCTTTCCGCTTTTATGTAGAGGTTTTCACCGACACGGTAGCTTTCCGCACCGAGGTACTCAAGGAGGCTCAGGGCGTTGCGCACGTCGAGAAGGTTGGGGGCTTCCTGAACGGTACAGCTCTCAGACGTTAAGAGAGTTGCAAATATAATAGGCAGGGATGCGTTTTTGGAACCGGATACCCTCACGCTTCCCTTAAGCCTTTTCCCTCCCTCTACGAGGTAAAAATCAGAGGAAGAGGAGGTGATGTTCATCATCTTTCGGTATTATTATCTTAACAATCTCCCCATCTTTGGAGAAAAAGAGTATTATTCCGTCGTCTTCCTCCTGGGAAACAATCTTATCGTCGGAGTATATTACGATTATTTTATCTTCTTCCTCTATGACTTTAGGGTAATTCATATCCTTACCACCACGCAGGTTAGGGCTTCTTTTACTCCCTCGAGGGAGTGAATTTTGTTTATCACGAGCCTTCCCAACTCATCCTGATTGGGGAGTTCGCAAAAAACTATTATGTCGTAGGGTCCTGTTACCACGTCCGCGGTCTTTACACCCTCAAAGGTTGAGAGTGCGAGCATTATGCTCGGTATTTCCCTTGGGTCAGCTTTTATAAGTATGTAAGCCCTTATGGCGTTTTCAGCCTCAAGCTCCATCAACTCTGTTATAGACATGGGATAGCTCTTTTCTTCTATGGACATTACTTACCTCCTCGGAGAATATTTTAAGCATAAGAGGTGCTATATCCGGGTTTCTTTTCATCTCTCTAAAGACTTTAAATAGAACCCTTCGAAGGTACGGGTCGTTTTTCTCGAACTGCTTCGCATTTTCCTTTATCTTTAACAAGACGGGTTCTACTTTTAAGCTCTCAAACCACTTCATAAACTTGCCGACCTCATCCCAAATTATTATCTCTCCTTTCTGGGCTTCTTTCTTCCTCCCTTGTAGGTTATTCTCTACCACCTGTTTTAGGTCGTCTATGTCGTACAGGAACACCTCTTCTATGTCGCCTACGGACGGCTCTACGTTTCTGGGGACGGATATGTCTATGATAAACATGGGTTCGTAGGAGCGTCTCCTCATGGCGTTACCCACAAGCTCGCGAGTTATAAGATGGCTTTTTGCTCCGGTTGAGACAAGTACTATGTCCATGTCCGCAAGGTAATCGCTCATCTCTTCAAAGCGCAGGGCGTTTCCCTCAAGGTTGCGAGCGAGTCTGAGAGCTTTTTCGTAAGTCCTGTTTGTTATGTAGAGCTTTGCTCCGAGCCTTTTTAGGTAGTTAGCGGCAAGCTCTCCCATCTCCCCTGCACCTACGAGGAGAACCTTTGCCTTTTGGATGTCTCCGAATATTCTCCTCGCAAGTTCTACGGCGGCGTAGCTTATGGATACCGCGTTCCTGCTTATCGCCGTTTCTGTTCTTACTCTTTTTGAAGCCCGAAGGGCTTTATCAAAAATTCTGTTTAAGATTTTTCCCGTAACTCCCAACTCTTTGGCTATCCTGAAGGAGCTTTTAAACTGGGAAACTATCTGAGGCTCTCCCACCACCATAGAGTCGAGGCTTGAAGCCACTTTAAATATGTGGAAAACCGCTTTCTCGTTTTTAAGTAAAAAGGTGTGTCTTTTAAGGGTGTCTTTATCAAGCTCTTTTATCTCAACGAGGCTTTCTACAAGGGATTTGAAGTCCTCCTCCTTTTCGGAAAAGGCGTAAACCTCAACTCTGTTACAGGTGGAAAGTAGGCAAATCTCCTTCACGCCGGAGGTTTCTTTAAGAAATGGGAGCAGGTGATAAAGCTCTTCTTCCTTGCATGCCAACTGCTCCCTGAGTTCCACGGGGGCGGTTTTGAAATTTAATCCGAAGGCGTATATGTCCCCCATACTGTTTAATTATAGCCCTTGCAATGATTTTTGTTACTTTTCTATTATGCTTTCCTCTACCTTCATGCCGAAGTGCCTTCCGGCTTCCTCTATGTATCCTAAGACCTCGTCACCTTCCTTTATCTGAGCTACCGATATGGGCGTTCCGTTCGGTTTTGTAAGCCTTATAGTTTCTGCGTTCTGGAGAATGCAACTGAGTTTCTTGTTTTCATACCTAGCTTCTATTAAGAGCATGGGGCGTCTTTCAACTTTTGACCTGCCCACGTAAACCACTCTCCCCTTGCCTGTGTGGTCGTAAGCCATTACCCTGTCGCCTGCGTTCAGTTCACACAAGTACTTCGTTTTGTTGTCCGGAACCCTTATGTACATGTGGACTGCACCGGCATTTACCCTGAAGGGTCTTGCGGCAACGTAAGGGTTTTCCTCTGTTTCCGCATGAACGAGGAACATACCCGCAGAGGAATTGCCGACGAGCATACCTTCTCCCTTGTTGAGAAGAGAGACTGTATCTACACAGACCCTATCTCCCAAACCCAAGGGGAGTATCTTTGTAATCTTAACCGTAACTAAGTTTAGTTTTTCCTCACCTTCTTCCATTACCTTGGCAACTCTTTTTATCTCGTTAATATCCGAGGTTTTCAGAACTACACCCCTTACACCCTTCTCAAGGGTTTGGAGTGCCACCTCCGCCTCGTGAGCGTTCTTGACCACTGCGTATAGTTCCTCCCTTTGGGCTATAAGGTTCTCAAGGGGTATCACCGTCCAATCTGTGGTCTCAACTATCACTTTAACGTTGGGCGGATAGGAAGCGGCAAGCTCTTCCTCCTCCTTACCTTTTATGAGAACGTAAGCTACGTCTTTTCCCAGCTTGGGTTCCGAATCCGGAGCTATGACAGTAATCCTGCCGAGCTTTTCAACCTCTTGAGCCTTTCCCTCCTCGGGGACAATTATCGCGGTAGCCCCGGACTCAAGGGCTGTTGTAACTATCTTCTTGTCGTAGGGTTCTACCCATACCCAGAAATCCTTCATAGCAAAAGTATTTTACCCTATGTTGTAAACCTGCTCGGCTTCCTGTTTAGAGACTGTGGGATAAAATATTTGCGGTATGGTATTTTTAATTCTAAGTGCATTTTTGTACTTGACAGCTTTCTTCAGTTTTACACTCAAAACTTTTAAGAAAATAGGGAACGAAAGGGCTTCTAAGCTCCTCTTAGTACTCGCACTCCTCAGCTACTTGTTTTATGTGATTTACAGGTATGTATCAACCCAGGTGTTTCCCGTCGGAGATTTCCACGGAACGGCTGCTTTGATTGGTAACTTTTTGGTTGCGGTGTTTGTAGTTATGCTTTTAATCCTAAAAAAGAAAGTTGAAGATTTTGGGTTTGCGATAGCCTTTGTGGGCTTTCTTACTACCATGCTCGGACTTCCTGCCACCAAAGGTGGATTTGCAGACCCATTGTTTATATCCCATCTCATCTCTGCGGCGGGTTCTTATGCGTTTATAATCTTCGGAGGTATAACCTCTGCCCTAAAGTTGTTCATAGAAAAAAAGTTGAAAGGTAAACACGTTTCTTCACTCTTTTTACCCCTGAGCGTACTTAGGAGGATAGAGAGAGTATCTGTAAACCTGAGCTTTGTATTTCTCACCTTAACGCTGGTGTTCGGAAGTTTGTGGACGAAGAACTTTCTAGGTAAGCATTGGATAAACGACCCCAAGCTGATTTTTACACTGCTTATATGGTTTTACTACGCCGTTATGGTACACCTGAACATAGTCAAAGGTATAAAGCCCTCGAGGTTCTCCTACCTTTCTTTACTGGGACTTGTTCTGTCCATAGGGGGAATCCTCTGGATACGACACACGGACTTTTGAGGTTCTCACTTTTTTGCCTCTATCCTTGATATGACTTTATCCACGAGGCAACTAAAAGTCTCTCCGTTGGTAAATAGCTCTTTGGACTGAGAGTTTATCCGGGAGTAAAGTTCAAGTGCAATTTCCTTAGCCCTTTCGCCATAGGTTTCGTAGTAGCCATCTCCGTCGAGTATGTCGTCGGTTATTTGGAAAAGAAGTCCTACCTTTCTGCCCAACTGTTCAAGTTCTTCGAGGTTTTCGTAATCCGAGCATATCCCTCCGCACATAAAACACGCTTCAAACAACGCCGCGGTCTTAAGTAGGCTTATGTTTTCATTTCCACCTTCTCCCTTTATATCGAGAACCTGTCCGCTAACCATACCCTCTATGCCCGCTTTTCTGGATATTACGTTTATAACCTTTAATACCTGTGCTTCCGATAGCTTGTTAAAGGCTTTCGGATTTGATAGAACCTCAAAGGCGTAAGTCAATAGGGCATCGCCCGCGAGTATTGCAAGGTCTTCACCGAAAACTTTATGGCATGTGGGCTTGCCTCTTCTTTCTTCGTCGTTATCGAGAGCCGGGAGGTCGTCGTGAATTAGCGAGTAGTTGTGAACCATCTCTATGGCACAGCCGATAAGTGTTGCGTCCTCCAAGTTCCCTCCGAGTTCGTCCGTAACCGATAAAAGAAAAAGAGGTCTTATTCTTTTTCCCTCTTGAAACAGGTAGTAGGACATGGCTTCGTAGAGGCTTAGCGGTTCAAAGGGCTTCATGATTTCCCTTAGCCGCTTATCAACCTCGTCCTTCCAAAGTTTAACCTTTTCCATACCTTTTGAGGAATTACTATAACTCTTCAAATCCCTGTCGTGCGGTTTATGTGAACAGAGCTTACAGTTCTAAGGCTTCAACTTTATAGGTTTGATTAGACAAAGCCGTATTTATGCGGATAATCTCGGGAAAAACATACACGTAAAGCCCTCGCAGGTAGATGGCTGTCACAATCCCTTAGTTTGCAGGGATAACTTCAACCCTTGTTCTGGGTTTATTGTGGCACAAGGGCTTCAGAAGGTGGAAAGGTGATTTTTCACCCCTAAATCAAATTTTAAAGCCCTATCAAGCACTTCCTTCTCGAGTGTATGTATCTAAGCTCAGAGCCACTTTTTGCCCTATTCAGCTGACAAGGACTAACGAGCGCTCCTCTGTCACTCCAAATTATAATTAATTGTATAACTATCTATGGACTTATACAATATGATATTCCGCAGAGTTAATTAGAGGGTTTTGTGTAGCCTATCCAACATACTCAGCCCTGAGCTAACTATGTTTTGAGCTTTCCTATATAAGTTCGTCTACGAGTTCACAGAGTACATGACCGAGGGTTATGTGACACTCTTGAATCCTCGGGGTTTCGTAGGAGGGGACTATAAAGGCATAGTGGGCTACCTCTGCGAGCTTGCCTCCGGTTCTTCCTGTAAACGCCACAGTTGTAGCACCGTAATCGTGGGCGGTTTTAATACCCTTTAGAACGTTTGGAGAGTTTCCGGAGGTTGAAATTCCTATAGCTACATCTCCGGGCATGCACAACGCCTCGAGCTGTCTGCTGAATATGTTTTCAAAGCCGTAGTCGTTTCCAACAGCGGTGAGTATAGAGGTATCAGTAGTCAGGGCTATAGCGGGCAAGGCTTTTCTTTCCTTTTTGAACCTTCCCACAATTTCTGCGGCTATGTGCTGTGCGTCTGCGGCGCTCCCTCCGTTCCCGAAGAGAAGAATTTTGTTTCCGTCCTTTATGGCTGTGGCAAGTATCTGGGCAATCTCAAGTATTCTGTCCTCGTAGCTTTCTAAGAAGGCTAATTTAACCTCTGCGCTCTCTTTAAAGGCTTTTCTAATTAAGTCCTTCATTAACCTATAAACCTATGTTCACTATCATACATAAACTACGGGATATTAAATATAATCCAAAAGGGAAGTATAAAACAAAAGGAGGTTGACAGGATGAGTGTCAAAAAGCTTCAGGCAAGAGACCATTTAAAGCCTCAGAACCTTGAGGGTATATCTAACGAACAAATTGAGCCACACTTTGAGGCTCACTACAAGGG
>WFYI01000001.1 GCA_015490155.1 Aquificaceae bacterium | reverse complement strand
CACTTATAGACTTTTCCCTTAGCTCCCTATCCTTTGATGCAAGGTTTATCAGGTACGGGGAGTGAACCATAATGGGCTTTTTAAACTCCTTAACTCGCCCTTTAAACTCCTCTTTAAGCTCTTCACTTACGCCCTTCCACTTCCACACCCTTGGGCTTCTTAGGAAAAACTGGAACACCTCAGCACAAACTTTCTCAGCCCTCTGAAAGGTGTTCAGTATAGAACCCGCGGAGGACACGTGAGTTCCCAGCAGAGCCATCAAACCGCAGCTTTTTCCTGCATACTGAGTTGCTGGCGTATAGAACCCAATAGCTTCTCTAAAGCTTCCTCGTACGAGTTTGCCTTTATCTTACACCCCGAGGCGTACTTATGTCCGCCGCCTCCCAACCTCTCAGCTATCTTTGACACGTCAACGTTCAACTTACTTCTCAGGGAAACCTTCCACAAGCCATCTTCTGGCTTCTCTATTATCGCAAAGGCAACCTCAACTCCGTCTATAGACCTTGGGTAATTGACAAGTCCCTCGCTGTCCTCGTAGGTAGTACCCGTTTCCTTAAAGAACCTATCAAGAATCGTTATACCCGCAACCTGTCCGTTTTCGTAGAGTGTCAGTGTATCAAGAACCTTAGATATTAGCTTCATCTTACCGAGGCTCTCACGCTCGGAGAACATCCTATAAACGTAGTGAGGCTCCGCACCGAAGGACACGAGCCTTTTTGCAACCTCAAAAGTGTACTCATTGGTGTTGGAGTACTTAAAGAACCCCGTGTCCGTCGCAAGACCGGTGTATATACACGTAGCTATGTCCTTGTCTATCGCGCTCTCGTCCCAAGCCTTTATAATTTCATAAATTAGAGACGCGGTAGCAGGTGCTTTGGGGTCTATAAGGTCGTGCCTGCCGTAAAAGTCACCCCCTACGTGGTGGTCTATCCGTATCTTCTTTCCCACCTTCAACTCCGTACCTACCCTGAAAAATCCCGAGGAGTCAACCACTATGCCTATATCGTAAAACCTCCCGTCGGGCAAGCTTATTACTTCCTCCGTGTGAGGTAGAAAGTTAAGAAAGTGAGGAACGCCGTCCTTTGAGCCTATGTAAGCCTCCTTGCCCTTTTTCTTCAGAAATAGATAGAGAGCCATACCGCTACCGAGCGCGTCTCCGTCCGGGTTTTCGTGGGTTGCTATAAGTATTGAGCCTTTAGCCTCTTTAAGAAGCTCAACTATCGGAATGCTTTCCTTTCGCATGACTTCTTCCTCCTAAAACGCCAACCATATAAATTTATCTCATATCCGGACATTTTGGATGACTTGAGTGCAGGGAGTATAAATCGGTTGTGGTAAATGAAGTTTAGTACAAGCTTCTCTACCTGTAAGGGACGGACAACCTTTAATCGCCAAAGATACACATAAATTAAACCTGATATCTAAAACTTTGATTAATTGAAAATTATTATTGAAAGGTAGGGAAGTTCTGTTATATTAATACATTACTATGGAGCTTAAAGAGGATATGCTGAAAGCCTTTGTAGATAAATGTAGAGAGCAGGGGTTGAAAATTACACCCCAAAGGGTTGCGGTTTACGAAATTCTTTTAAACTCTCACACGCACCCGACGGTTGAAGAGATTTACGAGGAAGTTAAGAAAAAGTATCCCTTTGTATCCCTCGCTACGGTTTACAGAACCGTAGAAACCTTAGAGCAAATGGGATTTGCAAAGAGGGTGTGTTACTGGGGTAACTCCGTACGCTACGATGCCAATACTGAAGAGCATCACCACCTAATATGTACCAACTGCGGGAGTATAAAGGATATCTACCTCGAGGACGGTATAAACCTACCGGAGAACTTAGAAGGGTTTAAACCTGCGGGGTACTCCGTAAACATATACGGACTATGTCCCAACTGTAAAAACTAAACCTCTTTGTACTTACCCATACCCCTGAACTTCTCTATACGGGCTTTTAGTAATTCATCTGTGCTTAATCGTTCAAGCTCTCTTAAAGCCCTTTTTATGTAGCACTTCACCACCCTTGCAGACCTGTCCGCATCCCAGTGAGCCGCCCCGAGAGGTTCCGGTATCACACCGTCGACCACACCCAGCTCAAAGAGTTCCCTCGCGGTTATCTTTAGAGCTTTTGCCGCTTCCTCCACCTTCGATTGGTCTTTCCAGAGAATTGCCGCACAGCCCTCAGGAGATATAACCGAGTAGTAAGCGTTCTCCATTATGTAAACTCTATCCGCCACGCCCAGAGCGAGCGCGCCACCGCTCCCACCCTCCCCAATCACTACAGAAACGGTAGGAACCTTCACGAATCCCATAGCGTAAAGGCTCTCCGCAATAGCCTGAGACTGCCCTCTCTCCTCCGCACCTATGCCCGGGTATGCCCCGGGAGTATCTATGAAGCTAACCACAGGGTACCCGTATTTTTCCGCAAGCTTCATAACTCGTATAGCTTTCCTGTATCCCTCCGGGTGGGGCATACCGAAGTTTCTCTCTATCTTCTCGTTCGTTCCCCTACCCTTTTCGTGTCCGAGAACCGCAACCATTCTGCCGTAAAACTCTCCAAAGCCGGCAACGACAGCCTTATCATCTCCGAAGCATCTGTCTCCGTGGAGTTCCTTAAAGTTCTTAAAAATTCTCTGTACATAGTCGAGAGTATGAGGTCTCTTAGGATGCCTTGCCAAAAGTATTCTCTTCCAAGGAGAAAGCTTGGCGTATATCTTCTTCGCCCTTTCCTTGAACTGCCTTTGCAAGCTTCTAAGCTCACCCTCCACGGAGCTATTACCCAGGTTGTAGGCGCCCTTAAGCCTGTCTATTTTCTCCTTAAGTTCCTCAAGAGGTTTCTCGAACTCCAGATACATACAGGGAATTATCTTAAAACATTTTCTTTTATAACAACACCTTCGGTGTGATAGTATGGAAGTTTGACATGGTTCGTCTATATTCAAATAAAATCCCCTCTGGAGGTTTCCGATATGGACAGGTATGAGAGGAAAATACTGGATTTATATAAAAAGGCAGAAGCATACGAGCCTCTAACTAAGGAAGAGGCTTTGTTCTTACTTCAGGTTCCGGATAACTACGTTGCATTCTTGACACACTACGCCCAAAAGATAAAGGAAAAGTTCTTTCCGGAAGGAGAAATTGAGTTCTGCTCCATAATAAACGCCAAGAGCGGTGCCTGTTCTGAAGACTGTAAGTTCTGCGCTCAATCGAAGTTTTACAAGACGCCCATAAATGTTTACAATCTCGTTCCAAAGGAAGAAATCGTAGAGGGTGCGGAGAGGGGTGTAGAGTTCGGAGCAAATAGGTACTGCGTGGTGCTTGCGGGTAAACAGGCTACGAGAGAGGAGGTAGATAAAATCTCGGAGGCTGTCAAAGAGGTTAAGGATGTGGAGAAAATTCCTATAAACGTGTGTGTTTCTGCAGGGACTATGGACGAAGAGAGCTTGAGAAAGCTTAAAGAAGCAGGCGTTAAGAGGATTAACCATAACCTTGAAACGAGCAGGGCTTTCTTTCCCAGCATAGTTACCACCCATAGCTGGGAAGACAGGTACGAAACCATAAAGAGGATTAAAAAGGTAGGACTTTCAACTTGTTGCGGTGGAATCTTCGGCATGGGAGAGAGCGAAGAGGACAGGGTTGACTTAGCCCTAACCTACAGGGAACTCGAGGTGGATTCTATCCCCTTAAACTTCCTCATGCCCATAGAGGGAACACCGATGGAAAACGCGCCCGGAGTTACACCCTTGGAGGCGTTGAAGGTTATAGCCATGTTCAGGTTTACAAACCCAAAAGCTGAACTTCGTTTGTGCGGAGGTAGGGAGCAAAACCTGAGAGACTTTCACGGTATGGCGGTTTTGATGACCAACGCTATGATGGTAGGGGGCTACCTAACCCGTGCGGGTAGAGACATAAAGAAGGATTACCAGCTTCTCAAAGACCTCAACGCTGTGAGAAAAGAGGAGGTTCTGCTCTAAGCATGAAAAAACTTGCGGTCCTTTTAGTCCTCGCAGTCGTCGGGTACTTTGTATTGGATTGGTACCTCGACAAGAAAGCTGAAGAAGAAGTCGATAGAACAATAAAGGAACTGAACCTTCAAGGAGATTACGAGGAGGTAGATTATGCCCCTTTAAAGAATGAAATACTCATCAAGAACCTCAGGTTAAGGGATTCCGAAGGAGAGCTGTTTGCAAGGGAGGTTGTAGTAAGAGAGTTCTCCGAAGGAAACATAGATTTAGAGTACAAGGATTTAGAGGTTGGTGGCGACGACAAGCTATCGGAGGACTTCAGAGGTCTCGGTTACGAAAGGGTTAGGTTCAACGGCGGCTTAAAACTGAAGGTGTACGAGGAGCAAGGCGTACTTGAACTTAAAAGAGCCTACCTAAAACTTCATGAGGGCTTTGAGTTAAACCTAAGCTTAAAACTTACCAACATAGACACGGAGTTCTGGAAAAATATGGACAAAGAAACAGAAACAAACCCCTTTTTTCTAATCGGTCAGTTGAGTGATATAAGGCTTTCGAGTATGGAGTTTACTTTTCTGGACATGGGTATAAAGGAGAGAATTCTGCGACGCGAAGCTCGGGAAAAAGGATTGCCATACGAAGAATACAGGGAAGAGGTTTTAGGGAGGATTAACAGGGATATAATCAGAAGCAAGAGCGAGCTGGAAAGGGAATTCCTCCAAAACCTAAAGAACTTCATCGCTGATGGTAAAAGTGTAAAAATTACCGCTAACCCCGAAAGAGGCGTCAGTTTTGGAAAGCTGTTTACACTATTCATGTTCGCCAAGGAGGGTGATGGGCTTTCGAGGGCTATTCGCCTCTTGAACCTTAAACTGGAGGTTCGGTGAGTGAAAATCCTTCTCACGGGTTGTGCGGGGTTCGTAGGCTGGAAGACGGCCCAAAAACTCTTAGAGGAAGGAAACGAGGTTGTGGGAGTTGATAACCTAAACGATTATTACGATGTCTCTGTAAAGGAGTGGAGACTAAGTAGCTTACAGAGATTTAAGAACTTTACCTTTTACAGGTTGGATATAGAAAACAAAGAGGCTTTGAGCGATGTGTTTTCACAGCACAAGTTCGACGCAGTAATAAACGAGGCTGCAAGGGCAGGGGTAAGGTACTCCCTCCAAGACCCTTGGGTTTACTTAAAAACCAACGCGGAAGGCACGCTGAACCTATTGGAGCTTATGAAGGACAGAGGTGTAGAAAAATTCGTGCTTGCCTCAACCTCCTCTCTTTACGCCGGACAAAGCATGCCCTTTAAAGAGGAACTGCCCGTGAATACACCCATATCCCCTTACGCTGCCTCTAAGAAAGCCGCAGAGGTTATGGCTTACAGCTACCACTACCTTTACGGTATAGATGTAAGCGTTCTCAGATACTTTACCGTTTACGGACCTGCGGGCAGACCGGACATGAGCATATTCAGGTTTGTAAAGTGGATTATGGAAGGCTCACCTATTGAACTCTTTGGAGATGGCTCCCAGAGCAGGGACTTCACCTACATAGACGACATAGCGGAAGGAACTGTCAAGGCTTTAAAGAAAGTGGGATACGAGGTTATAAATCTCGGGAGCGACAGCCCCCACGAGCTTATGGAGGCTATAAAGCTTATAGAGAGGTTTACCGGCAGAGGGGCTGAGATAGAGTTCAGGGATTTCCACAAGGCTGATATGAAGGCTACTTGGGCTGACATAGGCAAAGCGAGGAGGCTGCTGGATTGGAGTCCAAAGGTTTCTCTTGAAGAGGGTATAGAAAAAACTGTAAGATGGTTTAAGGACAACTGGGCGTGGCTAAGGGAAGTAAGGTTATGAGTAAGCCTTGGTCTGGGAGATTTTCGGAAGAAACGGACGAGTTCGTTGAGGAGTTTACCGAATCTATAAGCTTTGATAAGGAGCTTGCCCCGGAGGATATAAAGCAGAACATAGCCCACGTTAAGACGCTCTTCAAAGCGGGTGTAATAACTGAAGAAGAGAGGGATAAGCTGATAGAAGGATTAGAAAGTATCAGAAAGGAGCTAAAGGAGGGAAAGGTAAGCTGGAAGAGGGAGCTTGAAGACGTTCACATGAACATAGAAGCCCTTTTAACGAAAAAGCTTGGAAAGGTGGGAGGAAAGCTCCACACGGGACGCTCAAGAAACGACCAAGTGACGACGGACGAAAGGCTATTTCTAAAGAAAGAGATAAGGGAGATACTTAATTTACTAAAGAGGCTTAGAGTTAGCCTGATAAAGCTCGCGGAAAGCTCGCTTGACATACTTCTGCCTGCTTACACACACCTTCAGAGGGCGCAACCTATAAGGCTGTCCCATTACTTTTTAGCCTACAGGGAGATGTTCCTAAAGGACTCCGAGCGGTTTTCGGACGCTTACAGACGGTTTGACGAGCTTACCCTCGGGAGCGGTGCGGTTGCCGGGGTGGACTTTCCCCTTGACAGGTTCTTTACCGCTTCTGAACTCGGTTTCAACAAGCTGACGCGGAACTCCATGTACGCGACCGCAGACAGGGACTTTATAGCGGAGTTCCTATTTTGCTGTGCGACCGCAGGTATGCATCTCTCAAGGTTATCAGAAGACCTAATCCTCTGGGCTTCCGAGGAATTTAATTACGTAGAGCTTCCCGACAAGCTCTGCACGGGTAGTTCCATCATGCCCCAGAAGAAAAACCCGGACGTTCTTGAACTCATAAGGGGAAAAACGGGACGCCTGTACGGAAATCTTATTAACCTTCTAACACTACTAAAGGCTCTACCCATGGCTTACAACAGAGACCTCCAAGAGGACAAAGAGCCTGCTTTCGATAGCCTTAGAACGCTAAAAGGCTCGCTCGTGGGTATGATAAAGGTTCTGGAGGGGCTGGAGGTAAAGCCCCAAAGCATGAGAAAAAATGCCGGCAACTTCGTTCTAATCACAGACGTGGCAAACTACTTAGCTCAAAAGGGAATGCCCTTCAGGGAGGCTCACGAGGTTGCAGGTAAAATCGTAGCTTACTTGATAGAAAAGGGCAAAAGGCTTGAAGACATGAGCCTTGAGGAGTTCAAAGCTTTCTCTGAGCTGTTTGATGAAGGAGTTCTTGAACTCTTAAAACCCGAAAAGATTGCGGACAGAAGAAAAACCTTCGGGGGGACATCAAAGGACGAAGTTCTGAGAATAATAGAAACTGCAAAACGGGAAGAGGGAATCTAAGAGAGTTAAGAAGTTCCTGTTTGTAGGAGACAGGAGCTTGGGAACTTTTTTTAAAAGATATTGGAACAGCTGCCTGAGGCAGAGGAATACGAGACAGATGCGTACAAGGTATATGAATGGCTACCTGCGGATAGGCATGTTGTTAGGAAGTATGGAGCGGTGAATAGGAATGAGGGGGTTCATTCATTACTTAGGGACAGGTGTATAGCATTAAAGAGGCGAAGTAAGTTTTTGGCTAGGAGTGTATTGAACTTGAGCTTTTACATTTCTCTTATAGCTGTCCACTGGAGGTTCATCTAAATGGCGAAACTACCATATATCCTGCAAACTTTTCTCTTTGGCTTTTGTATCTTAGAATAGAATAATCTAACTGCTATGAAAAACTACGACGTTGTAAT